>NZ_JBHWHX010000052.1:15982-44227 GCF_042732315.1 Streptomyces sp. NPDC059787
GCAATCGGAACCGGTGCCGCGCCCGCCTCCGGGGCGGGTGCCGCGGCCGGGGGCATGCACGCCTCCGGTGCCGACGCGGGTGTGCGGGCCGCGCGGGCAATCGGAACCGGTGCCGCGCCCGCCTCCGGGGCGGGTGCCGCGGCCGGGGGCATGCACGCCTCCGGTGCCGACGCGGGTGTGCGGGCCGCGCGGGCGACCGGAACCGGCACCGCGCCCGCCTCCGGGGCGGCGGGGACGGGCGCCACGCCCGAGGGCGTGAACGCCTCCGAGCCCGCCGGCGCCGATGCGCGGGCCGCGCGGGCGACCGGGAACGGCGTCGCACCCGAGGGCGGCACCGTTGCCGAGGCCGTCGATGCCGCCTCCGGTGCGACCGGAACCGGTGCCGCACCCGAGGCCGCCGGCGCCAGAGCCGACGCCGACCTCCGCGCCGCGCAAGCCGTCGCCACGCCCAGTGCCGGGTGGGCGCCCGCCGATCTGGGGCCGCCCGCCACCTTCGTACTGCTGCGGCACGGCGAGACCCCGCTGACGCCGCAGAAGCGTTTCTCGGGCAGTGGCGGCAGTGACCCCTCCCTCTCCTCCGTCGGCCGGGAGCAGGCCGAGAAGGTCGCCGAGTTCCTCGCCCGGCGCGGGACCGTCCAGGCGGTCGTCGCCTCGCCCCTCGCCCGTACGCGCGAGACCGCCGGCATCGTCGCCGCCCGTCTCGGGCTCGGCGTGGCCGTGGAGGACGGGCTGCGCGAGACGGACTTCGGCGCGTGGGAGGGCCTCACCTTCGGCGAGGTCCGCGAACGTCACCCCGACGACCTGAACGCCTGGCTGTCCTCCCCGGACGCCGAACCCACCGGCGGCGGCGAGAGCTTCGCGGCCACCGCCGCCCGGGTCGCCGCCACCCGCGACCGGCTGACCGCCGAGTACCGGGGCCGTACGGTCCTGCTCGTCACCCACGTGACACCGATCAAGACCTTCGTACGCCTCGCCCTGGGCGCACCGCCCGAGGCCCTGTTCCGTATGGAACTCTCGGCGGCCTCGCTCTCCGCCGTGGCGTACTACGCCGACGGCAACGCCAGCGTCCGCCTGTTCAACGACACCTCGCACCTGCGTCAGGACTGAGCCCCGCCGCCGCACGCGCCAGCGCCTCGACGCGCCCCCAGTCCCGGGCGGCCACCGCGTCCGCCGGAAGCATCCAGCTCCCGCCCACGCACCCCACGTTGGGCAGCGCGAGATAGTCCGGCGCGGAGTCGGGTCCGATGCCCCCGGTCGGGCAGAAGCGGGCCTGCGGAAGCGGACCGGCGAGCGACTTCAGGTACGCCGTACCGCCCGCCGCCTGCGCCGGGAAGAACTTCATCTCCCGCACCCCCCGCTCGAGGAGCGCCACCACTTCGGAAACGGTGGACACCCCCGGCAGGAACGGCACCCCGGACGCCCGCATGGCGTCCAGCAGTACGTCCGTCCACCCCGGGCTGACCAGGAACCGCGCCCCGGCCGCCACCGCCTCGCCCACCTGTTCCGGCGTGATCACCGTCCCGGCGCCGACCAGGGCGTCCGGCACCTCACCGGCGATCGCCCGGATCGCGTCGAGCGCGGGGGGCGTCCGCAGGGTCACCTCGATCGCGGGCAGGCCCCCGGCCACCAGCGCCCGCGCCAGCGGTACGGCGTCGGCGGCGTCCTCGACGACGACGACGGGCACGACGGGAGCGAGATCCAGCACGGAGGAGGAATCCGAGGAGGGCAGGGGAGAGCGCATGACGTCATCCTGCCCGCCTCGATGCACACTGCGCAAAGCTCATTGCGCATGGTGCAATGGATGGGTCAGTGCACCTCGTCCACCAGCACGTCCAGCGCCCACGCCGCCCCCGCCCTGGCCGGCGCCGTCGCCTCCACCTCGTACCGGAGGTCCCGCAGCGCCTCCACCAGCCCGGCGGGGTCCTTCGGCGCGGCCCCGGCCGTCAGCAGGCTCCGTACGATCCGTCCCTTGGTCGCCTTGTTGAAGTGGCTGACCACCTTCCGCGTCGGCGCGTGCAGCACCCGTACGGTCGCCGTCCGCGCCGCCACCTCGCCCTTCGGCTTCCAGGCCGCCGCGTACGCCGCCGACCGCAGGTCCAGCACCAGCCCGTTCCCGGCCGCCTCGGGCAGCACCTGAGCCATCGGCGCACGCCAGTGCCCGCCCAGCGCGCCGAGGCCGGGCAGCTTCACGCCCATCGAGAGGCGGTAGGAGGGAATCCGGTCGGTGACCCGGACCGCGCCCCACAGCCCGGAGAAGACCAGCAGGGACGCCGCCGCCCGCCGCTTCGCCGCCGCGTCCAGGGACGCCAGGTCCAGGGCGTCGTACAGCACCCCGGTGTAGATCTCCCCGGCGGGCCGCGCCCCGGCGGTCCGCAGCTCCGCGTTCTTCGCGACCTCGCCCCGCAGCCCCTCGCTCAGCCCGAGCACCTCGCGCGCCTTGTCCTCGTCGCCGGTGCACAGGTCCACCAGCTCGGCCAGGGCGGCCTCCCGCGCGGCGGCCAGCCCCGGCAGCGACAGCGACTCGGGCTTCAGCGGGGCACCGCGGCCGGAAGCGGCCTTTCCTTCGGACGGCGGCAGCAGGACAAGCACACGTACTCCTTCGATCGAGCTCGAAGTCAGCGTACGGCGTGTGCCTGCCGGTCCGGTTCGGCGCCGTGGAGGACCGCCGTCACCGAGGAGAAGGGGCGCAGGGTGCGGCGAGCGCGCGGACCAGCCCGTCGGAGTCGTCCGCGTGGAAGCGGACCACACGGATCTCGCGGGGACGCCCGAAGAAGGTGACGTGGGTGACCGGCTCGGTGAGCTCGACCGTGACGGTCGTCTGCGCACCGACGGCGAGATCGAGTTCCCCCTTTGCCGCCTCGTGAGTCATCCGCAGCTCACGCCGGACCGAGGCGATCCGCCCGAGGGGTATCCGCAGATCGACGTGCACGGCCCGGCGCACCCGCAGCACACCGTCACCCACCACATGGGGCCGTACGACGGACGCGGCGTGCAGGGCGACGACGAAGACGACGGTGTACACGTCGAGGAAGAGCACCACCGCGTGCACCGCCGGCCAGTCGCGCAGCAGCACGGACATCGCCACCGTTTCGACCACGCACACGAACGCGAACCCGTACGTCAGGGCCGCCTGCCCGCGCGCGTACCCGAACGCCGTACCGCCGCCGACACCGTGCCTGCGCCGGGCCACCCACAGCCAGAGGCTCGTCATCAGCCGCAGCTCGTGCCGGACCGGCGCCCACACCACCCGCACCCCCCTCATGACCGCCCCTCCGTGACGATCCGCAGCATGCGGCGGAACGCCTCCGCCTGGGCCGGCGCGAAGTCGGCGTAGAGGGCCCGCAGGAAGCCGTCGGCCTCATCGAGACCGGTCCCCTCCGGGACCAGCCCGTCCGGCACGGACGCGGCGAGGGCGCGGGCGGCCTCCTCCACACGCGGATCGTCCGGATCGGCGTCGGCGAGCGCGTCGAGTATCCCGTACAGGGCACGCGCCCGCTCCGCCCCGCCCGGCGCGCTCACCACACCGCCGAGCAGCCCCATCAGCCGCTCCCGCTCCTCCGGCGGCGCCGTGGTCTCGAGGAGCGCGAGCATCTCGCGGTCCTTGACCGCCATGGGGGAGTCGGCCAGATGGGCCGTGTCCCGGAACAGCGCGGCCAGCTCCGGCGAGACCGGCCCCTCGGTGCTCAGCCCGCCCTCGCTCTCCAGCAGGGTCCGCAGCCGCGCCCGCCGCTCCCGGATCGCGGCCTCCTGCCGCGCCAGGTCCTCGTCCAGCTCCGTCAGCACCTCGGCGAGCTCCTTCCCCGCGTCGTCCGCGAGCACGTCCCGCACCTCGGCGAGCCCCAGCCCCAGCTCGGTCAGCCGCCTGATCCGCGCCAGCACGACGGCGTGCCGCAGCCCGTAGTCCCGGTACCCGTTGCCCAGCCGCTCCGGCTCCGGCAACAGCCCCGACCGGTGGTAGTGCCGCACGGCCCGCGTGGTGACACCGACGGCCGCGGCGAGTTCTCCGATCCGCATGGCCCCAGTAGAAACGTTGACGCTGCGGCAGGGTCAAGCGAACCCCGTCGAGTGAAAGGCCCCGTCCGTCCCCCGAAGCGAGCCGTCCCTGCGCCAGTCCGTCCGACGAACGAAAGCGAGGCACAGCATCGTGATCACATGCGACCCGATCTCCGAGAACCTCCTCCTGGACTGGTTCGCCGCTCTGAACACCCCGGAGGGCTTCCGGGCAGAACTCATCGAAGGAGAGTTCCTCCTCAGGCCACTGCCGGACGGGTCGCACGAGCACTGCCTCAGCCGGATCGCGAGCCGGATCCACACCGGCTCCCGCACCGCCATGGCCTTCTCCGGGACCAAGGGCCTGAAGCTGAAGAGCGCGCACGCCTGCCCACAGGACCATGTGGTCCCGGACGGCACCCTCGCCCCCAGCGACCTACGGCTCTACAGGGGAGCCGATCCCTGGATGCCCTGTGCGGGCGTCGCCATGGTGGTGGAAGTGACCGATGCCAGACCCGAGACCGACCGCGAGACCAAGCCGCGCTGCTACGCCCGCGGCGGCATCCCCCTCTACCTCCTCGTCGACCGCGAAGCCTCCGCGATCACGCTGTTCAGCGACCCGAAAGGGGACGAGTACCACGAGCGCCGCACCCGTCCCCTGGGCAAGCCGCTGACCCTCCCCGCCCCCTTCGCCTTCGACCTGGACACCGCCGACTTCCTCTGACCCCCTGTGGGCGGGGGTGCGCGGTGACGGACGTACGGGTACGGGAACAAGCCCGTCGGACCAGGGCGCGGCTCGGTCCTGGCGACGGCCGCCGCGCCGAAGCCCCGCCCGCGCCCGGTATCATGGTCGGCACGGCAGACGAGCCGGGCGGGCGGCCGCGTGGAGTCCCTCACGGGACTTCCCGAGGAACGTCCGGGCTCCACAGGGCAGGGTGATGGCTAACGGCCACCCGGGGTGACCCGCGGGACAGTGCCACAGAAAACAGACCGCCCGGCGCTTCGGCGTCGGGTAAGGGTGAAACGGTGGTGTAAGAGACCACCAGTGCCCAGGGCGACCTGGGCAGCTAGGTAAACCCCACCCGGAGCAAGGTCAAGAGGAGACACCCCGGTGTCTCTGCGCGGACGCATCAGGGCTGCCCGCCCGAGTCCGCGGGTAGACCGCACGAGGCCGGTGGCAACACCGGCCCTAGATGGATGGCCGTCGCCGGCGGGCCCGCGAGGACCCGCCGGAACAGAACCCGGCGTACAGCCCGACTCGTCTGCCGCCAAGCGGCTCGGTGGCGCCCATGAGGGCGGTGGCCGGCAGCAGTGCGGCGGGCACGCGCCTTCGTCGGCGGCAGCCCTTCGCGCCCGCACCCACGCCCCTCCGGGAGACCCTCATGCCGCTGCGTTCGCCGATGCGCCCAGTCCGTTCGACCGCACCGCCCACCGCACTGCTGCTGGCCACCGCCCTCATGGCCGTCGGCCTGACCGGCTGCTCCTCTCTGTCCCCGTTCAGCACCTGCGAGGGGACCGAGGCACGGGTGAAGGAACTGAGCGCGCAGCCCGTATTGACCTCCGTCCCTCCCGGCGCGACCGTCCCGAAGGACTTCGCCCCGGTGGACGCGGAATGCCTCGACGACAGCGGTGACGCCTGGTTGTACGCCGAGCGCACCTACGCCTTCCCCGGCTCCCGGCAGGAGGTCGTCGACTTCTACCGCACCACCGCCGAGGCGGACGGCTGGCAACTGCGGTCCGACCCCATGGACCCGGACGTCGCCGCCACGGAAGCCGGACTGTGCTTCACCAAGGGCGGGGACGGCGACGCTCTGACGCTGACCGTGTGGTTCACGACCGCCCGCCAACTCAAGATCGAGTACGACTACGAGGCCGGGCCGGAGTTCGACTCGGGCTCCGGATTCCACATCGAGGTCGGGTCCGAGACGGACGGGGCGAAGACCGGCTGCTGGAACTGAGGTCCTCCGGGAACCGGGGTGCGGGAGTGGGCCGCGTTCCTGCGGCCGGCCGATGCTGTCGTGCCGTGCATCGGCGGTGCCCCATCGGGCAGTTCGACCTGTCCTCGCGACCGGTGACCTCGCGTCACGGGCCCGCTAGCGTCTGAGCGTGAGCCGATACACCCCGCCGACATCACGCCCCGCCGCGGCGCCTACCTGGAGCCGGCCCGGCACGTGACCGAGGACAGGGAAGGCACGGCGTACCCCCTCGCGGCGGGGACGACCGGGAACGAGGCCGCACAGAACGAGTCCGCGGACGACGACACGGCGCGGCCCGAACCGCGGACACCCGCCACGGAGCCGGCCGCCACGGGGCCGGCCGCCACGGGGCCGGCCGCCACGGGGCCGGCCGCCACGGGGCCGGCCGCCACGGGGCCGGCCGCCACGGGGCCGACCGCCACGGAGCCGCGCCGCCGCCGTCGTCGTGGCCCCGGCCCCTTCACCCTGATCGTGCTGCCCGGCGTGGTGACGCTCACCGGGGTCTTCGGCTTCCTCTCCCTGACCGGTGTCCTCGACACGGCCCTGCCGCAGGACCAGGCGCCGGGCGGCTCGGAGTCGGCCGTCGGCAACGTGGACGGCTCCTACGTCCCCTGGCTGCGCAAGGCGACCGCGGACTGCACGGGCGTCACCCCTGCGCTCCTCGCCGCGCACATCGACCGGCTCTCCGGGTGGCAGGACGACACCGCGAGCCTCTCCGAGCGGGGCATCGCCCGTTTCACGGACGCCGGCTGGAAGACCTGGGGCCGGGACGACGACGGCAACGGCACGTCCTCGCCGCACGACGCGGTCGACGCGATCATGGCGCTGGGGCGGCAGGACTGCTCCCTGGCGGAGAAGATGACCGCGCTGCGCACCGAGGGCACCGTCAACGGCGACGTCGCCGACCTCACGCTCGCCGCGTACGCGACCGGGACGGACCAGGTCAAGAAGGCCGGCAAGGTCCCGGCCCCGGCCCGCACGTTCGTCGCCGAGGTCAAGAAGCGGCTGCCGCGGTACGACGCCCTGGTCCGGCAGAACCCCGAGCAGGAGACCGGCCGGGTCGCCGGCGCGCTGCTGACACCGCCCGTCACCACGCTGACCGTCACCTCGCCGTTCGGTTCGCGCGCGCACCCGCTGACCGGGGTCACCAAACTCCACACGGGCGTCGACTTCGGCGCGCCGCAGGGAGCCCAGGTGTCCGCGTCATGGGAGGGACGGGTCGAGTTCGCCGGCCTGACCTCGGCCTACGGCTACCGCGTGGTCGTCGACCACGGCACGGTCGACGGGAAACGGCTGGAGACCACCTACAGCCACCTGTCCGCCCTCCAGGTGACCACCGGCCAGAGCGTGACCACCGGCCAGGCCGTCGGACTCGTCGGCTCGACAGGCCTGTCCACCGGCCCGCACCTCCACTTCGAGGTCCTCCTCGACGGCCAGTACACGGACCCGACCGCCTGGCTCGGCGGCGGCTGATCCTCCGGCCGGCAGGGGGCCCGTGCGGTGGACGGCCGAACCCGGCCTGATCCCCCGGCGGCGGCCGACGGTGAGCCGGCCGTTCCGCCCGGCCACCGGTTCGCCGCGCCCGGACGAGCCGGACGGAACCCGTCGCCGAGACCGGCGGGTTCCTCCTCCACCGCAGCCGACGTCGGCTCCGCATCACGCGCGGACGCTCCGGCGGCGGGCACGTCCGGGACGTCCACGACGGGTGAACCCCATGAGGTTCCGGTCGACGGCGCTGTGACGATTTCCCGGCGCACGGCTCACCCCGTGTCCCGCTCCCCACGGGCCGCCGTCACGGAACTTTCACGATCAGCGGCATTCCCACACCCCGGCGGCTCGACCGTCACGACGGTCCGAGCGCGAAGGGGCCTCGGTGTACGCATAGTTGGCCGGAAATCGACAGTTCGTGCGGGCGAGGGGGCGGGTGAGTCCCGGACGGCAGAGGCAAGGTGACCCCGTGTCAGGGGGCTTGACGCGCGTATTCCCGCCCTCCGGCCGGTTCCGTCCGACGTCGTCCCGGATATCACGGCGGGACGCACGAACGACGGGTTCACGACGAACTCGGATTGTTGACGGACCATGCAACAAGCGGGACCTTCTCGCACACCAGGGTGATTAGCATGAGCCGTACGTGGTCGGAAGATCGCCCTCCTGTTGGCTGACCTCCTTCCCGGCCCGCGGCTGCCGTCGTGCCGCCGCCCCGATTCCCCTGCTCTCACCGACCGAGGGACCGCTCCATGCCAGTGCCTGCTTCGCCCAGCCAGCACCCATCGGCGGGGGCACCGCGCACCTCGTTCGCCGCACGGGCGGCCGTGCTGGTGACGAGCGCCGCCGCCGGCGGCACGGCGGTCGCCCTGGCACCGTCCGGCTCCTCCACGTGGACCCTGGCCGTGGTGGCGGCCGGCTGGGTGTGCGTGGCCGTCACCGTCCTCGTCGACCACCGGCTCCTCCACCGGGCCCGCCGCGCGGCCGCCGAACGGGAGTCGGAGAACAGCCGGCTCAAGGCGGAGGCGGCCCGGCTCTCGGCCGAGATCTCGCACCTGGCCGGTACGACGCTGCCCGCCGTGGCCCAGCGGCTGAGGGAGGGCGCGAGCGCGGCCGACGTGCTGGGCAGCGTGCCGCCGCCGTCCGACCCGCAACTGCGGCGGCTCGCGCACACCGTCGCCGTCACCGTCGAGGAGGACGTGCGGCGGGCGGTCGCCCTGGACGGCGAATACCGCACGATGCGCGCCGAACTGGAACAGGCGGCGGCCGAGCACGAGCGCTTCGTGACGGAGACGCTGCCCGCCGCGGTCGCCCGGCTGCGCGACGGCCGGTCCGCCGACACCGTGCTCGCCGAGGTCGACCTGCCCCGGCTGCCGGGGCTGCGCGCCCCGGCCGAATCGTTCATCCGCGAGCTCGCCCACAGCGAGCGGCGCGCCGCCGCGGCACAGGCCGCCTCCGCCAAGGCGCTCAGCCGCGTCCAGGCCAAGGCCGTGCGGATGCTCGCCGACCTGCGGGAGATGCAGGAGCGGTACGGCGAGGAGGTCTTCGGGGACCTGCTGAAGCTGGACCACAGCACCTCCCAGCTCGGCCTGATGACCGACCGGCTGGCGCTGCTCATGGGCGGCAGGTCCAGCCGCGCCTGGAACAAGCCGATCGTGATGGAGAGCATCCTGCGCGGCGCCGTCGGCCGCATCGCCGCCTACCAGCGGGTGCGCCTGCACTGCTCCACCCGCGCCGCGGTCTCCGGCTTCGCCGCCGAGGGCGTGATGCACCTGCTCGCCGAGCTGATGGACAACGCCGCGAACTTCTCCCCGCCCATCGACGAGGTGCACGTCTACGTCGAGGACCGCAGCGCCGGCATCGTCGTCACCATCGAGGACAGCGGCCTGAAGATGGCCGACGCGGCGATGCGCCGCGCCGAGGAGGCCGTGACCGGCCGCGCCACCGACCTCGCCTCGCTGCAGGGCACCCGGCTCGGCCTGGCCGTGGTGGGACGGCTCGCGGCGAAGTACGGCATCAGCGTCAACTACCGCCCCTCCTCCCGCGGCGGCACCGGCGTCGTCGTCCTGCTGCCCCTGGACCTGCTCGCCCAGCAGCGCGACCTGGTCCCGCACGAGACGGCCCCCCGGCCCGACGCGGTACCCGCCGCGCCCGCCCCGGCCCCGCTGCCCGATGCCACCGCCCGTCCCGCGACCGCGGCACTGCCCCCGGCCGACGGGCACTCCACCGCATGGCCCGAACTGCCCGAACCCACCGCCCGTCCCGCGGCCGCGGCACTGCCCCCGGCCACCGGGCACCCCACCGCACGGCCCGAACTGCCCGAACCGGGACGGCACCGGCGGCCCGACGGCACCACGCCGAACGGTCTGCCGGTCCGCGCCCCCGGCCGCACCATGGCCGAGGCGGAGCGCGAACGCGAACAGCGCCAGTCCGCGTCCGCCCAGGCCGGCGACACGGCGTCGACGCGCCGCCCGGCACGCGACGCGGGCTCGCGGTTCGGCGCCTTCCACCGCGCGCGGCAGTCCGGAAACGGCACCGCCGGACCGGCCGCCCGGCCCGGCTCGGAGCCGCCCGCCGCTCCGTAGTCCCACCCCTTCCCGTACGGCGTCACTCCCTTCTTCCCGTACGGCGTCCGGGGCGACGGCGCCCCTTCCCGCTCGAGCTCGTGAGATAGGAGGAACGGGCCGGTGACCGGTCAGCCGGACACCACCGTCCCATCACCCATCATGCAGACCACCGACAACAGCCTCAGCTGGCTCCTGCAGGGCCTCCTGGAACAGACCCCCGGCGCACGTCACGCCCTGGTCCTGTCCCGGGACGGCCTGAAGCTCTGCTGGAGCGAGCACCTGACGCTCGACCGTGCCGACCAGCTGTCGGCGATCTGCTCCGGCATCCAGGCCCTCGCCCAGGGGGCCTCCATGGAGTTCGGCGACGGCACCGGCGGCGTCCGGCAGTCGATGACCGAGTTCCACGGCGGCCTGCTGTTCATCGTGGAGGCCGGCGAGGGGGCGCACCTCGCCGTCGTCGCCCGGGAGGACGCCGATCCCGGAGTGGTCGGCCACCAGATGACGGAGCTGGTCGAGCAGATCGGCGAGCACCTGCGGGCCGAGCCGCGCAACCAGTCCGGGGGGAGCGGCACCTCGTGACACGCAAACCCGTCGACACGGGTGACCCGGACCGGCTCTACACCGTCACCGGCGGCCGCAGCCGCGCCGACGAGTCCTTCGACCTGGTCACCCTCATCGTCAGCGAGAGCGGGCCGGTGCCGGGGATGCAGTCGGAGCACGCCCGGATCCTGGAGCTGTGCCGGCACCCCGTCGCCGTCGTCGAGATCGCCGCGGAGCTCGGGCTGCCGGTCATGGTGGTGCGGATCCTGCTCGGCGACCTGCTGGACACCGGCCGCATCACCGCCCGCCATCCGCGCGCGGCGCCGTCCGTCGCCTCCCTGCCTGATTCCGCCCTACTCCAAGAGGTGCTCCATGGGCTCCGCAACCTCTGAGCTGCCCTCCCACCGCACACCGCTGAACGACACCGCGGAGACCGGTCTGAAGATCGTCGTCGTGGGCGGGTTCGGCGTCGGCAAGACGACCCTGGTCCGCTCCGTGAGCGAGATCCGGCCACTCAACACCGAGGAGGTGATGACCCAGGCCGGCGTGGGCGTCGACGAGACCGGCGCGGTGACGTCGAAGACCACCACCACGGTCGCGTTCGACTTCGGGCGGATCAGCCTCAACGACCGCATGGTGCTGTACCTGTTCGGGGCGCCCGGCCAGGAGCGCTTCTGGTTCCTGTGGGACCGGCTGTTCTCGGGGACGCTGGGCGCCGTGGTCCTCGTGGACACGCGCCGGATGGACGACTCCTGGTACGCGATCGACCGGCTGGAGCACCACCGCACGCCCTTCGTGGTGGCCGTGAACCGGTTCGACGACGACACCGACCGGTACTCCCTGGACGAGATCCGCCAGGCGCTCGCCCTGCCCGCCCACGTGCCGATGGTCGACTGCGACGCCCGGGTCCGGCACTCCGGCAAGGACGTGCTGATCACCCTCGTGAACCATCTCCACGCCATGGCCATCGCCGAGGAGGCGACACTGTGACCGACCCAGGCGGCCCCTACGCGCACCCGGCACCCCCGGCGCCCCCGGGGTGTCCCGCCCACGCCGGGGCGGTGAGCCTGACGGGGCTCGAGTACCAGCAGACGCCGTCGCAGCTCTACCGCGCGCTGCGCAGGGAGCACGGCCCCGTCGCGCCCGTGGTGCTCGACGGCGGCATCCCGGCCTGGCTGGTGCTGGGCTACTCCGAACTCACGTACGTGACCGGCCACGACGAGCTGTTCGCACGGGACTCGCGGCGCTGGAACCAGTGGGAGAACATCCCGCAGGACTGGCCGCTGCTGCCCTTCGTCGGGTACCAGCCGTCGGTGCTGTTCACCGAGGGCGAGGAGCACCGGCGGCGGTCCGGGGTGATCACCGAGGCGCTGGAGGGGGTCGACCAGTTCGAGCTGTCCCACGACTGCCTGCTGATCGCCGACGACCTCATCGCCCGGTTCGCCGGCAGCGGCCAGGCGGAGCTGATGGCCGACTACGCGCACGCCCTGCCGATGCGCACCGTGGTGCAGCTGTGCGGGATGCCGACCTCGGGCGAGGACACCCGCCGGCTCGTCGACGACCTGCGGATCTCCCTGGACGCGGGGGAGGGCGACGACCCGGTGGCGGCGTACGGGCGCGTGGGCGAGCGGCTGCGGCAGCTGGTGAAGGAGAAGCGGGCCGCCCCCGGCCCGGACATCACCTCGCGCATGCTGACCCACCCGGCCGGTCTGACGGACGAGGAGGTCGTCCAGGACCTGATCTCCGTGATCGCGGCGGCGCAGCAGCCGACGGCGAACTGGATCTGCAACACGCTGCGCCTGCTGCTGACGGACGAGCGGTTCGCCGTGAACGTCTCGGGCGGCCGGCTCAGCGTGGGCGAGGCGCTCAACGAGGTGCTGTGGCTGGACACGCCGACGCAGAACTTCATCGGGCGGTGGGCGGTACGGGACGTCCAGCTGGGCGGCCGGCAGATCCGGGCCGGCGACTGCCTGGTGCTGGGGCTGGCCGCGGCCAACACCGACCCGCAGATCTGGCCGGAGGGACACGTGGGCGCGGAGAACGCCGCGCACCTGTCGTTCAGCAACGGCGAGCACCGCTGCCCGTACCCGGCGCCGCTGCTGGCGGACGTGATGGCGCGGACGGCGGTCGAGACGCTGCTGGAACGGCTGCCCGACCTGGTGCTGGCCGTGGACCCGGAGGAACTGACCTGGCGGCCGTCGATCTGGATGCGGGGGCTGTCGTCGCTTCCGGTGCGGTTCACGCCGGTGGTGCGGTAGCGGGCCTTTCCGGGCACCCCGGCGGGGCCCGGACCGCGGCGCGGACCGGCGGGCCGGGGGCGGGGAAGGGGCGGGCCGGCACGGAGCGACCCGTGCGGACCGCCCGTACCGGTCCCTCCGTGCGGATCAGCCCTTCACGGGAGTGAACCGCACCGGCAGGCTCTGCGGTCCGCGGGTGAACACGCCCAGCTCGGACGGCTCGAACCCGTCGGCGAGACGCACGTCGGGCATGGCGTCGAGGAGCTGGCCGACGCCGATCTCCACCTCCGCCTTGGCCAGCAGCGCGCCGACGCAGAAGTGCCGGCCGAGCGCGAACGCGAGGTGGTCGGCGGCGGCGGAGAAGGCCGTCGTGGTGGTCAGGTCGTCGCGGAAGACGTCGAAGCGGTCGGGATCGGCGTAGCGCCTCTCGTCGCGGTTGGCGGCGCCTATCAGACAGGTGACGGTGGCGCCCGCGGGCACGGTGCCGCCGCTGAGCTCCACCTCCGTCGCGGACTGCCGCATGATCATGTGGACGGGCGGGGTGAACCGCAGGGTCTCGGCGAAGGCCCGCGGGATCAGCGAGCGGTCCGCGCGGACCGCGGCGAGCTGGTCGGGGTGGCGCAGCAGGTTGGCGAAGATGCCGGCGATGGCCTTGTCGGTGGTCTCGCCGCCCGCGGCGAGCAGCAGGCTGCAGAACGCCTTGACGTCCTCGTCGCTCATCCGCACCCCGTCGACCTCGGCGGCGCACAGCACGGACAGCAGGTCGTCGCCCGGGTTCTCGCGGCGCTCCCGGATGATCGGCAGCATGTACTCGGCGAACTCCACCCGGGTCCGCTCGCCGGCCGCCGTCACCCCGGCGTCGCCCGACAGGTTCCCGAGGAAGGCGATGACGGCCGTGTACCAGCGGTGGAAGCGGGGGTGGTCGGCCTTGTCCAGGCCCAGCATGTCGGCGATGACGTTGACCGGGAAGCGGGTGGCGTAGTCGGCGACCAGGTCGGCGGATCCGGTGTGCCGGAAGCCGTCGATCAGCTCGCGGGAGTTGCGCTCGATGACCGGCAGGAACTTCCGCTCCAGGTCGCTGCCGCGGAAGGCGGGCGCGACGAGGGCCCGGCGCACGGCGTGCTCCCGCCCGCTGAGCTGCAGGATCGTCTTGCCGTGCACGGGTTCCAGCTGCCAGGCGTAGTTGTCGGTGGTGAACTCCCCGGCCTTGTCCTTGAAGACGCGCTCGACGTCCTCGTAGCGCGAGACGATGTAGCTCTTCGTCGCCTCGTGCCAGACGAGGGGCGCGGTCTCCCGCATCACCCGGTAGGCGGGATAGGGGTCGGCCGCGAACTCGGGCGAGAGGATGTCGGGCACCTGCTGGGCGGTGGACATGGAGCTCCCTGCGCTCGTCATTTCGTGTACCACGCAAGGTTATTGATCAACCGTCAACCACAACAGGGTGACCGGGACACCGACCGGCCCGGTACGCGGTCATTGGCCGGAAACCGTCCCTCGTGGCGCCGTTCGGCCTCGGGGCCGATGAACAACGGCTCGCCGCCCCAGTGCTCCTGGAGGCGGAGCGCCGGCACCTGTCGTGCTGCGATGTGCCGCGGTCCCGGAGGGGGAACGACTGGCTCCACCCAGCCGCGTGACCAGAGCGGCAGAAGGGAGCTCACGCGGTGGAAGCCCAGGCCTCCATCAGCTGTTCGGGCCCGTACGTCGCCGTCGGACCGTCCACCGTGAACCCGGAGCGGGACACCGCGACCAGGGGGGTGTCCTCGTCGGCACCGGGTACGGCGAGGGCGTCCCGGGCCAGCGAGGCCAGGGCACGATGGTCGAAGGAGCCGCGCTCGTGCCACTTGACCGAGCCGACGAACCCGATCTCGCGCGCCGGTGACCGGTCCGCCCCGACGAGGTCGACCTCGGGGTTGTTGGTACGAGGCCACCAGCCGCCCACTTCCCGCACCTGCGGCCATGTGTCGTCGGGCAGGAGCCGGGCCAGGGACTCCCGTACGACGGGTTCGATCGCCCGCCCGCGCCACGAGGTCCACCCGCGCTCGACCGACTCGACCACGATCCGGCCGCGCCCGCGTTCGATCTCCTGGATCCCCCGTTCCAGGAAGGCGAGCCAGAAACGCAGGTGGGGGTCGGCGACGCGGTAGCGGCGGTCGCGGTCACCGGGGCGGGTGGAGAGCGGGGTGTCGACGGCGATCAGCCGCTTGTCCGTGAGGGTGCGCAGGGCCGGGTTGAGCGAGCCGGGCGGGAGGGGGCGGTCGGCCGCCCCGGCCTTCGCGGCGATCGTCCCGAAGGTCCGCTCACCGCTGCCGATCGCGGAGAGCACGTGCCTCGCCTGGAGGGCGGTCGGGAACTCGGCGGCCAGCGCCCGCTCGGCGGAGACGAGGAGGGGGGAGGTGGGGTCGTCGAGGGCGCGGGAGAGGAAGCCGGTGCGGCTCTCGCCTTCCCGCCACTCCTGGCAGATGAGGGGCAGCCCGCCGGTGATCAGGTGCGCGTCGAAAGCGTCGGCGGCTCGGAGCCCGGTCATGACCATGACCTCGAAGGGGGAGAGGGGCGCGAGGACCATCTCGACCCCTCGCTGGTGGAAGGGGCGGCCGTAGGCGGAGAGCTGCTCCATCATGGCGAGATCGCTGCCGATGAGGACGAGCAGCACGGGCTTTCGGCTCAGCACCCGGTCCCACACGGTCTGCAGGGTGCTTTCCAGGACCGGGTCGCCTTCGAGCATCCACGGCAGTTCGTCGAGTACGACGATGCTGGGGGAGTCGTCCGGGAGCACGGCTGCGAGCTGACGCAGGGCGGTGTCCCATTCCGCGACGGTGGTGACGCCGGCGAGTAGGGCGGTGTCGGGCAGCGAGGAGTGGCGGACCTCGTCGAGGAAGCGGGCCCGTTCCCGCCCGGCGTCCTCGCCTCGGGTGGCCTGGTGGACGACGTGGGGCACCTGGGCGCGCTCACAGAAGAGGTCGACGAGCCGGGACTTACCGACACGGCGCCGGCCACGGAGGAGCAGGGCACGGCCGCGCTGGTCGCCCCGGCCGTCGCGCACCCAGCGGAGGTGACGGTCGAGGGTGACCAGCTCGGATGTGCGGCCCACGAAGCCTGGCATGGGTCACCTTTCGAGTTTGCTCGTATTGAACATACTCAACTGAACCATAGTATGCAGAAATAGAGTATTGATTCACTTGCTCGGAGTAACGGGTTCGGTGTGCTGTGCAGGCACCCCGCCGGTGCTGCTTCAGCATCCGGTGGAAGAGCGCGTAAGGCCGGGCACTCGATCTGGTGAACCGTGACCGTTCACCGGTTCCCTTGCGCGCTGAGCTCTGGCGTCGACGCCGGGTGAGAGGCCGACCGGGGGTGCTGTACGCGTTCCGGTGGCGTGTGTAGGCGTGGTGGGCCGTGTCCCTCGGTGAGACGGGGGAGTTCAGTGGACCGACCAGTGGGCGGCGGAGGTGAGCGGGCGATGAACGAGCTGGTGAGTGAGCCGGGGGAGACGGCGGCCGGGGAGGGAGAGGCGGAAGCGGCCTCTCCGGAGCCGGGGGCGGGGATCCTGCGGGTGTTCGGACGGCAGATGAAGCGGTTCCGGCTGCGGGCGGGGCTGGAGCGGTCGGAGGTCGGTGCGCGGACGGGGTATTCGGCGTCCACCATCGCGTCGTACGAGCAGGGGCGGCGGATTCCTCCGCCGAGGTTCATCGACGTGGTAGATGAACTGCTGGACGCGGGCGGGGTTCTCCAGGAGATGAAGGAGGAGGTTGCGCGGGCGCAGTACCCGGCGTTCTTCAGGGACGCGGCTCGGCTGGAGGCGGAAGCCGTTGAGCTGTGGGTGTACGGAACCCACGCGGTGCCTGGACTGCTGCAGACCGAGGAATACATGCGGGCTGTGTTCGAGATGTGGCGCCCGTTGCTGGACGAGGAGACCGTCCAGCAACGCATCGCTGCGCGACTGGCTCGGCAGAAAGTCTTCGCTCGGAGACCTGCTCCGCTGGTGAGCTTCGTCATCGACGAGGCGGTTCTGCGGCGGCCGTTGGGAGGGCGCTCCGTCATGCGGGGGCAGATGGAGCAACTGCTGCTCGTCGGCGCGTACCGCAACGTGGAGATCCAGGTCATGCCGCTGGACCGAGAGGACAACGCCGGCGTGGACGGACCGTTCACCGTGTTGCACAGAGACGGTGATGACCAAGTGGCCTATCTGGAGGCACAGGGACGGAGCACAATCGTGTCGGAGCGAGCAGAGGTCCGCGGCATCGTGTCGCGTTATGGGATCATCCGAGCGCAAGCTCTCACTCCGCGTGAGTCCTTGGCCTTCATCGAGAAGTCGCTGGGAGAACTATGAGCGTCGAAGAGACCGTCCAGCTCGACTGGTTCAAGAGCAGTTACAGCGGTGGAGCCGGTGGTGAGTGCGTAGAGGTGGCCACCTGCCCGCACACCGTGCACGTACGGGACTCGAAGGACACGAGCCGTCCGGGTCTGGCGGTCGGTTCGGAGACGTGGACCGCGTTCGTCGGGTTCACCGCCGACCGGACCCGCTGCTGAGCCGTCGCCTTGCTGCTGTGTCCTGTGGCTCCGAGTGAAGTCACAGGGCACAGGCATGTCCGGGAGGCGCGGCGACAAAAAGGGAGTGCGGGCGTTCGAGCCGGTGGGATACGTTCCTGCCTGTTCGAAGGGGGGCCCGACATGGCGAAGTTGAACCAGATCATCGCGGTCGAGAAGGGCGTCAAGAGCAAGTCGCTCCAGGACGTCAACGCCGCGCACACCAAGGTGCAGAAGCCGGCGCTGCTGGCCGGTATCTCGCGCACGTACCAGCCGAAGGACGAGGAGGGCGAGCAGCTGCCGCCCGAGTCGACCCGGGTGCAGGTGCAGGGCGAGGACGTACTGCGGGAGATGGCCGCCTCGCTGACGCGGCTGTTCGACGTGACCGCGACGAAGGACTGGGCGAACTGCACGGCCCGCGCGGACGTCACCGTCGACGGACGGACCATCGTCGCCGACGTCCCGGTCGGCTACCTGCTCTTCCTGGAGAAGCAGCTCGCCGACCTGCACACCTTCGTCAAGAAGCTCCCCACCCTCGACGCCGCCGAGTCCTGGTCCCACGACCCGTCCACGGACTGGTGGAAGACGGACCCGGTCCGCACGATCCGCACGAAGAAGGTCCCGCGCAACCACGTCAAGGCGGAGGCGACCGAGAAGCACCCGGCGCAGGTCGAGGTGTACTACGAGGACGTGCCCATCGGGTACTGGACCACCGTGAAGTTCTCCGGCGCCCTTCCGGCGCGGCGGGTGAACGAACTGGTGGAGCGGGTCGAGAAGCTCCAGCAGGCCGTGAAGTTCGCCCGCGAGGAGGCCAACGGCGCCGAGGTCACCGACCAGCGGGTCGGCGACGCGGTGTTCGGTTACCTGTTCGGCTGACGCCGACCACGATCGCCCCCGTGTGCGAGCGCGGGGGTGCGCGACAGCGCGGGCCGGACATGAGGACCGGTCCGCGTGAGGAGCGCAAGCTGACACTGAAGTTCAGCCTGAAGAAGCGGTGACAGTGAAGGTTCGAGTCCTTCCCCCGGCACAACAGCCCGACACCGGGCCGGGGTGGCCCAACATGGCAGAGGCAGCCGCGGTCAATCTCAGACTCTCGCTCCAGTCTCAGCATCGCCGCCGATCGCCGGACCGACCGGGACGGACGAACGCCGTCGGATGCGAGTTCGACTCTCGCCTGCGCCTCTTGCCTGGCGCGGTAGTTCAAAGGAAGAACACGACGGCATGATGACTGATCCGTCTTCTTAAACGCCGCCGGCGTGCGCAATTGGGTGGCATCCCCAGGGGCCCGGGAGCTGGATACGACTCCCGGGCTCCGCCACGCCCGGCACGGCCTTTTCGTCAAACTGTCGTGCTGTGTAGGTTCGCTTGCGCATACGGGTGTTGACGATGTGCGTGCGACGGGGGTTGCGGGATGGTGGGCCATCGGCCGAGTGATTGGCACGTCCTTGACCTGGACAAGGACCCGACCCCCGGCGACCCGGACCGGGTGCGCACCCTGGCGAGGTTCCTGCACGACTTCGCCGACGACGTCTCCGAGGCGCTGCGTCTGGTGAAGGGGATGGCCGGTGAGGGGACGCTGGCGGAGTGGGCGGGCAAGTCGGCCGACGTGTTCAAGGAGGAGTTCTCCGGCGTTCCGAAGAACCTGCGGAAGCTGGAGAAGTCGTACGCGCTGTGCGGGGACGCGCTCGCGGACTACTGGCCGAAGCTGGAGCGCGCCCAGGCCCTGGCCGACAGGGCGCTGGCCAAGGCGCGCGAGGCGCGTGCGGATCTGTCCTCGGCGCAGTCGAAGCTGACCTCGGCGGAGTCGTGGGTGGGCCGGGCGACGAAGGAGGCCGACAAGTACAAGGACGACCCCACGGGGTCGAAGTCGGACGCGGACAAGCCGGACGAGGCGAAGGTGCGGGCCGCGACCCGGGACGTGCGGAGCGCCAAGTCCGCCCAGGACAAGGCCCAGTCGGACGTGTCCGAGGCGCAGGACGCGCTCGCGGCGGCGAAGGAGATGGCCGCCGACGCCCGGTCGATGCGTGAGGAGGCCGCGCGGGACGCCAAGTCGAAGATCGACGAGGCGTCGGACGCGGGTATCCAGAACCGGTCGTGGTGGGAGGAGGTCGGCGACTGGTTCGTCGACAACTGGGACACCATCGTCGCCGTCTGCAAGATCGTCGTCGCGGTCGTCGGTATCGTCGCGATGATCATCGGTGGGCCCATCCTGGGCGCGATCGTGCTCATCGCGGCGCTCGTCGTGCTTGCCGACACGCTGTACAGATACTCCAAAGGACAGGCGTCCCTGTGGGACGTGGGACTGGCCGCCCTGGATTGCATCCCCGGCATGAAGGGCCTCACCACCCTCGGCGGACTCGCCAAGGGCATGAGGAGCCTGGGCTCCATGGGGCTCAAGGGCATGGCGCTGAGCGTGCGCGGCCTGGCCAAGAGCGCCCGCGGCATGGCCAATGGCGCCAAGGGGGCCTACAACCGGCTCAGCAAGGTGGTCCGTTCCAAGGGCAGTGACCCCGTCGACATGGCCACCGGTGCGATGTACCTGCCGCAGTCGGACATCGAGTTGCCAGGCCTGCTGGCCCTGGTCTTCACCCGCCGCGTCGCCTCCGACTACCGGTGCGGCTGGTGGTTCGGCCCGACCTGGGCCTCCACCGTCGATCAACGCCTTGAGGTGGACGCCGACGGCATCGTGTACGTCACCGAAGACGGGCTGCTGCTCGCCTATCGGCATCCGACTGCTCCCCAGGCCCCGGAACTGCCCGTGGCCGGTCCTCGGTGGCCGCTGATCCGCCTGGAGGACGGCAGCTACCGGATCCACGATCCGATGACCGGTCACACCCGTCACTTCGCCCGCCCCGACGGTCGGGGCAATGCACTGATCACCGGAATCAGCGACCACAACCAGCACACGATCACCTTCGACTACGACGAGCACGGCACTCCGCTCGCGATGCGTCACTCCGGCGGCTACCACCTCGCTCTCTCCACCGAGGGCGGCCGGATCACCGCCCTCAGCCTGGTCGGTGCCGCCGACGACGGCTCGGACGTCGTCGTCAAACGCTACGGGTACACCGACGGCAACCTCACCGAAACGTTCAACTCCTCGGGTCTGCCGCTGTGTTTCACCTATGACCACCGTCTGCGCGTCACATCCTGGACGGACAGGAACGGCAGCACGTACACGTACACGTACGACGACCGGGACCGCTGTGTCGCAGAGGGCGGCGAGGCCGGCCACGTCACCATCACTCTCGACTACGACGGGATCGACCCCGCCTGGCCGGACTGCCGGATCACCACCCTCACGACCACCGAGGGAGCCGTCACCCGTTTCGTCGTCAACGACAACCATCAGATCATCGCCGAGATCGATCCTTTGAGCGTCGTCACCCGGACCGAGTACGACGAGCATCACCACGTCCTGGCCGAGACGGATGCGCTGGGTCACAGGACAGCCTTCGAACTCGATCAGCAGGGCTGTCTCACCAGGGCCGTCCGGTTCGACGGCCGCGAGTTTCGTGTGGAATACAACGAACTGTGTCTCCCCGAGACGATCAGTTCGTACGACGGTGGTGTCCACCACTTCGCCTATGACGAGAGAGGCAACCGGACAGCGGTCACGGTCCCCGAGGGCAGCACCTTCTCCTTCCGGTTCGACGAGGCGGGACGCCTTACCTCCCTCTCGGACCCGCAGGGCCGCACGACCGGAGTCCGTTGCGACCCTGCGGGCCTCCCGCTGTACGTCACCGACTCCTTCGGCGCGGTGACCCACTACGAGCGAGACGCGTTTGGCCGCGTCACGTCCGTCATCGGTGCCACCGGCACCGGGACACGGCTGCAATGGACGGTGGAGGGCCGGCTTCTGCTCCGTACCGGCACGGACGGCTCCGTCGACTCATGGGCCTACGACGGTGAAGGCAACTGCATCAGCCATACCGATGCGATGGGCGGGGTCACCCGCTTCGAGTACACGCACTTCGACCTGCTGGCCGCCCGCACTGGGCCGGATGGCGCGCGGTATGAGTTCGATCACGATGCTCAACTGCGATTGATCAAGGTGACCGACCCGCAGGGGCTGAAGTGGACCTACGAGTACGACGCCGCCGGCCGTCTCGTCGCCGAGACGGATTTCGACGGTCTTACGGTCACGTACCGGCACGATGCGGCAGGTCGTGTCGTCTCTCGCGCGAATGCGATCGGCCAGTCGGTCCTGTTCGAGCGTGATGCGCTCGGGCGGGTGGTGAAAAAGCGTGTGGAGGGTCGGAACACGACGTTCGCCTATGACGCCGCGGGCCGTCTCGTGCGTGCCGAGAGTCCGGAGGCATCGCTCGATCTGCGTCGTGACATCCACGGCCGTGTGCTGGCGGAGACCGTCAACGGCCGTACGGTGTCGTCCACATATGACGCTCTGGGCCGTCGTACGGCTCGTACGACTCCCAGCGGCACTCGTACCGCCCGGTGCTACGACGAGGCGGGACGCCTCGCCTCCATGGTTGTGTCGGGCCGGCCGATCGAATTCACCTATGACGAGGCGGGACGCGAACTCACTCGCCGTAGCTGCGGGAGCGCGACCGTCCTCCACGCGTACGACTCCTCGGGACGTCCGGAGAGCCAGAGTCTGATCGACCCGCGGGGCACCCATCTTCAACACCGTACGTACACCTACCGTGCCGACGGGAACGTCGTGGGCACCGCCGACCGGCTGACGGGTGACCGTCGACTCGAGTTGGACGGGGCGGGCCGCGTGACGGTGGTGCACGCCGCGACCTGGACCGAGCGCTATGCGTACGACGAGGCGGGGAATCAGACGGAGGCCGAGTGGCCGGAGAGCCACCCGGGTCAAGAGGCGGCAGGCACCCGTGACTACGAGGGCACCCGCATGACTCGTGCAGGCCGTGTCCGTTATGAGTACGACGCCCTGGGGAGGGTCACGCTGCGCCGACGGACCCGCCTGTCCCGCAAGCCGGATGTCTGGCGCTATACATGGGACGCCGAGGACCGCCTCACCGAGTCGGTCGCGCCCGACGGCACCCGCTGGCGTTATGGGTACGACCCCCTGGGCCGCCGCACGGCGAAGCTCCGTCTGGCGGAGGACGGCGAGACGGTCGTCGAGCGCACCGACTTCACGTGGGACGGCGCGACGCTCTGCGAGCAGAGGACCGTGGCCCCCGGTATTCCTCATCCGGTCACCGTGACCTGGGAACACAACGGTGTGCGCCCCGTGGCGCAGACCGAACGCATCACCGTGGACGATTCGTCCCAGGAGGAAATCGATTCGCGCTTCTTCGCGATCGTCACCGACCTGGTGGGGACGCCGACCGAACTCGTCGACGAGGAGGGCGGGCTGGTGTGGCGAACCCGCAGCACGCTATGGGGCGTGACGGCCTGGACGACCGACTCCGCCACCTACACCCCTCTGCGGTTTCCGGGCCAGTACTTCGACCCGGAAACAGGGTTGCACTACAACTACTTCCGCCACTACGACCCCGAGACCGGCCGTTATGTCACCCCCGACCCTCTGGGTCTGGAACCGGCGCCCAATTCGCGTACTTACGTGAGGAATCCCTACGCGGAGACCGACCCGCTTGGCCTTGCTCCCTACCCCAATGAGCACCTGGCGGAAATTCCGATTCACTCGCGCTACGATAGGTTCTATGTGCGAGCCGGAGAATTGGTCGAGAACCGAGTCGCCAGTCATCCGTTGACGGAAGCTCAAATGTACGGGGGTGAGGTCGCAGGGCACGGGGGTGTCAGAAATCTTTCCAACGAAGACCTCACGCGGTTCGGCGGTCCGCAGGGGAATGATCCGATCAGTGGTTACCGCGAATGGGGGCCGGGTGATTCTCCCCGTTTTCCAGGGACGCAGGTCCACATTACGGGTGGACATCATCGGACGGCGGAAGTGGTGAGGCGTATCGGAACCGGAGAAATGGATCCAGAAATGTTGATAGAATTTGCACTTCGGATGTGATCGGTATGCTCTCTGTTCTGTTGCCCGGAATGTCGGATCTGATTGCGGACGTCATCAGCGGCGACGCCGACGACGAGGAAAGGCTCTGGGTGTGCGTCAGGGTCGGAGTCGGAGGTCGAGACGTGGGAAAGGGGTGGCTCGGTTGCTGGTCCACGGCGGGTGAGAGACCCGATGGGTCCCGTGTGAAGGATTTTCTCCACTCTTTGGATGCCTTCCTCCCGAGCAGGGTGACACCACGTGCTGTGCTGGTGGATCACTTCTTCCACCAGGGCTGGGACACCTGGGGTCCTGGAGTTCCGGGCCCACTTCGACGGGTGGCCGCCCATCCGTCCCCGGCACCCCTCGTCCCGCTTCGAGATTTTCGGATGGACCGTTGAAGGAATCCCGCCAGCCGGTCGAGTACACCTACGTCGGTCCCCCGGAACTGAGGGAGGGGTTGTCCGGTGCGACCGGTACCCCCGTCGACGGGGTGTGTGATCTCGAGCGGTTCCTCGCGGACCGCGAGCCGCACGAAGTGGGCGAGCCCTTCACTTACGTCGTCGATACCACCGGACGGTTGCTCCTCGCTCCCCGCAGGTCGGAGCACGTGGCATGTGCCGGAGGGCGTCCGGTCCTCGCCGCGGGCGAGATCGGATTCGCGCGCGGGGAGTCCGGTGGGCGGTGGACGGTGGAGTTCGTCAGTAACCAGTCCACCGGGTACTGCCCGGGTCCGGAATCCTGGGAGGCGGTGGCGCGGAGTCTTGACCGGGCCGGAATGGGACATGGGGCCGGTTACACGCATCCGATCGTCTTCCGGTGCTGCCCGCACTGCGGAAACCGGAACGTCGTGAAGGAGGATTTCTTCGTGTGTTCCCTGTGCGATGGGGACCTGCCCGTCGAGTGAACCGGTCGGCGGGCACGGCGCGCCCGGCGGACGAACCGGAACGCCATGGCGTGCACCGTGCTTCGGGGGGTGAGGGTCTGGAACAAAACAGCCGCCGCCATGTTCCGGTGACCGGACTGCGCATCATCACCAACCGTCCGGGCGGTGCGCTCTTCTTTCAGGGGCTGATGCAACAGCACGGCGTGCCGGGTTGTGTCGTAGAAATCCCATGGATGAGTAGATTCATGGCCTACCTCGCTGTTTTCGAGGGAAAGGGCGGCCAGGTCGTCGACCGGGAGGTTCTGACGCGGGCGCTCCGGTCGGACTGGCCGGAACCGGGCCGTGGAGACCTTCCACCTCCGGGAGGTGCGCCCCCTCCTGGAGCGTCACTACGGCGCCGACACCCGCCGCGTGGCCGCGGGTGAGTCGCAGGGCGGGTTCGGCGGGCTCTCCTACGCCGGACGCCATCCCGGGCTGTTCCGGGCGGTGGCGAGCTACAGCGGTTATGTGCACCCCCTGCAGCATCCGCACGCGGTCCGGGCCGGGATGACCGCCCTGGGCCTGGACTGGAAGGCGCTGTGGGGAGACCCGGTCGCCCAGCGCGTGAACTGGGAGGCCCACGACCCGTACCACCTGGCCGACCGGCTGCGCGACACCCCCGTACATCTCTCCAGCGGCGACGGCAGGGTGGGCGTGCTCAACCCGCCGGGCACGCGGCCCGACCCGGAGGTCCCCGGGCTGGAGGACCCGTCCGACCCGTTCCCCGACGACGCCGTCTCACCCACCGAAACGATCATGGAGCGCGAGTCCCGTGCCCTGGCCGCACGCCTGGAGTCCGTCGGAACCCCGGTGACGACGCACTTCTACTCCGGCACGCACGACGCGCCGTACTGGGTACGGGAGTTCCGCAGCTCCCTGCCCATGCTCCTGCACGCCCTGCGCGACGCCACCGGTACCGCCGACTGATGGGCTTCGTCGGGTCGCCGCGACGGAGGCGACCCGACGAAGTGCGTCACCCCATGGCGGGCAGGTCCGGGATCGCCTCCGTCAGGCAGGCGGTGGGGTCCTCCCCCTCTGTGACGCAGGTGATGAGGGGCTCGACCAGTTCGAGGAGGTCGCCGCTGGAGACCTCCTCCAGGAAGTCGAGCCGGTCCAGCAGCAGGGGTGCCTGGTCGAGCAGTCCGAGGAAGCACTCGCCGATGTCCTCGAGTGTCTGCGCTTCGGGGCAGACTGCGCTGCCGAGCAGTTGTGGATGCTGCGTCAGAACGCGGTCCAAGGCCTCGCGGACGGCCTGCGCACCGGTCTTCATCGCGGCGGGGTCCGGGAGGGCCAGCTCGGTCCCGGGGAAGATCCAGTGGCCGATGTCGCTGCCGTCGTGCCCGTGTTCCTGCGCGGTCTTCTCGATCGTCCTGGCGTTGGCCCCGAAGAGGACCCACCATGTCGTTCCGTCGCCGTAACGGTGCTCGGCGATTTCCCACAGGGTGTTCCCGCTCGCCACGGTGTGGGTCTCGTGGTGCGTCGTCCGGTCCTTCGCGTGCCCGGCCGTCCGGTGTCGCTGGGCCGGGTCCTCCGTGGCCGCCGCCTGACTCGTGGCCAACAGCATCGAGACGGCCGCCAGGCCGCTGATGAGGGGCAGAGCCAGACCGCGGCGGCGTATGTGCCGCATGTGTCGCCTCCCGAAGTGAACGCGTACTGTGACAAATCTTCACGCTAAGTCACATCGGGTGGTGCGGCGCGGCCACTGGGCCGATCAGCCGACGGGCCGCACCGTCAGGATCTGCTCGGCCCGGCCCACCGGGCCGTCCACGTCGTGCAGGACCGTGCTGGTGAGGCCCTGGCCGGAGGGGCCGAAGGCGACCGTGGTGTCCAGGCCGGTCCAGGAGCCCCGCGGCTGTCGGTGGAGGTGGACGGTCAGGTCGACGTTGGGGAACATCCACTCGGTGGGCGGCTGCCGTACGGCGATGCCGTTGGCGGTGTCGACGAGGGCGAGGTACGAGGCGAGCGGGCCGACGGGCTCGCCGGCGACGAGGTCCAGGGCCGTGGAGACCCAGGCGGTCGTACGGCCCGGCCGGGGCGGTGCGACCGGGCGGACGTCCAGGCCGGCGATGTAACCACCGGGCCAGAGGTCGGCCATCGGCCACGGGGCGAGCGATTCGGGGGCGGGGAGGCGGTCGTCCGGGCCGCCCGCGACCGCGGTGGTGTCGAGGCCGGCCAGGAACCAGGCGCGGGCCCGGACGACCGGGCGGCCGGCTATCCGTACGACCGCTTCGAGGAGCTCGATGGTCCGGCCGGGGCGGACGGTCTCCACCCGTATCTCGCACTCGTCCAGGGCGAGACGGCCGAGAATGTCGTAGCTGATCCGGGAGAGGAGCAGACCGTCCTCCTGGCCCGCGGTGGCCCGGTGGCGGTCGAGGGCGTGGGCGACCAGTCCGCCCAGCGGGCTGAAGTGCAGTTCGTCCGTGTCCCAGGCCCCGCCCGCGTGCGCCGTCGGCTTGTAGCGGTGGTCGTCGATGCGCTCGAAGTGGCTGCCCCGGGGCGCGGTGGAGGTGGGCAAGGGACGTCTCCTTCGGGTGCGGGAAAGTGCACCCTACATTCATCCGGTGTCCGGGTCAGGCGCCGAGCGCGCGGTGCCTGACCCGGGCCAGGTGGTCGGCGAAGACCTCGCGGGCGTCGGGGGTGAGGGTGCGCAGGGCCATCAGCGCCGTGACGGCGACGTCGCACAACTCCGCCTGGACGTCGTCCCAGGTGTGCGTGGTGCCCTTGCGCGGGTTCTGGCCGGTCACCCCGATCACCGCCTCGGCGACCTCCCCGACCTCCTCGGACAGTTTGAGGATCCGCAGCAGCAGGCCCTCCCGGCCGTCGGCCGGACGGTTGGCGTCCAGCCAGCCGTACAGGTCGTCGATGGAGTCCCAGGGATCGGAGGGCGGGGGAGGGGGCGGGGGCAGGTGGTCGCTCATGGAGGCTGAGCCTGGCACACGGCACTGACAGGCACCGGCGCCGGGCGACGGCTGCCGGCCGGTTCCACGCGGCAGCCGTTCCACCCACCGGCGCGTACCCGCGGTCCCGCGCGGGTCCACCCCCGACCCGGTGGCGTGGAACGGCTGCCGCCTCCCCCTGGACATGGCCTGCGGAAGCCACCCGCTCCAAATGTGAAGCTTTGGTGCAGGAGGGTTGAGCATAAGTCCGCGACCGGCCGCAATGGTGCGGACTCTCAAATTCCGTTTGTGCAGGGGTCGCTGACCGGCCGTCCTCAGCCCCGACCCACGTACGGCATCGTCGTCGCCAGCACGGTCGCGAACTGCACGTTCGCCTCCAGCGGCAGCTCCGCCATGTGCCGCACCGTACGGGCCACGTCCGCGACGTCCATCACCGGTTCCGGGGCGGTCTCCCCGTTCGCCTGGAGCGCCCCGGTTCCCATGCGCTCCGTCATGTCGGTCGCGGCGTTGCCGATGTCGATCTGGCCCACCGCGATCCGGTACGGCCGTCCGTCCAGCGAGAGGGACTTGGTGAGGCCGGTCAGTGCGTGCTTGGTCGCGGTGTAGGCGACCGAGAGGGGGCGTGGCGTGTGCGCGGAGATCGAGCCGTTGTTGATGATCCGGCCGCCCCGCGGGGCCTGCTCCTTCATCTGCCGGTACGCCGCCTGCGCGCACAGGAACGCCCCGTTGAGGTTGGTGTCCACCACGTGCCGCCAGGCCTCGTACGGCAGTTCCTCCACCGGCACCCCGCCGGGGCCGAACGTCCCCGCGTTGTTGAACAGCAGGTCCACCCGGCCGAAGCGCTCGACGGTGGCCGCGAACAGGGCGTTCACGTCCTGCGGGCGCGACACGTCGGTCCGTACGGCCAGCGGCTCGCCGCCGGACTCCCGCTCCCGCGCGGCGAGCGCCGCCGTCTCCTCCAGCGTCTCCCCGCGGCGCCCCGCCAGCGCCACCGACCACCCCCCGCGCGCCAACTCCACCGCCACCGCACGCCCGATGCCGGAGCCCGCCCCGGTGACCACGGCGATCCTCGTCCGTCCGTCCGTCTGCTGCCTGGAAGTCATGAGGTCGGAGCGTAGGGGAGGGGGCCGGGGGGGGGGGGGGCCCCCCCCGCCCCCCCCGGG
>NZ_JBHWHX010000053.1:0-36903 GCF_042732315.1 Streptomyces sp. NPDC059787
TCCTCCTCCCGCGCCCCTCTGAGGCCCCCCACCCCGGGGGGGCGTCCCCCCCCCCTTGCGCCGGCTCCCCACCCCCCAAATTGTTGCTGAGATTGTCAACAAAAGTGTTGACACTCAATGAGCGGGGTCCTTAGCGTCGCCCCATCACACGTCCCCTCCAGGGAAACTCCTCCTGGACGAGAGGAAAACAACGATGTCCTCCTCCTCCGCGCCGCCCGCCCGCGGCAGCAGACTGGCCCTGCTGGTCGTCGGCCTGTGCTGGCTCGCCGTCCTCTTCGACGGCCTGGACATGTTCATCTACGGCTCGGTCCTGCCCCACATGCTCGAGGAGAAGGCCCTCGGCATCACCTCGGCCCAGGCCGGCGACCTCGGCAGCTACGCCACCTTCGGCATGCTCGTCGGCGCGCTGACCGCGGGAACGGTCGCCGACCGCATCGGCCGCAAGAAGCTGATGGTCTCCTGCGTCGCGCTCTTCTCGCTGGCCTCCGGCCTCTGCGCGGTCTCGAACGGCGTCGCCGTCTTCGGCCTCGGCCGGACCCTGGCCGGCCTCGGCCTCGGCGGCCTGCTCCCCACCGCGATCAGCATGGTCTCCGACTACGCCCCGCGCGCTCGCGCCGCCCTCACCATCGGCCTGCTGATGACCGCCCACCACGCCGGCGGCATCCTCTCCGCCTACGTGGCCCTGTGGATCGTCGAGCCGCTCGGCTGGCGCGCCGCCTTCTGGGTCTGTGTGGTCCCGCTGCTCTTCGTCCCCGTGCTCGCCCGGTTCCTGCCCGAGTCGCTGAGCTTCCTCGTCGCCCGCGGCCGAGTGGAGGAGGCCCGCGCGCTGGCCGCCCGCTACGACGCCGAGCTGCCCGCCGCCAAGGACCGGACCGCCGCCGGCGCCCCCTGGGCCAACCTGCTCAACCTGTTCCGCGGCGGCGAGTGGGTCCAGACCCTGCTGTACTGGCTGGCCTCCTTCGGCGGCCTGCTCCTCGTCTACGGCGTCGCCACCTGGCTGCCCACCCTGATGCGCAGCGAGGGCTACGAACTCGGCTCCGCGCTCACCTTCGTCGTCCTGTTCAACCTCGGCGGCATCGTGGGCATGCTGGTCGCCGGCCGGGCCTCCGACCGCTTCGGCGCCCCGCGCATCTCGGCGATCTGGTTCGCGCTGACCGCCTGCGGCGTCTTCCTGCTCAGCGTCCACATGCCGCTGACGCTGACCTTCGTGGTCGTCTTCCTCACCGGCGTGTTCCTCAACAGCGCTCAGACGATGATCTACGCGACCGTGTCCATCGGCTCCGCCCCCGCCAACCGCGCCACGGCGGTCGGCTGGACCTCCGGCATGGGCCGCTTCGGCGCGGTCTTCGGACCGTGGCTGGGCGGCCAGCTGCTCGCCGCGAACAAGGGCGACTGGGGCTTCACGGCCTTCGCCATGGCCGGCACGGCGTCGATGGTCTTCATCGGGATCGCCGCGCTGCGGACCGCGCGGTCGGAGCGGCGGGACGGCGAGTCGCGGCAACTGGTCGCCACCGGCTGAGTCCGGCCGTGCGCACGGTGCCCCGTGCGTGGCCGTCGTCGCCGAGCGGGGCGAGTGGGGAATCCCGGTGGCCCCGAAGGTGTGGCACGAACCGAACGAGCGCGCCGCCGCGCTGGGGGTGACGGTCCCGGCTCCCGCCGTACGGGGCTGACCTCCCCGCCGTCCCGATGAGGTACTGTTGACCTGCGTGATCACGCGGTTCACCGCGCGAAACGCATCGGGACGTGGCGCAGCTTGGTAGCGCACTTGACTGGGGGTCAAGGGGTCGCAGGTTCAAATCCTGTCGTCCCGACGGAAGTCGGGAGGGAGCCGTACCGGAATCATCCGGTACGGCTCCCTTCGTCGCGCGTGGGCCGGGGGCCGTCGGTCACCCTCCCCCGAAGGCGACCGACGTCCCCCGGCCGCTCCCCCGGCGCCGGAAATGGCTCTGGTGTGCGCGGTCGGTGCCGTCACCAGCACATGACCGCCGTCTCGCCCGGACCCCACGCGGAGTACAGGCGGACCCGGACGTAATAGCGGCGGCCCTTGACCAGCCGGGCCGTGACGGCCGCGTCGTGCGCGGTCCCCCCGTCGTCGTGGCCGGCGAGGAAACGGGGCTCCCCGTCCCGCTCCTCGAAGAGCACGACGACCCGGTCGGCCTCGCCGAAGGTGCCCACCGTGTAGTCGCGGGTCTCCGGCGGATCGATACGGAAGTCCGCCTGCTCACCGGGGCCCAGACCCAGCGGCACCGAACGGAACGGCACCAGTGGCGGTGGCAGCGGCGGATCGGCCGGCGGGTACCGGCGGAGCACGAACTCCTTGTCGGCGGGGGAGAGGGTGCCGGGCGGGTGCACACCCCTGTGGTACTGCTCCGGCTCCAGCACCAGCCCCGGCGGCAACGCGTACTGCATGATCGACTGCGGGTCCCAGACGGAGCCGTTGACCTCGTCCGGGCCGAGCCTGCGCAGGATGTTGTGGTACGTCCTGTCCCGGCTCCAGTGGTTCGGCGGGCCCGCCAGCTCGGCGTACACGGCCTCGTCGTCCCAGTGGATACCGGCGTACGGGCTCTGGTGCTCGTGCAGCATTCCCAGCGCGTGCCCGATCTGGTGCAGGGCGGTGGCGCGTTCACCCGGTGCGGTCAGGTCCCAGCCGAAGTTCATGGTGCGCTCGTGCACGCCGACCCGGAGCGCGTCCCTGCCCACGGCCGACCAGGAGCCGTCACCGAGCTGGAACCCGATGCGCAGCTCCGCCTCGGTGCGGTCGCGGACCTCGGTGAACGTCAGGCCCGGCCCGAGCCCCCGCCACTCCTCGAAGCACTCGCGCACCACCTCCCGCTGCTCCTCGGCCCCGCCCCACGGAACCCACCGGGTCCGCCCGGTTCCGGGCACGGCGATCTCCGACCCCGCGGTGTCGTCGCCGAAGAAGCAGTAGTGCAGCACGGTGCCGTCGACCCACAGCCGCCGCCCGCCGACCAGCGCGCCGAGCCGCTCGGCGGCCAGGCCCGGCGGATACGCGGGGGCCGGCTGCGGCGGCAGCGAGCAGTGGCGGACGGTCATGGACCACAGGCTGCCGTGCCGCCGCCCCGGGCGCCTGAGTCGGGGTCTGCTCAAGCGGCCCTGTATCAGGCTTGAGTATCCGTGCTCCTGTTCTTGTGACGACCCTGCGACGCGATGCCACCGGCCCGTACGAGAAGGACGCGACGACACTGCGAGCGCCCTGGCCGTTCACCGGCCGGGAGGACGAGACCGACCTGGTACGGCGCTCGTTGACCGGCGCGGGGCGCGGCCTCGTGGTGACCGGACCGGCGGGACGGGGCAAGACCCGGCTCGTCACCGAGGCGGTACGGGGCACCGACTGCGCCCGTGTCACCGGGACGCCGGGAACCCGGCACCTGCCCTTCGCCGCCTTCGCCCCGCTGCTGCCCGAGCCCGTCACCCTGCACCACGCGCTGCGCCGGCTGTCCGGTGTGCGCACGCTGTTCGTCGACGACGCCCATCTGCTCGACGACACCTCCGCCGCCCTGGTCCACCAGCTCGCCGTGCACGGACGCACCCGGCTGCTGGTCGTCGTCACCGACGGCGAGCCGGTGCCCGCCGCGGTGTCCCGGCTGTGGACCGGGGAGCTGCTGCCCAGGCTCGCCCTGCCGCCGCTGCCCCGGGAGGACACCGCGCGGCTGCTCGCGGCGGACGCGGATCCCGCCCCCGAACCGCTCACCGCGAACCGGCTGCACCGGCTGTGCGACGGGGATCTGCGGCTGCTGCGCGACCTGTCGGACGCGGTACGCGAACACGGCCGGCCCACCGGCTCCCCGGGCACCTGGGAAGGGCGGGGCCCGCTGCCCCTGACCCCGGCCGTACGCGAACGCACCGCCCACCTCCTGGACCGCGCCCGCCCCGAGGAGCGCGGGACGCTCGACCGCCTCGCCTTCGCCGAACCCCTCCCGCTCGACGGCGACGGCCTCGACCCCACCGTCCTGGAACGGCTGGAGACCGCGGGCCTGGTCCGCGTCGACGACCACGGCGGTGTCCGCCTCGCCCACCCCCTGCACGGCCCGGTCCTGCGGGCCGCCGCCGGCCGGCTGCGCGCCCGCCGGCTCGCCCGCACACCCGAGGACTGCGCCCCCGCCCTGGCCGCCGAGTCGGCGGAACTGACCCGGCGGATCGAACGGGCCGACGTGACGGCGGACTCGGCGCCCGTCGGGGACTGGCTCGTGGGCGAGGGGACACCGGTCCCGGCCGGGTACGCGGCCCTGCGCGCCCGGTACGCGCGGCTGCGCGGCGCACTGCGGGAGGCGGCCGCATGGGCACGCGAGGGCCTGCGCACCGCCCCCGCCGACCCGTCCTGCCGCGCCGAACTCACCCTCGCGGAAGGGACCCCCGAGGCGTACGGCGACCCCTACGACGCCGTCCGCCTCGGCACCCCCGCGCGTGCCGCCGGCCGGCTCACCGGCGTCTTCGCCGACCACGCCGACGCCCTCGCGCGGGCCGACGGGCCCGCACTGGACCGGGTGGGCGAGGAGTTGGAGCGGCGGGGCTTCCTGCTGTTCGCCGCGGAGGCGCACGCGCAGGCCGTCTCCGCCCACCGGGAACCGCACGCGGCCCGCACCGCGCGCACGCGTGCGGTCGCTCTCGCCCGCCGCTGCGAGGACGCCCGCACGCCGGCGCTCGCGGGCCTCGTCCTCGGTGAACTCACCGCACGTCAGCGGCAGATCGTCGCGCTGGCCGCGGAGGGGCTGAGCAATCGGCAGATCGCGGAACGCCTCACCCTTTCCGTTCGCACGGTGGGGAATCACCTGTACGGGGCGTATACGCGGCTGGGCGCCACCGTTCCTCGTCAGAGCGCCTGACAGCTCGGGGGACCTGTTTCGTCGGCGGCTGCGGGTAGTCGGTGGCTGGTCGCGCAGTTCCCCGCGCCCCTTGAGGGTGGTGCAGCTGACCCACATCAAGGGGCGCGAGCAACCACGACCCACCCGCAGCCGCCCACGGCGGGATCACGCCGCCCCGAAGGCGGTGAAGGCCCACCCCGTCGCCCGGTGCAGAGCGTCCGGCGGCAGCGCGGCACGGGCGTCGCGCAAGGCCTCAGCCAAGGAGAGGCCGGTGTCGAGGGCCTTGTGGAGGGCCACCATGAGGGGGACGACCGCCGCGTCGTTGACGGGCGCGCTGCACGCCACCACCCCCGCCGTGCCCAGCGGCAGCAACGCCGTCACCAGGCCGAGGAGTTCGTCCGCGCCCACGGTGGCGAACCGCGCGGTGTCGCAGCAGGACAGGATGATGCGGTACGGGCTGCGGTCCAGCCGTTCGAAGTCGTGCACGATCAGCGGCCCGTCGGCCATCCGCAGGGACGAGAACAGCGGTCCGTCCGCGCGGAACGCGCCGTGCGCGGCGATGTGCGCCAGCCCCGCCCCGTCCAGCTCCCGCAGCACGCGCGGCACCGTCGCGTCGTCGTGCTCCAGGACGGTCGCGCCGCCGTAGCGGCCGGCCAGCTCGGACACCTCCGCGCCGCCCGTCGCGAGACCCGGACCGCGCACCAGCACCTGGCGGCCTCCGGGCGGCGGCGCCGTCTCCTTCGCGCGCAGCCAGCTGCTCGCCGACGGCGACACGCTCAGCACCCGCTCCCGCAGCGAGGGCAGCAGCGCCCACGGCACCCGGTGCAGCCGCCCCGGCGGCACGATCACCACCGGGCCGTCACCGATGTGCGCCGCGGCCGGACCCAGCAGCAGCTCCTCCAGCCGGCGGCCGGCGGCCTCCACCACCGGCAGCCGCGCCTGCGCCCCGGGGTGCGCCAGCCGCCGCAGCCCCGCCTGCACGTGCTCGGCCTCGGTCTCCGCCGCCGCCGGCAGCCCCGCCTCGAACCGCCGCACCCTGCCCTGTCCGCACAGCAGCACCTGCACCCGCCCGTCGAGCACGGCGAGTTCCACCAGCTGTCCGTCGTCGTTGTCGCCCAGCCGCGCGAGCAGCCGGCCGACGTCGAAGCGGTCACCGTCGTCGGCGGCCTCGCCGCGCATGTGCAGCGTCCGGGAGCGGATCTCCCGCTCCAGGCGCCGCTGTTCCCGCTCCAGTGCCGGCACGGGCCTGCCCTCCATGCGGGCCTCCTCCGCGCGGGCGGCGATCTCCCGGTAGGCGGTCATGCCGCTGAGCAGCGCCGGGTCGGCCGGCGGCCGGGTGGGCGGCGCGGACAGCGCGGTGGCCCGCCAGCGCTCGCTCCACACCAGCAGCCGCCGCGGCCCGCCCGAGACCAGGCTGGCCTTCTGGGCGAGGGCGGCCAGCTCCGCGCCCTGGGCGGTGGCGCGGGCCCGTAGCTCCGAGGCGCCCAGCGTCATCCGGTGGTCGTCCAGCACGTCGAGACCGCGCCGGCAGGCCTCCAGCACGCCCCGCTGGGAACCGGCGGCCTGCGCGCGCAGCGCCTGCGCCGCCCAGCCCGTCATCCGCGCGAGCGGCGGCCCGCCGCGTCTGCTCCGCGCGGCGACCGCCAGATGCCGCTCCGCGTCCGCCGTCCAGCCCAGGTCCAGCGCGATCCGGCCCGCGAGCAGCGACGCCTCCGGGGCGGCCGGGGCGCCGAGCGCGGCCAGCCGCTCCGCCACCGCCGCCGCGTCCGCGACCAGCCGGCCCGAACCGCGTCCGGCCGCGTGCCGGGCCCCGATCAGCACCAGCCGCGCGTGCGTCTCCCACCAGGTGCGCCGCTGCCCCGCGAACAGCCGCACCGCGAGCGCCGCGCGGGCGATCGCCGTCTGCGGCTCGCCGGCCAGCCGGGCCGCCCGCGCGGCGGCCAGCAGCAGCTCCGCCTTGCGGGTGGACTGCCCGCCGATCCCGTCCAGCGCCCGGAGCGCCGCGTCCGCCTCGGCCAGCGCCTCCGCGGCGAGACCTGCCGCCATCAGCACCTCGCAGCGCCGGATGTCCAGCATGAACGTCGGCGTGCCGAGCTTGGCGTACCGCTCCTCCGCCTCGTCGAGCAGCCGCAGCGCCGCCGGGACGTCGCCCGCGCGGAACGCGGCCAGCCCCCGGCTCTCCACCGCGTCCGCCTTGTCGTGCTCCTGGCCGGTGGTGTCCCACAGCGCCTCGGCCGCCGTGAAGTCGGCGTTCGCCCGCTCCACCGAACCCAGTGCCAGGTGCACCGTCGCCCGCAGCGTCAGCGCCCGCGCCGTCCAGATCACGTCCTCCGCCTGCCGCAGTACGGGAATGGCCCGCCGTACGTCCTCCAGGGCCTCCTTGTGATGGCCCAGCACCCACCACGAGTACGCCCGGCGGAACAGCACCCGCGCGCGGGTGTGTCCGGTGCCGCGCTCGACACCGCGCCCCAGCGCGTCCATGCCCTGCCGGGTGCGCCCCGCGTGCACCAGTGCGACCCCCAGTGTGGCGAGGACGTCCGCCTCCCGCTCGGCCGAGTCCGCGCGCGCCGCCCAGGACCGGGCCCGCCGCAGATGGGTCAGGGCCAGCCGCATGTCGCCGAAGTCCCGCTGCCAGATGCCGATCACCTGATGGGCGACGGAGGCGTGCAGGGGCGGTGGACGGTCACCCAGCACCTCTTCCGCCCTCGCCAGCGCCTCACCCGGGGCGGCGAACACCATCGGCAGCAGTTCCAGCACCGTGTCGCTTCCCGCTGTCACCCCACGATGGTAGTGGTCCGTCATCACGCCTCACAGGTGTGACGTTGTATCAAACGTCCGCCCGGGGGCTCTTCATCACGACAGCTCCGCGGCACCGGCCGCCGTCGCACCAGTGGAGGACACGCCATGGCACCACAGCGATTCCGCGAGCAGTTCGCACAGATCCAGCGCTCGATGCCCGACGTCCCCCTGGCGGTGGGACCGGACGACGCGGGCGAGTTCCTCTACGAGAAGGGCGTCGTCCTCGCCCGTGACGGAGAAGAGGCCCGCGTCGTCGAGGACACCGTGCGCCGGCACTTCACCGCCTTCGCCGGCCTCACCCCGGACCATGTGCGCCGGGCGAGCCCGCAGACCAACCGCTCCGGCATCACCCGTATCCAGGTCGCCGACCCGGGCCAGGGCGACGGCAGCGGCGACCCGGCGGTCGCGGGGGCGCTGCGCGCGCTGTCGGCGACCGAGGGCCGCGCCGGACGCCGGCTGATCAGCCGCAACCACGTGGTGTCGATCGCGGTCAACGCCTGCCCCGGTGACGAGCCCGTGCCCGTGGCGCCCGGCGGGCAGCCCAACCCGGCCGCCGCCGACGCCGCCCACGACCCGGACACCGCCGTCGGCGTGCTCGTCATCGACACCGGCCTCATGCACGACCACCGCTCCTACCCGCTGCTCGCCCACACCCGGGGCGACGCCCAGGTCGAGGAGTGCGACGGCGACGGGATCCTCCGGCAGTACTGCGGGCACGGCACGTTCATCGCCGGACTCGTCGCCGCCGTCGCCCCCAACACCGACATCACCGTCCGCGGCACGCTCAACGACGCCGGCGCGATCCTGGAGTCCGAGTTCGGCGAGAAGCTCTTCGAGGCCGTCGACCGGGACGGCTGGCCCGACGTCATCAGCCTCTCCGCCGGCACCTCCAACGGCCGCACCGACGGACTCCTCGGCGTCGACGCCTTCATGCGGGAACTGCGCGAACAGCCCACGCTGCTGGTCGCCGCCGCCGGCAACAACGGCAGCGCCACGCCCTTCTGGCCCGCCGCCTACGCCGACCTGCCCGGCTACGAGAACGCCGTGCTGTCCGTCGGCGCGCTGCGCGGGGACGGCGAGTTCGGCGCCTGCTTCAGCAACCACGGCGGCTGGGTGAAGGCCTACGCGCCCGGTGAGCGTCTCGTCAGCGCCCTCACCGGCTTCACCACGCCCGTCCCGTACGTGTACCAGCACTCCACCTACGACGCCTGCCGCTACGGTTTCACGTACGCCTGCACATGCCACCACCCGCGCCACACCGGCGTACTGAGCGAGGACGAGGGCTCCGGCAAGCCGGACCAGGTGATGTTCGAGGGACTCGCCCAGTGGAGCGGGACCTCGTTCGCCACCCCCGTCGCCGTCGGCATGGTCGCCGCCCACATGACCGCACAGGCGGAGACCGATCCGCGCAAGGCCCGCCGGCAACTGCTCGACGCCGGCACCGAGTACGCGGAAGTGCGCGGGGCGCACGTACCGGCGCTCCTTCCGCCCACCTGGCGCCCCGTGCAGGTCTCACCACCCTCGGCCCGGGCATGAGGAGCGGAGTTCTCCCTTCCACGGCGTACGATGACGTGCCGTACACGAGGGGTGGGACCGTGGAGCGTACTGAAGTCGGCGCGTTGGTCCGGTCCGCTGTCGACGGCGACGCGGCGGCCTGGAAGGCGATCGTGGAAGGGCTGGGCCCACTGGTGTGGTCCGTGGTGCGCGCGCACCGGCTCTCCGACGCCGACGCGCACGAGGTCTACCAGACCGTGTGGTTCCGTTTCGCCCAGCATCTGGGGCGGATCCGGGAGCCCGACAAGACGGGCTCCTGGCTGGCCAGTACCGCGCGGCACGAGTGCCTGAAGGTGCACAGGAACGCGCGCCGGCTGATGCTGACGGACGATCCGCAGCTGCTGGACCGGGTCAGCGAGGACGGTGCGCCGGAGCAGTCGCTGCTGGAGGCGGAGGAGGCGGCGGCGCAGAGTGAACGCGTGCGGCGGCTGTGGCAGGAGTTCGAGGAACTGGGCGAGCGGTGCAGGCAGTTGCTGCGCGTGCTGATCGCCTCGCCGCCGCCCAGTTATCAGGAGGTGTCTGCCGCGCTCGACATCGCGGTGGGCAGCATCGGGCCGCTGCGCCAGCGCTGTCTGCGCCGGCTGCGGGCCCGGCTCGAGGCACGGGGGGCGACGTGAACGACGACATGAACGACGACGTGAACGAGGACTTCGACAGCGGGCTGCTGGAGGAGGAACTCCGGCAGGCGGCAGCCGTCCTGGACCCGCTGCCCCCTGCCCTGCTGCAGATCGCCGTGGACGCCTACGCGCTGCACGACCTCGACGCCCGCGTGGCCGAGCTGACCTTCGACTCGCTGGTCGACGCCATCCCGGTCAGGGGCGCGACGGACGTGCCGCGCATGCTCACCTTCACCGCCGGTGAGGTGACGCTGGACGTCGAGGTGACCGCGGAGGGCCTGATGGGCCAGGTGCTGCCGCCCCGGCCGGCCCGCGTCGAGGTACTCGGCGGCCCGCAGCAGGCGGCCTCCCTCACCGCCGACGACCTGGGCCGCTTCACCACCGCCACCCCGCCCTCCGGCCCCTTCGCCCTGCGCCTGCACACCGACGACGACGTGGTCGTCACGGAGTGGCTCCGCGCCTGACCCCTCCGGGGGTGGGGGGGAGGGGCGGGTCCGTGGCTTCGACGGCCCGGCCCCGTGACCGCCCCGAACCGTCCGGGCGGGCGCGGAACAGGCTGGGCGGGCGCGTGGCCACCGCCGGTGGGGCCCTGCCTTTGCCTCCCGCCGGGAGGCCGCGCCGCGCCGCGCCGCGCCGTGCCGCGACGCGGCGTCCGGCCCCGCGACCGCCGCGAACCGTCCGGGGGCGGAGCCTGCCGGGCGGGTGTGAAACCGGCTGGGCGGGCGCGTGGCCACCGCCGGTGGGGCCCTGCCTTTGCCTCCCGCCGGGAGGCCGCGCCACGACGCGGCGGGTGATGCGGCTGTCCCCGGGGGTACGGCGTGATCGTCAGTGGGAGGCGGCGTCGACCAGTGCGGTGAGTGCTGACGCCAGCCGGGTCAGGCCCTGCCCGGCTGGGCCGCCCGGTTCGGTCATGTAGGTGTCCCGGCGGATCTCCACCATCAGGGCGGACACCTCCGCCCGCTTGCCGTAGAACTCCAGCGGTACGTACGTCCCGGCGAACGGGCTGTCCAGCCCCGTCTCCCCGCACGGTGCGAACGCCTCGCGGGCGGCGGCGAGCAGCCCGGGCGGGGTGTGGAAGGAGTCGGTGCCCAGGCAGACCTCCGGCCGTGGCCCGTCGCCGTGCAGCTCGTAGGGCAGCGGCGCGCTCGGATACGAGTGCACGTCGATGACCACGGCCCGCCCGGTCGCCGCGAGCCGGTCGGCGACGGCCTCCGTCATCGCCCGCGCGTACGGATGGAAGTACCGCTCGATCAGCGGCTCGGCGTCGAACCCGTCGGGCCGCAGCACGTCCTTGTGCGTGGTCCGCGTGTAGACCGCGCCCATGCCGACGGCCAGCATCTCCTCCCGCTCGTCCGGGAACCGCTCGGGGTCGACGACCAGCCGCGACAGCCCGTTCACGAACCGCCAGGGCGTGGCACCGGCGGCGAGGGCCGCAGCCTCGGCGATCGCCGCGGTGTGCGAGTCGGTGATGTGATCGAGCTCCCGCTCGAGGCCGGTGTCGTCCAGCACGATCCCGGACCGCACATCCGCCGGTATCTCCCGTGAGGAGTGCGGCACGTGCAGGATCACGGGGGAGTCCGGGTCACCGGCCAGAAGCTCGTAGGGCGGCGGTGTAGCGGTCATTCAGCTGCTCCAGGGGGATTGTCAGTGGTGCACGGCATGATCAAGGTGCCACATCCCACTGACAACGCCGACCAGCGAGGCCCCTCATGCCGATCAGCAACGAGCAGGTGACCGCCCACCCGTTCCTGCGCGCCCTGTACCGGAGCACCTACTACCCCGACCAGGTGGTGGACCGCGGCCGGGCCGTGCTGCTCGCGCTGTGCGAGCGCATCGAGGCGGAGCGCCCCGCCGACCTCGCCGCGCTCTACGCGCTGACCCACGCCGCCACCGAGGAGTTCAACGACCTGCAGGACGCCTTCGTGGAGGCGGGCAGCGAGATCGAGACGGTGGCCCGGGACGAGATAGGCGGGGAGTTCTGGTTCGTGGCCCGGGCATACGGCTTCGCGGACGCCGACATCGAGGAGCTGATCGCCCCGCGCGACTGGTGAGCCGTCGCCCGCCGGACACGGCTCCGCCCCGGCCGGGCGCGGGGCCGGCCGGGGCGGAGCACCGAGGGAGCGTCAGCTCAGGGACGCCAACGCCTCGTTCCACGTGGTGGACGGGCGCATGACCTCGGCCGCCCTGGCCGGGTCGGGCTGGTAGTAGCCGCCGATCTCGGCCGGCTTGCCCTGCGCGGCGATCAGCTCGTCGACGATCTTCTGCTCGTTCGCGGCGAGCGTCTCGGCGAGCGGCGCGAACGCCTTCGCCAGGTCCGCGTCGTCGCTCTGCGCGGCCAGCTCCTGCGCCCAGTACAGGGACAGGAAGAAGTGGCTGCCGCGGTTGTCGATGCCGCCGACGCGACGGGTCGGGGACTTGTCCTCGTTGAGGAAGGTCGCCGTGGCGCGGTCGAGGGCGTCGGCGAGGACCTTGGCCCGGGTGTTGCCCGTGACCGAGGCGTACTGCTCCAGGGACGGCACCAGCGCGAAGAACTCACCGAGCGAGTCCCAGCGCAGGTAGTTCTCCTTGACGAGCTGCTGCACGTGCTTCGGCGCGGAGCCGCCGGCACCCGTCTCGAACAGGCCGCCGCCCGCCATCAGCGGGACGACCGACAGCATCTTGGCGCTGGTGCCCAGCTCCAGGATCGGGAACAGGTCGGTGAGGTAGTCGCGCAGCACGTTGCCGGTGACCGAGATGGTGTTCTCGCCGCGGCGGATCCGCTCCACCGACAGCTTGGTCGCCTCCACCGGGGACAGGACGCGGATGTCCAGGCCCTCGGTGTCGTGCTCCGGCAGGTACTGCTCGACCTTGGCGATCAGGTTGGCGTCGTGGGCGCGGGTGGCGTCCAGCCAGAACACCGCCGGGTCGCCGGTGGCGCGGGCGCGGGTGACGGCCAGCTTCACCCAGTCGCGGATCGGGGCGTCCTTGGTCTGGCAGGCGCGGAAGATGTCACCGGCGGAGACGGCCTGCTCGATGAGGGCGTCGCCGTTGCCGTCGACCAGGCGGACCGTACCCGTGACGGGGATCTCGAAGGTCTTGTCGTGGCTGCCGTACTCCTCGGCCTTCTGCGCCATCAGACCGACGTTCGGGACCGAGCCCATGGTGGACGGGTCGTAGGCGCCGTTGGCGCGGCAGTCCTCGATCACGGCCTGGTAGACGCCGGCGTAGCTGGAGTCCGGGAGCACCGCGAGGGTGTCGGCCTCCTGGCCGTCGGGGCCCCACATGTGGCCGGAGGTGCGGATCATGGCCGGCATGGAGGCGTCGACGATGACGTCCGAGGGGACGTGCAGGTTGGTGATGCCCTTGTCGGAGTCGACCATCGCCAGCGCCGGGCCCTCGGCGAGCTCGGCGTCGAAGGACGCCTTGATCTCGGCGCCCTCGGGCAGGGACTCCAGGCCCTTGTAGATGCCGCCGAGACCGTCGTTCGGGGTGAGGCCGGCCGCGGCGAGCTTGTCGCCGTACTGCGCGAAGGTCTTCGGGAAGAAGGCGCGCACCACGTGGCCGAAGACGATCGGGTCGGAGACCTTCATCATCGTGGCCTTCAGGTGCACGGAGAACAGCACGCCCTCCTGCTTGGCGCGGGCGACCTGCGCGGTCAGGAACTCGCGCAGCGCGGCGACGCGCATCACGGAGGCGTCGACGACCTCGCCCTTCTTCACCGGCACGGACTCGCGCAGCACGGTGGTGGTGCCGTCGTCGCCCTTGAGCTCGATGCGCAGCGCGCCGTCCTCGGCGATGACGACCGACTTCTCGGTGGAGCGGAAGTCGTCCGCGTCCATGGTGGCGACGGCGGTCTTCGACTCGGCGGTCCAGGCGCCCATGCGGTGCGGGTGGTTCTTGGCGTAGTTCTTCACCGAGGCGGGGGCACGGCGGTCGGAGTTGCCCTCGCGCAGCACCGGGTTGACGGCCGAGCCCTTGACCTTGTCGTAGCGGGCGCGGATCTCCCGCTCCTCGTCGGTCTTCGGGTCGTCCGGGTAGGCCGGCAGCGCGTAGCCCTGGCCCTGCAGCTCGGCGATCGCGGCCTTGAGCTGCGGGATCGACGCCGAGATGTTCGGCAGCTTGATGATGTTGGCCGCCGGCGTCTTGGCCAGCTCACCGAGTTCCGAGAGGGCGTCCGGGATGCGCTGGTCCTCGGCCAGGTACTCCGGGAAGAGGGCGATGATGCGCCCGGCCAGCGAGATGTCACGCGTCTCCACGGCGACACCCGCCTGCGAGGCGTACGCCTGGACCACCGGCAGGAAAGAATACGTCGCCAGGGCCGGGGCCTCGTCAGTGTGCGTGTAGATGATGGTCGAGTCAGTCACCGGGTGCTCCGCTCCACGTCTGCAACATTGCTCGACATCAAGATATCTCGTGATCGACCGGGGCTCGACAGGGGTCCGCGCCGAGTTCCGGCCGACCTCCCGCCACGCTCGTGCCGGCGTGGCGGGAGATCACCCGGGCGGTGTGCTCAGATCGGCCGGGTGGCGGTCATGTCGTCCGGTGCGGCGTCCGTGTCGCGCTGCTGGGGGAAGACCACGGAGCCCTGCTGGAGCGCCACCGTCCGCGCCGGCGACGGGATGCGGATGCCCTCCTCGCGGTAGCGGCGGTGCAGGCGCTTGATGAACTCGTGCTTGATCCGGTACTGGTCACTGAACTCGCCGACGCCCAGGATCACGGTGAAGCCGATACGGGAGTCCCCGAAGGTGTGGAACCGCACCGCCGGCTCGTGCTCCGGCACCGCGCCGGTGATCTCCGTCATCACCTCCGCGACGACCTCCTTCGTCACCTGCTCCACCTGCTCCAGGTCACTGTCGTACGACACCCCCACCTGCACCAGGATGGTCAGCCGCTGCTCGGGACGCATGAAGTTGGTCATGTTCGTCTTGGCGAGCTGCGCGTTCGGGATGACCACCAGGTTGTTGGACAGGTTGCGGACGGTCGTCTGGCGCCAGTTGATGTCCTCGACGTAGCCCTCCTCGCCGCTGCTCAGCTGGATGTAGTCCCCGGGCTGCACGGTCTTGGAGGCGAGGATGTGGATGCCCGCGAACAGGTTGGCGAGCGTGTCCTGGAGCGCCAGCGCGACCGCCAGACCGCCGACGCCGAGGGCGGTGAGCAGCGGGGCGATCGAGATGCCCAGCGTCTGCAGCCCCACCAGGAAACCGATCGCCAGGACCAGGATCCGGGTGATGTTCATGAAGATGGTCGCCGACCCGGCGACCCCGGAGCGGGACTGGGTGACCGAGCGCACCAGCCCCGCCACCACCCGGGCCGCCGAGATGGTCGCGGCGAAGATGACCATCAGCGTCAGCGCCTGGTTGACGTTGTGCTGCACGGTCCGGGTCAGCGGCAGCGCCGCCGCCGCGGAGGCCGCGCCGCCCGCGATCGCCGCCCACGGCGCGATCATGCGCAGCGCGTCGACGAGGACGTCGTCCCCGCGCCAGCGGGTGCGGTCCGCGTGCCGGCCGAGCCAGCGCAGCAGCATCCGCAGCAGGAACGCGGCCAGCAGGCCGGCCGCGAGGGCGATGCCGGCGTACACCAGGTCGTGCCCGGTGAGCGCGCGGGTCACCGCTCACCCCCGGCGGACGCCCTGGCCGACGGCCGTATGTGAAGTCGTGTCACGTGTCGTCACCTGCTCGATTTCTACGGGATGTACATCGCGCCGGCCGTCCCTGACCGGCGGTCGGCGCGATCGCTCATCCTGCCGTATCCCACAGGGCAGTTCGTACCGGACCCGGCCTTCACTCCGCTGGTCAGATCACCTTCAGCCGCACCAGCACGCCCAGTGTCAACGCCCCCGGCAGCAGCGGCAGCCACACCGTGACGACCCGGAAGGCCAGCACCACCGCCGTGGCCGGCGCGGCGGCCCCGCCCACCGCCACCAGCGCCACGACCAGCGCCGCCTCCACCGAGCCGATCCCGCCGGGAGTCGGCACCAGCGCCACCGCGACCGTCGCCGCCAGATACGCCACCGCCATGTGCGCAGGCGGCACCGACAGCCCGAACGCCAGGCCCACCAGCACCAGCACGGTCGCCTGCAACGCGGGGAAGGCCAGCGCCCCGCCCCACAGCGCCAGCGCCCGGGAGGGCAGCGCGTGCACCGACCGCGCCTCACCCAGCGCCGTCCGCAGGAACGCGCCCACCGCCCGCCGCAGCCGCCGTACGGCCACGAGCGCGCCCGCCGCGACGGCCGGCACCCCGCCGACCGCGAGCAGCAGCGGACCGAACGCCCCCTCGGGCAGCAGGGAACCGAACCGCAACGCGCCGGGGAACGCCACGAGCAGGGCCGCCAGCAGCCCCACCCGGCCCACGGACTCCGCCAGCAGATACAGCGCCAGCGCGGCCGAGGAGCGGGCCGGCGGCAGCCCGCACACCGTCATGAACCGCAGATTGACCGCGCTCGCCCCCAGCCCCGTCGGCAGCAGATGGTTCGCCGCGCCCGCCGCGAACTGGGTGGCCAGCAGCCGCCGCCTGGGCAGCCGTTCGAGCACCGCGCCCTGCCGGGTGCACGCGGCCGCCACCCAGGTCAGACAGGTCACGCCCGCCGCGGCCAGCAGCCAGGGCCACCGGGCGGTCGCCAGCTGGGCGAACCCCTCGGCCAGCACCGACCGGTGCCGCACCGCGACCACGGTCACGAGCAGCAGCGGCAGCACGCACAGGACCCGGCGGATCGTCCCCGTCACGGCCACCGAGGATGTCCGCCGGGCACCAACGGCGGGTTGCGGCGGCCCGGACGCCCGCTGACGGCCGGGCAGCGGGACCGGGCCGTCCTTGACCTCAATCATGCTTGAGGTCCTACCTTCGTCCGCATGAGCATGGAGACCACAGCGTGGACACAGCTGCGCAGCGTCATGACCGCCGAGGACGAGCACCGTCCCCTCACCAGGGCGACGCTGCGCCGCGTCGGCGCCTTCGCCCGCCCGCACCGCCGCCGTCTGATCCTGTTCGTGCTCCTCGGCACGGCGACCGCGGCGCTCGCCGTCGCCACCCCCGTACTGGCCGGGCGCGTCATGGACACCATCGTCGCCGCCGGCGACGAGGCCACGGTGGTCCGGCTGGCCCTGCTCATCGCGCTGATCGCGGTCGTGGAGGCGGTCCTCGGCGTACTCGGCCGCAGACTCTCGGCGGCCCTCGGCGAGGAACTCATCCTCGACCTGCGGACAGCGGTCTTCGACCACGTACAGCGGATGCCGGTCGCGTTCTTCACACGCACCCGTACGGGAGCGCTCGTCTCCCGTCTCAACAACGACGTCATCGGCGCCCAGCGCGCCTTCAGCAACACCCTGTCGACCGTGGTCGGCAACCTGGTCACCCTGGTCCTCGCCCTCGCCGTGATGCTCACCCTGTCCTGGCAGATCACCCTGCTCGCGCTGGTCCTGCTGCCGGTGTTCGTGGTCCCGGCCCGCCGCGTGGGCCGCCGTATGGCCGGGATGCAGCGCGAGGCAGCCGCCCTGAACGCGGCCATGGGCACCCGGATGACCGAGCGGTTCTCCGCACCCGGCGCCACCCTGGTCAAGCTGTTCGGACGCCCCGAGGAGGAGTCGGAGGAGTTCGCGGTGCGCGCCCGCCGGGTGCGGGACATCGGCGTCCGTACGGCCACGGCGCAGACGGTGTTCATCACCGCGCTGACCCTCGTCTCCGCCCTCGCCCTCGCCCTGGTCTACGGCCTCGGCGGCCGGCTCGCCCTCGGCGGCACCCTGGAGCCGGGCGCCGTCGTGGCGCTGGCGCTGCTGCTGACCCGGCTGTACGCGCCGCTCACCTCGCTCGCCGGGGCACGGGTGGAGGTGATGAGCGCGCTGGTCAGCTTCGAGCGGGTCTTCGAGATCCTGGACCTCGAACCGCTGATCCGGGAGCGGCCGGACGCGCGCGAGGTGCCCGAGGGCCCGGTCGCCGTCGAGTTCGACGACGTCCGCTTCGGCTACCCGTCCGCCGACAAGGTCTCCCTGGCCTCCCTGGAGGAGGTCGCCACCCTCGATCCGCGCGGCGGTGACGTGGTCCTGCACGGCATCTCCTTCCGTGCCGAACCCGGGCAGACCGTCGCCCTCGTCGGCTCCTCCGGCGCGGGCAAGTCGACCGTCGCCCAGCTCCTGCCCCGGCTGTACGACGTCGACTCCGGCACCGTACGCGTGGGCGGCGTCGACGTCCGCGACCTGACCGCCGCCTCCCTGCGCGCCACTCTCGGGATGGTTACCCAGGACGGTCACCTCTTCCACGACACGGTGCGCGCCAACCTGCTCCTGGCCCGGCCGGACGCGGGCGAGCCCGACCTGTGGGACGCCCTGCGCCGGGCCCGCCTCGACGCCCTCGTACGGTCCCTGCCCGACGGCCTGGACACGGTGGTCGGCGAACGCGGCTACCGCCTCTCCGGCGGCGAGCGCCAGCGCATGACCATCGCCCGGCTGCTGCTGGCCCGCCAGCGCGTCGTCATCCTCGACGAGGCCACCGCCCACCTGGACAACACCTCCGAGGCGGCCGTGCAGGAGGCGCTCACGGAGGCGCTGGAGGGCAGGACGGCGGTGGTGATCGCCCACCGGCTGTCCACCGTCCGCGCCGCCGACCTCATCCTGGTCGTCGAGGCCGGCCGGATCGTGGAACGCGGCACGCACGAGCGGTTGCTGGCCGCCGGCGGCCGCTACGCCGAGCTGTACCGCACCCAGTTCGAACAGCGGCCGGGGGAGACGGTGGTGGTGTAGGGACGGAAGGGGGCGGGCCGCTCATGGGCGGCCCGCCCCCTTCTTCCTGTTCCTACCGTGCCCGCGCGGCGGCCTCGGTCCGCTCCGGGCGCTCCGCGGCGCTGGGCCTCGCCCGCCCGGAACCACTCCGGCCGCGCCCCCGGCCGCCCTTGCCGTCACCGCCGTACGCGTCGAGCACGACGGCGAGCGGCGATGCGGTCAGGACCGACGAGTACGTGCCCACGAGCATGCCGATCAGCAGCGCGAGCGCGAAGTCGGTGAGCGAGTCGCCGCCCAGCAGGGCCAGCGCGGCCAGGATGAAGATCACACCGATACCGGTGTTGACCGTACGGGGCACCGTCTGCAGGATCGCCTGGTTGGTGACCTGCGCCAGCGGCGCCCTGCCGTCCTTGCGCCACAGCTCGCGGATCCGGTCGAACACCACGACGGAGTCGTTCACCGAGTAACCGATCACGGTGAGCAGCGCGGCCAGGAACACACCGTCGACCGGCTTGCCCAGCCAGGCGAAGACACCGGTCAGGATGACCACGTCGTGCGCCAGGGCGGCCACCGCCCCCGTACCGAACATCCAGCGGAACCGGAACGCCAGGTACAGCAGCTGGGCGCCGAGCGCCAGACCGAGCGCGATCAGCGCGTTGCGCCGCAGCTCGTCGCCGAGGCTCGGGCCGATCAGCTCGTCGCGGACCTTCTCCGCCCCGCCGCCGACCTCCGCGACGGCGTCGGCCACCTCGACCGCCTCCGCGTTGGTCAGCTCCTCGGTGCGCACCGTCAGCTTGTCGTCCCCGGAGGACTGCACGACCGCCTGCGGGAAGCCGGCGTCGGCCAGGGCCGCACGGGCCCGGTCCGGGTCGACGGTCTCACCGGTGGAGTACTCGATCAGCCGGCCACCGGTGAACTCCACACCGAAGTTCAGCCCGCGCACCACGATGCCCGCGCCGGCGACGACGAGCACCACGGCGGACACCGCCAGCCAGCGGCGCGGGCGCCGCATCAGCTGCGGGTCGCGGCGGGTCAGGTACGTACGGACCCGGCCGATGGAGGCCAGACCGGTGGCCTTCGGACGCCGGTGCACCCAGCGGCGGGCCACGGCGAACTCCGCGAGCACCCGGGTGATCACCAGGGCGCTGATCATGGAGGCGAGGACACCGATGCCCAGCGTGACACCGAAGCCCTTCACCGGACCGGACGCGAGCAGGAACAGCAGCGCCGCCGCGATCAGCGTGGTGACGTTGGAGTCCGCGATGGCGCTGAACGCGCCCTTGAAACCGGCGGTCAGCGCCGAGCGGCCGCTGGGCCGGTTGCGCTTGCCGTACTCCTCCCGGGCCCGTTCGAAGACCAGCACGTTGGCGTCCACGGCCATACCGATGGCCAGCACGAAACCGGCGAGACCGGGCAGGGTGAGGGTGGCGCCGAGGGCCGCCAGACCGGCGTAGGAGATCAGGCCGTAGCAGAGCAGGGCCAGGGTGGCCAGGACGCCCATCAGCCGGTAGACGACGATGATGAAGAGCGCGGTCAGCGCGGTGCCGGCGACGGCCGCCCAGGCGCTGGCCTCGATGGCCTCGGCGCCCAGCGTCGGGCCCACGGTCCGCTGTTCCACCGTCTCGACCGGCACCGGCAGGGCGCCGCCCTTGACCAGCAGGGCGAGCTCCTTGGCCTCGTCGCTGGTGAAGGAACCGGTGATCTGCGTGGACCCGCCGGTGATGCCCGTACCGCAGGCGACGGACGGGTCGACCTGCGGCGAGGAGATGATCTTGTCGTCCAGCACGATCGCGATCCGGCGCTGCGGGTCGCCCGCCGGGTGGCAGGCGGCCTCGCCGGTCAGCTTCGCCCAGCCCTTGCCGTCCTCGAAGTCCACGGTGACGTGCCAGCCGGCGCCGCCCTGCTGGTCGAAGAGGCCCTCGGCGTCCTTCACGTCCTGGCCGGTCAGCGACGCGGCGGCCAGCCGCAGCCGCTCGCCGGACTGCTCGTCGGGCAGGACGCGTTCGCCCTCCGGCCGGGCCTTGTCGGACCCGGTGGCGGTGCCGAGCACCGGGTGCACGGAGAGCTGCGCGGTACGGCCGAGGACGTCGGCGGCCTTGCGCGGATCCTGTACGCCGGGCAGTTCGACGATGATCCGGTTCTCCCCGGAGCGGACGATGCCCGGTTCGGCGACGCCGAGCGCGTCGACCCGGCCGCGCAGCACCTCCAGGGTGCGGTCGGTGGCCTCGGCGTCGGCCTTCACGGTCTCGGTGGAACGGGTCTCCAGCACGATCTGGGTGCCGCCCCGCAGATCCAGGCCCAGACGGACCGGGACGGTGACGGCGACGAACACGGACAGGGCGATCACGGCGAGCGCGAACAACGCCCTGACGCGGGCGGGACGTTTCACAGATGCCTCCAGCAGGCACGCGGAAAAGAGGAAGAGGGGATCTCAGGTGCTGGAGGCCGTGGGCGGGGCGCGCCCCAGGTCCGACGGCATGTGCGCGGCGGCGGGCGGCGCGTGCCCGGCCGCCGGCGCGGGCCGGGCCGGGCGGGGCGGGACCGGCGGCGTGTGCGCCGCGGTGAAGAGCAGATGACCGGCGGGCACCGTCCGCTCACCGGTGTCCCGCTCCGGCCTGGTGAACAGGGTGCGGGCACCGACGTAGGCGTCGTCGCCGTACGGACGGGTGTCGGACTGGTACGCCGGGGCGGCGGAGGAGGCGGCGGCGGGGGCGAGTTCCGTGCCGTGGGTGAACCCGAGGGTCAGCAGCACGGCCGCGAACGCGGCGAGGGCCGCCGCGGCGGCCCGGGACGGAAGGGCGGAGCGTCCCCGCCGGCCGGCGGTCAAGGTTCGACGAGCCCGGCGCGGATCGCGTAACGGGTCAGTTCGAGGCGGTCCCGCAGCCCCAGCTTGTGCAGCAGGTTCTCGCGGTGCCGCTGGACCGTCTTGACGCTGATGAACAGCAGCTCGGCGATCTCCTTCGACGAATGGCCCTCGGCGACGAGCTTGAGCACCTCCTCCTCGCGCGGGGTCAGCAACTGCTCCGGCGCCTCCTCGCCGTGCCGGACCCGGTCGAGGTAGTTGCGGATCAGGGCGGTCACCGCCCCCGGGTACAGGAACGGCTCGTCCCGCATCGCGGCCCGGCAGGCGGCGACCAGGTCCCGGTCCGCGACGGACTTCAGCACATAGCCGCCGGCCCCGGCCTTGAGCGCCTGGAACAGGTACTGCTCGTTGTCGTGCATCGTCAGCATCAGGATGCGCAGCCCCGGCTTCAGCGCGGTCAGCTCGCGGGCGGCCTGCAGACCGGTCAGCCGTGGCATGGCGATGTCCAGGACGGCCAGGTCGACGTCGTGGGTGCGGGCCATGGCGATCGCCTCCGCGCCGTCACCCGCCTCGGCGACCACTTCGAGGTCCGGCTCCCGGTCGAGGATGAGCCGCACACCGCGCCGCACCAGCGCGTGGTCGTCGGCGAGCAGGATCCGGATCGTGGGGTCCGTCCGGCGGTCGCCGTGGGTGTCGTGGGTGTCCTGGTGGTTCATGACTGCTTCCTGACGGTGGGCACGGTCAGCCGGACCCGGGTACCGGCCGGTGTCGCGGAGGTCTCGCCGGGGCCGGAGATGTCCAGTCCGGCCCCGATCAGCAGGGCCCGCTCCCGCATCCCGCGGAGCCCGGCGCCCTCGCGGGCGGCACCGATGCCGCGGCCGTCGTCGCCCACCTCCAGGACGACGCACCCGTCGGCGGCGCGCAGGCTCACCTCCACGCACCGCGCCTCGGCGTGCCGCGCGGCGTTGGTCAGGCTCTCCTGCGCCACCCGGTAGATCACCAGCTCCGCCTCGTGGTCGAGAGCGGGCAGGTCGGAGTCGAAGCGGCGCAGCACGCGCAGCCCGGTGTGCGTGGCGAACTCGGTGGCCAGCGAGGTGACCGCACTGACCAGGCCCAGATCGTCCAGGACGCCCGGACGCAGCCGGCGCACCAGCCGGCGGACCTCGTCGAGGCTCTCCCGGGTGATCTCCTGCGCCTGCTGGAGCTCACCGCGCAGCGGCTGGGACGCCTCGTCGGCCGCCCGCTTCAGGGCCAGCAGCACGGCGGTCATGCTCTGTCCGACCTCGTCGTGCAGCTCCTGGGCGATACGGCGCCGCTCGCCCTCCTGGGCGAGGATGGCGCGGGCGCTGCTCGCGACGCGTTCCCCCTCCAGCCGCTCCAGCATCGAATTGAACGTGCTGACCAGTTCGGCGACCTCGCCGCCACCGCGCACGGGCAGCCGCTGACCGGGGCGCAGCAGGTCCACGGTGGTCATCAGCCGCGTCACCCGGTCCAGCGGGGCGAGGCCGATGCGCAGCAGGGCCGCGTTGGCGACGAGCATGACGCCGAGGCCGCCCACCAGGATCACCGCCTCGGTCAGCAGCACCGGAACGGACACGGTCACCGGAGCCCACAGCAGCAGCGCGGTGGCACTGCCCAGCACCACCGCGTTGAGCCCGAAGATCCGCCAGTACAGGGACACGGAGGTCACGCCTTCCTCTTTCTCGTCTGCCTCTACTGTCGGTCACCGTGCCGTCCTGTGCGGCCGCGGCCCCCTTGTCCCGGCGGACACCGGCCAGCCTGCACCAGGAGCGGCCCCCGGTCGATGGGCCCCGCGACCCATTTCCGCCGGCCCGCCCGACCCACACCGGGCGGGGTGGGTCCTCGGACCCCGCTCAGATGGGTACCGCGCCCGATGGGCGCCGGGACGGAAGCGGGCGAGGCTGGGGACATCATCCGTACGTCACATTCGTACGTCACCGTCTCCGAGGAGGACCGTCCGTGTCGCTCGACCTGCCCCGCACCGAGACCCGTACCGCCCACCCGGCCGCCGACGAGGTCCGGCAGCGTCTCGAACACGCCCGTACGACCCGGCTCGCGCAGCTCAAGGCCCTCGACGAAACGGGGCAGAGTCCCGGCGACCACCTGATGTCCAACCAGAGGGACGCCATCCGGCGTGTCCTGAAGGAGATCGAGGAGGCCTTCGCGCGCGTCGACGACGGCACCTACGGCACCTGCCTGGGCTGTTCCAAGGCCGTACCGCCGGAGCGGCTGGAGATCCTCCCGCACACCCGGTACTGCGTCGCCTGCCAGGGCCGCGCCTGACCCCGACCGTCCCTCCTTCTCTCCCGCTCTGCCCAAGGGGTGCAGTGGTGACCCACCAGACCATCGGCGAGCGCGACACGGTCCTCGACGACGAGGACCTCGCCGCGCTGCGCGAGAACCTGCGCGAGCAGCGGCTGTTCCGGCAGGAGCAGCTACGGCAGTTCGCCGTCCACTCCTCGAACCGTGCCGACGACCGCCGCCAGACGGAGGCTGCCCAGATCGAGGTGGGCGTCAAGCTCGCGGCGTCCGCCCGCATGGTGCTCGCCGACGTCGAGGCGGCGCTCGCCCGGATGGACTCCGGGCAGTACGGCACCTGCCACCTGTGCCGCCGCGCCGTCGAACGCCACCGCCTGCTGATCGTCCCCCAGGCCCGCTACTGCGGGCGCTGCCAGCAGGTGAGGGAGGCCGGCCGGTGACCGTGATCCGGCGTCCCCTCCCGGCACCGGTACGGCACCGGCACTGGCCGCTGTGCCGGCGCTGCTCAGGTATCGCTCTCGACCTGGGCAGCGCCCGCACACGCGCGTGGATCGCCGGACGGGGCATGGTCCTCGACGTGCCCACCGTGACCTTCCCGGGCACCGGCGCGATCCACCCCATCCAGCGCGGCACCATCGTCGACACCCCCGGCACGGCGCGGATGCTGGAGCGGCTGCTCGGGCACCGGCTGCCCCGGATCGGCCGCCCGCTGGTCGTCGTCACGGCGCCGGTCCTGGACGGGCTCGCCTTCCGGACCGCCGCCCGCACGGCCGTCGAGATCCTCCGCCCGCGCGCCGTACTGACCGTCCCCGGCGCCCGCGCGGTGGCCCTGGCGGCGGGCGCCGACCACATCCGGCCACTGCTCGTCGTGGACATCGGCGCCCACCTCACCGAGGTGGTGCTGCTCGTGGACGGCGCGGTCACCGACGCCCGCCGCACCGCGCTGGGCACCGCCGACCTGGCCGACGGCACGTCACCCGGCGACATCACCGAGGCGGTGGTCGACATGGTGACCGCGATGCTGCGGCAGGACCGCACCGGGCTCACCCGTGCCGCCCTGCGCCGGGGCGTCCTGCTGGCCGGCGGCGGCGCGCTGCGCCCCGACATCACCCGCGGCCTCCCCGCCGGCCTCGGCTGCGCGGTCCAGCAGGTCCCGTCGCCGCACACCGCCGCCGTCCGGGGCGCCGCCGGCCTCCTCGCCTCGGCGCACCACCACCCCTCGGGCACCGGGACCGTCTGACCGGCCCGACCGCCCGCGCCCCGCCACCGGAAGGAGCCCTGACGTGGCCGGCGAGATCCCTCCGGCACAGCCGCCCCCGGGCCCGCCCCCGCGCCCCCTGCTGTGGCGCTGGCGGCACAACCCCCTGCGCCGCCGCACCGACACGCTCCACGCCTGGCTCGGCCTCGGGGCGCTGATCGCCGTACTGGCCGTGGCACCCGTGGCCGCCGTCCTCGCCGGCGACGCCGCCCGCCGGCATTACGAGGACACCGCCCGCCACCAGAACCGGACCCGGTACGAGACGGACGCGACCCTCGTCCACGACGCTCCGCGCCATCCCGAACCGGGCTCGGACGAGGAGAAGAGGACCCGCTACCCGGCCGAGGTCCGCGTGGTCACCCGCGAGGGGCGGACCCGCACCACCCGGGCGGAGGTCCGGCCGGGGCTGACCGCCGGCAACGCCGTACGCATCTGGGTCACCGCCGACGGCGACGCGACGGACCGGCCGCTGACCCGCAAGGAGGTCCGCAGCCGCACCATGGGGTGGGCCCTCCTCGCCGCCATCGGCGTCGCCCTCACCGGCGCCGCCGCCCACGCCCTGACCGGCCTGACCCTGCGCCGCCGCAACCTCGCCGACTGGGACACGGCCTGGGCGGAGACGGCCCCGCGCTGGACGACACCTACGTGAGGAGTGGTCACCGGGGCTCGGCCGTGAGGGCCTCGACCCGGCATCCCCTCGTGAGCCCGCGACCGGCAGGTGACATCGCCGGTCGCGCCCGGAGGAGCGAAACTTTCGTTTACTCCACATCGGAGTTCGACGCATCTCCGACGCGTGGCGCAAGTCCCCTGAATTTGACCGGTTCAGTACATCCATTGAGCTGGTATTACGTGAATCCTTCTCTGTTCTTGATCAAGCGAAGATTTCGAAACATTCACCGAAACTGTTGACGGTTGACGCGTGCAGACCAACACTGTCCGGCATCGAACCCCCACCGAGCCGCACAGGAGGCGTACCACATGCACGTGTTCGCCCGACCGAGAGGCCGCAGACGCGGCCGCCTGCTGCCGAGCGTCAGAAGTGCCTGGACCATCGCACTGGCCGCCGTCACCGCACTGCTCCTGACCGCCACCACCGCCACCGCCGTCACCACGAACCAGACCGGCACCAACAACGGCTGGTGGTACTCGTTCTGGACCGACTCCCAGGGGACCGTCTCCATGGACCTGGGCTCCGGCGGCAACTACAGCACCCGGTGGAGCAACACCGGCAACTTCGTGGCCGGCAAGGGCTGGAGCACCGGCGGCCGCAAGACCGTCAGCTACTCGGGCTCCTTCAACCCGTCCGGCAACGCGTACCTCACGCTCTACGGATGGACCACCGGCCCGCTCATCGAGTACTACATCGTCGACAACTGGGGCACCTACCGGCCCACCGGCGAGTACAAGGGCACCGTCACCAGTGACGGCGGCACGTACGACATCTACAAGACGACCCGGTACAACGCCCCCTCCATCGAGGGCACCAGGACCTTCGACCAGTACTGGAGCGTGCGGCAGTCCAAGCGCACGGGCGGCACCATCACCAGCGGCAACCACTTCGACGCGTGGGCCGGCAAGGGGATGAACCTGGGCAACCACAACTACATGATCATGGCCACCGAGGGCTACCAGAGCAGCGGCAGCTCCAACATCACCGTGAGTGAGGGCAGTTCCGGCGGTGGCGGCGGCGGTGGTGGCGGCGGCGGTGGTGGCACCGGTGGCTGCAACGCGACCCTGTCGGCCGGCGAGAAGTGGGGCGACCGCTACAACCTCAACGTCTCGGTGAGCGGATCCAGCAACTGGACCGTCACGATGCGGGTCCCCTCCCCGGCGAAGGTCTCCTCGACCTGGAACGCCGGCGCGTCCTACCCCGACAGCCAGACCCTCGTCGCCAAGTCCAACGGCAGCGGCAACAACTGGGGCGCGACGATCATGGCGAACGGCAACTGGACCTGGCCGACGGTCTCCTGCAGCGCAGGCTGACCCCTCACGAGGAGGACCACCGCAGATGACCACCGGAAAAGTCCCCCGGTCCCTGGTGTCGGGACTGGCCGTCGCCGCGCTGACCCTGGCCGGCACCGCCGGCGCGACCCTCGACGCCGCACCGGCGCACGCCGCCGCCTGCAACGGCTACGTCGGACTCACCTTCGACGACGGCCCGTCGACCGGCAGCACCATGAACCTGCTCAACGCGCTCAGGCAGAACGGGCTGCGGGCCACGATGTTCAACCAGGGCCAGTACGCGGCCGCCAACCCCTCCCTGGTCAAGGCCCAGGTCGACGCCGGCATGTGGGTCGCCAACCACAGCTACACCCACCCCCACATGACCCAGCTGAGCCAGTCCCAGATGGACTCGGAGATCGCCCGCACCCAGCAGGCGATCGCCAACGCCGGCGGCGGCACACCGAAGCTGTTCCGTCCGCCGTACGGCGAGACCAACTCGACGCTGCGCGCGGTCGAGGCCAAGTACGGTCTGACCGAGATCATCTGGGACGTCGACTCGCAGGACTGGAACAACGCCAGTACCGACGCCATCGTGCAGGCCGCCTCCCGGCTCACGGGCGGCCAAGTCATCCTGATGCACGACTGGCCGGCCAACACCATCGCCGCGATCCCGCGCATCGCGCAGAACCTGGCCTCCCGGGGCCTGTGCGCCGGCATGATCTCCCCGCAGACCGGCCGCGCCGTCGCCCCCGACGGTTCCGGCGGCGGGGGAGGAGGCGGTGGTGGCGGCACCGCCTGCACCGCGACCCTGTCCGCGGGCAGCCGCTGGGGCGACCGCTACAACCTCGACGTCTCGGTCAGCGGCGGCAGCGACTGGACGGTGACCATGAACGTGCCGTCCCCGGCGAAGGTCTCCACGACCTGGAACGTCAGCGCCTCCTACCCCGACAGCCGGACCCTCGTCGCCAAGCCCAACGGCAGCGGCAACAACTGGGGGGTGACGATCATGGCGAACGGCAACTGGAACTGGCCGACGGTCTCCTGCAGCACGGGCTGAGCGAAGGGCGAGCCGCGGCACGCGTCGTGCCGTGGCTCACCCCGTGCCCGGTCGAAGATGGTCGCGGAACCAGCCCGCGGCGAGTTCGGCGACCTGCTCCAGCGCGCCGGGCTCGGGAAAGAGATGGGTCGCGCCGGGCACCACATGGACGCGGTGCGTCGCGGACAGCCGGCCGGCGGCCTCGCGGTTGAGGCCGAGCACCGTCTCGTCGTCGCCGCCCACCACGAGCAGCACCGGGCACGCGACCAGACCGAGCGCGTCGCCCGCCAGGTCCGGGCGCCCGCCCCGCGACACGACCGCCGACACCCGCTTGGGGCGTTCGGTGGCGGCCACCAGCGCCGCCGCCGCTCCCGTACTGGCCCCGAACAGGCCCACGGGAAGGTCCACGCCGTCCGGGCGCTGCTCCAGCCAGTCGACGGCATGCGCCAGCCGCCGGGCCAGCAGACCGATGTCGAAGCGGTGCCGTCCCGTCGCGTCGTCCTCGCGCTCCTCCTCCGGGGTCAGCAGGTCCAGCAGCAGCGTGCCGAACCCCGCCCCCTGCAACGCGGTGGCGACCGCCCGGTTGCGGGGGCTGAGCCGTGAGCTGCCGCTGCCGTGCGCGAACAGCACCACGGCGCGCGCCCCGGCGGGGATCACGAGGTCCCCGGGCAGGGCCGCCGCACCCGAGGGGACCGTCACGGACTCGGAGACCACGCCTGTCACCTCCTCAGTCGGTGTCGTCGGTGGCACGTCCGACGGGCAGCAGGCCGCCGATGTCCCTGGGCAGCGCGGCGACCAGCTTCTCCGTCAGCTCCGGGGTGAGGGCCGCGTCGAGCACCTCCAGTACGGCGGCGGCCTCGCGCACGGCCGCGTCCTCGTCCGTCTCCGCGCGTCCGGCGATCCGTCCGGCGAACGTCGTCAGGTCGAAGCGCTCGCCCGAGGTGGTCTGCCGCATGGGCGCGGCCAGGGTCGGCGGCAGCTGGGCGGCCACATGGCCCGCCAGCCCGGACGGCAGCCGTTCGGCCAGCGTACTCAGCACGGCCCGGGTCGCCCGCTCGGACGTTCCCCGGTCCGGCAACCGAGTGAGAGCCTGCACTTTTCCGATGAACTCGTCGTGCTGCATGAGGCGCTGTCCTTCCTCATGGTGCGGTTGGGCAACGGGCGAGTACCCGGAACGGGTCCGCACCAACGAACGCCGGTCTGCCACCGGGAACGGCGGCTGCCCGGCCGGCGCGAACGTGACGGAGGAGGTGCCCGGCGTGCGTGTCCCCCGTACCGGTCCCACCCGCGACCCGGTCTCCCGGGTCCGTTCCGGAACGATCGGCCGCCGCTCCCCGCGGACCGGCACCGAACCGGATCACCGCGCGCAGCCCGCTGCGGCTCACCCGCGCCGTCTGTCGCGGTCAGCGGTCCAGTTCGTCCTCCACCGGCGGTTTCGGCACGTCACGCAGGTGCTGGGACTGGCCCTGCCTGCCGCCCGCACGGGCCTGCTCCGCCTGCTGCGCGGGGCTCAGGCCGAGGTCGGAATCGGGGTCCACACGCACCGACCGGGTCACCTCCTCACGATTGGCGTACTGCTCGGCGGGAATGCCGCGCAGCGCCTTGACCACGTCCGGCGCGGCACCCGACCGACTGGCCGCCTGGACCAGGTCGTCCTTGCCGGCCGGGAAATCGACGTCCTTGATGGCGCTCACCACGTCCCGGGCGCTCGTCCTGTGGGCCATGGCTCCTTCTCCCTCGTCGCGGTACTGGGACCACCCGGGTAACCGTCATCGCCCGTCCCTCACCTCTGAGAAAGCCCCGCTACGACGACTCCCGCACCACCAGCTCCGTGGGCAGCGTCCGCTGCTGCCGGGGCCCGCCCTGCTGGGTGATGCCGGTGAGGATCCGGGCCATGGTGCGGCCTATCTCCTCCACCGGCTGGCGCACGGTCGTCAGCGGCGGGGCGGTGTGGCGGGCGAGGACGGAGTCCTCGTAGCCGACGACGGCGACGTCCTCGGGGACCCGCAGCCTCCGTCGGCGCAATTCGGCCAGGGCGCCGACCGCCATGAGGTCGGAGGCGGCGAAGACGGCGTCCAGATCCGGGGCGCGTTCAAGTAGCGAACGCATGGCACGGCAGGCGCCCTCCTCCGTGAAATCGCCCTCCTCGACCAGGAGTTCGTCCGCGGGCACCCCCGCCTCCCGGTGCGCGGTGTGCCAGCCGGCGAGCCGGCTGCGGCCGACGTCCATGTCCAGCGGGCCGGTGATCGTGGCGATCCGGGTCCGGCCGCGGTGCAGCAGGTGCCGTACCGCCGCGGTGGCGCCCCCGGCGTTGTCGGAGTCGACGTAGCTCAGCCGTTCGCCCGCGTCGCGGCGGCCGGCCAGCACGGTCGGCAGGCCCATCTCCTCCAGCATGCCCGGCAGCCGGTCGTCGGCGTGCACGGAGACCAGCAGGACGCCGTCCACGCGGTGCGTCGCCACCGTCTCGGTGAGCTGGTCCCGTTCGGCCTGGTCGCGGACGAGCATGAGCTGCAGCTGGGTCCGGCTCTCCGCGAGGGCGCCGCTGACACCGCGGATCAGTGCGGCGAAGAACGGTTCCGAACCGAGCCGGCTCTCCGACTCCGGGATCACCAGGGCCACCGCGTTGGTGCGGTTGGTCACCAGGCCGCGGGCGACCGAGTTGGGAACGTAGTTCAGCTCCTTGATCGCGGCCAGGACCCTCGCACGGGCGTCGGCACTGACCAGGTCCGAGCCGTTGACGACGCGGGAGACCGTGGTGCGGCCCACGCCTGCGCGGGCCGCGACCGTTTTGATGGTCGGACGGCGGTTGCCGCTCATGTGCTCCCCCCTGGACGGCCGCGACGGCGATGCCTGCCGCGGAGTTGACCTGCGGCAATTCTTGCAGACGCCGCCGTCGGCCCAGCACCCCCCGGGGGCGGGACGGCGGACGCGGGACCCGCTACGGGACGACGAGTTGGTTTCAAGTTATTGACAGACCTGTCCGCCAGCCATGAGTCTTCGTTGCGCGGTGGGAACGTACCCACCCCGCAATGGGCACGTTCCCATCCCTGTCAGAGCCGCTGTAGTCATCGCAGAACTCGTCACCTCGGTGTGTCAGCGCCGTCGCTAGGAGGAGATCCATGGGCACTTACGGTTCGTTGCGCAGGAAGGCGGTGGCGTCGGCCGCCGCCGTCGGCGCGCTGGCACTCGTCGTCGGCTGCGGCGGCAGCGACGACTCGGTCACCGGTGGCGGCAAGAAGGACGGCAAGGTCACCATCACCATGGGCCTGTACGGCGTGATGGGCCTCAAGGAGACCGGCCTTCTCGAGCAGTACGAGAAGGAGAACCCGAACGTCGACATCAAGGCCGACATCGCCGGTGACGAGCAGACGTACTACACCGCGCTGCAGACCCACCTCGCCGCCGGCAACGGCCTGAAGGACATCCAGGGCATCGAGATCGGCCGGGCCAAGGAGATCACCGAGACCCAGGCGGACAAGTTCGCGGACTTCTCCGACGTGGCCGGCACCGACCACTTCCTGCCCTGGAAGGAGTCCCAGATCAGCACCGCGGACGGCAAGGTGCTGGGACTGGGCACCGACATCGGTCCCATGGCCGTCTGCTACCGCAAGGACTACTTCGGGCAGGCCGGCCTGCCCACCGACCGCGAAGAGGTCGGCAAGCTGTGGGAGGGCGACTGGAGCAAGTACGTCGAGGTCGGCCGCACCTTCAAGAAGGACTTCAAGGGCGACAAGGTGGCGTTCACGGACTCGGCCAGCGGCCTGTTCAACGCCATGGTCTACGGCTACCCCGAGCAGTACTACGACGAGAAGGGCGAGCTGATCTACGACAAGAACCCGGCCGTCAAGGAGGCCTGGGCCCTGTCCGCCGATGCCGCCGAGGAGGGTCTGACCGCCAAGCTCCGCCAGTTCCAGCCGGGTTGGGACCCGGGCCTGGCCAACGGCACGTTCGCGACCGCCGTGTGCCCGGCCTGGATGCTCAGCCACATCAGCGAGAAGGCCGGTGAGGCCAACAAGGGCAAGTGGGACGTCGCCAGGGCGCCCAAGGGCGCCAACTGGGGCGGCTCCTTCCTCGGTGTGATCGAGCAGAGCCCGGTGAAGGAGGAGGCCAAGAAGCTCGTCGCCTGGCTGACCGCGCCGGAGCAGCAGGCCCACATCTTCAAGGAGATCGGCAACATCCCGTCCTCCGAGAAGGCGCTCCAGGCCGACGAGGTGAAGAACGCCAAGTCGGAGTACTTCGACAACGCGCCGATCGGCCAGATCTTCGGTGCCGCCGCGCAGGAGATCCCGGACAAGCAGGTCCTCGGCCGCAAGGACGGCACGATCAAGGACACCTTCTCCCAGGGCCTGGCCCTGGTCGAGCAGGGCACCGCGCGCGACAAGGCGTGGAAGACCACCACGGAGCGCATCGAGAAGGCCGTCGGCTGACCGACGCCTCCCGCGGCCGCCCGGGCCCGTCGGGCCCTGTCGTCGGACTCCCGCCCGCCTCACGACGCCGTGCACGCTCCCCGGAGAGGCGTCCCCCTCGCCGCACCGGGCCCTGACCCGAGTACGTCCGGTACAGGGTTCAGGGCCCGGCGCTCCCCGGCCTCAGACCGGGGAGACCCCCGGAGCACGCACCTGACGCCGTGAGGCCCGCCCCACGGGCGGCCGGCGGAAGCCCGACGACAGCCCCGGCATCCGCCGACGGGCCCGGGCCCCGCCTCACACATCCGCATCCAGGAAGGAAAAGTCCGGTGGCCACCTCCACCACCAAGGCCCTGACCGGCGAGGAGCCGCCGGCCCCGCCCGGCACCACGGGCGACGGCAGGACCGCCCGCCGGCGCGGCGCATGGCTGCACCGGCTGGACGTCAAGGGCGCCCCGTACGCGTTCGTCGCGCCGTTCTTCGTGGTCTTCGCCGCGTTCAGCTTCTACCCCCTCGTCTACACCTCGTGGATCTCCCTGCACGACGTGGAGCTGGCCACCCTCGACGTCATGGAGTGGGTGGCGTTCGACAACTACGTCGAACTCTGGGGCGACTCACGGTTCTGGAACGCGCTGCAGAACACCATCACCATCGGCGTCATCTCCACGGTGCCGCAGCTGATGATGGCGCTCGGCCTGGCGCACCTGCTCAACTACCGGATGCGCGCCTCGCTGTTCTTCCGCGTCGCCTCGCTGGTCCCGTACGCCACCTCGGTCGCCGCCGCCGCGCTCGTCTTCACCATGATCTTCGAGCGTGACTTCGGCATGATCAACTGGGCGCTCGGCTCGGTCGGCATCGACCCGGTGGACTGGGAGGCCGACAAGTGGCCCGCCCAGGCGGCCATCTCCACCATCGTCATCTGGCGCTGGACCGGCTACAACGCGCTGCTCTACCTGGCCGCCATGCAGGCCATCCCGGCCGAGCGGTACGAGGCGGCGTCCATCGACGGAGCGTCCCGGTGGAAGCAGTTCACCCACGTCACCGTCCCCGGTATCCGCTCCACCATCGTCTTCACCATCGTGCTCTCCACCATCGGCGCCACCCAGCTGTTCGGCGAACCGCTGATCTTCGGCCAGGGCCCCAACGGCGTCACCGGCGGCGCCGACAACCAGTACCAGACGCTGGGCCTGCTGCTGTACGAGGAGGGCTGGAAGCACTACCAGATGGGCCGCTCGGCGACCGTCGCCTGGGCGATGTTCATGCTGCTCGTCCTCGCCTTCGTGGCGCAGCGCCTGATCAAGCGCCTGCGTTCCCGTACGTCCTGACCTGGAGTCATCATGACCACCAACAGCCTCCCGGTCCGGACGGAGCCCCCGGTCCGGACCCCCGTCGAGAAGCCGGCCGGCCGCGGCCGCCGCCGGCTGCTGCGCCAGGGCGCCGGCCGCCAGCACCACGCCGGGCCGCTCGCCTACGTCCTGCTCGTCGTCATGGCGGTGCTGTCGATCTTCCCGCTGTACTGGACGATGGTGGCGGCCTCCACCGACAACACCCGGGTCAGCCAGACCCCGCCGCCGTTCCTGCCCGGCCCTAACCTGTTCAGCAACCTCGCCCGGGCCTGGGACGAGGCGGCGATGGGCAAGGCCATGGTCAACAGCCTGATCGTGGCCGGCGTGATCGCCCTGTCCACGGTGATGTTCGCGACGCTGGCCGGGTTCGCCTTCGCCAAACTGCGGTTCAAGGGCCGCAACGTCCTGCTGATGCTGGTCATCGGCACCATGATGGTGCCGCCGCAGCTCGGCGTCGTACCGCTGTTCATGATGATGTCCGAGCTGGGCTGGTCGCAGCAGCTGCCCGCCGTCATCTTCCCCACGCTGGTGAGCGCGGTCGGCGTGTTCTTCATGCGGCAGTACCTGTCCGAGGCGCTGCCCGACGAACTCGTCGAGGCCGGCCGCGTGGACGGGGCGCACTCGCTGCGGATCTTCTGGAGCATCGTGCTGCCCGTGGCGCGGCCCGCGATGGCCGTCCTGTTCATGATCACGTTCGTGCACGCGTGGAACGACTTCTTCTGGCCGTTCGTGGTGCTCGACATGACCAACCCGACGGTCCCCGTCGCCCTCACCCAGCTCAGCGCGGGCTATGTCCGCGACCAGTCGCTGATCATGGCGGGCGCGCTGCTCGGCACGCTGCCGCTGCTGGCGATGTTCATCGTCTTCGGCCGCCAGATCGTCAGCGGCATCATGGCCGGCGCCGTCAAGGGCTGACCCGCACCCACTCCGCCAGGCCTTCGCCTGCCGACTCCCCTCACACCGAAAGGACTTACGTGGTCACCGCACAGCAGACCGCGTCCGCCCCGGACGCCGCCCGCACCTTCCCCAAGGGCTTCCTCTGGGGCTCCGCCACCGCCTCCTACCAGATCGAGGGGGCCGCCGCCGAGGACGGCCGTACGCCGTCCATCTGGGACACCTACGCCCGCACCCCGGGCCGGGTCCGCAACGGCGACACCGGTGACATCGCCACCGACCACTACCACCGCTGGCGCGAGGACGTCGCCCTCATGGCCGAACTCGGCCTGGGCGCCTACCGGTTCTCCCTGGCCTGGCCCCGGATCCAGCCCACCGGCCGCGGCCCCGCCGTGCAGAGGGGCCTGGACTTCTACCGGCGCCTCGTCGACGACCTGCTGGACAAGGGCATCCAGCCCGTCGCCACCCTCTACCACTGGGACCTCCCGCAGGAGCTGGAGGACGCCGGCGGCTGGCCGGAGCGCGCCACGGCCGAGCGGTTCGCCGAGTACGCGGCCCTCGCCGCGGACGCCCTCGGCGACCGGGTGAGGACCTGGACGACGCTCAACGAGCCCTGGTGCAGCTCCTTCCTCGGCTACGGCTCCGGCGTGCACGCCCCCGGCCGCACCGACCCGGTCGCCGCGCTGCGCGCCGCCCACCACCTCAACCTGGGCCACGGCCTGGCCGTCCAGGCGCTGCGCGACCGCCTTCCCGCCGCCGCCCGGTGCTCGGTCACCCTCAACATCCACCACGTCCGCCCGCTCACCGACAGCGACGCCGACGCCGACGCGGTCCGCCGGATCGACGCCCTCGCCAACCGGGTCTTCACCGGCCCGATGCTCCAGGGCGCCTACCCGGAGGACCTCCTCAAGGACACCGCGGCGCTCACCGACTGGTCCTTCGTCCGCGACGGCGACCTCGGACGGATCCACCAGCCGCTGGACTTCCTCGGTGTCAACTACTACTCGCCCACCGTCGTCTCCGAGGCCGACGGCAGCGGCACCCACAACTCGGACGGACACGGAAACAGCGCCCACAGTCCCTGGCCGGGCGCCGACAAGGTCGCCTTCCACCAGCCGCCCGGCGACACCACCGCCATGGGCTGGGCCGTCGACCCCACCGGCCTGTACGACCTGCTGCGCCGCCTGTCGTCCGACTTCCCGAGGACGCCGCTGGTCATCACCGAGAACGGCGCGGCGTTCGACGACTACGCCGACCCCTCCGGGAACGTCAACGACCCCGCCCGGATCGCCTATGTGCGCGGCCACCTGGCCGCCGTGCACCGGGCCATCGTCGACGGCTCGGACGTGCGCGGCTACTTCCTCTGGTCGCTGCTGGACAACTTCGAGTGGGCCCACGGCTACGGCAAGCGCTTCGGCGCCGTCTACGTGGACTACCCGACCGGCACCCGCATCCCCAAGGCCAGCGCCCGCTGGTACTCCGAGGTGGCCCGCACCGGCGTCCTGCCCGGCGCCTGACCGGACGGGCGCGGTCGTGCACGCCGTGCCGATGACCACTGCGCTGTGTGCCGAGGACCGGGCGGCACCCCGGTAACGGGGGAATCCGGTGACGCCACCGGAACGGGGGGACCGGCCCACGCGCCGGTCCCCCCGGGAGGGCGGGCCGGTCTCTCAGGCGGCCGTGTCGATCAGGAGGTGGGAGCGGGCGGTGGTGAACAACCGCCGCTGTTCGCGAGATGCCCGCGGGTTGCCGTCGTGTCGACCTCTCCCCGCCGCTGCCGGTCGAGAGCAGGCGGCAGGTGCTGCTGGCCCGGATCGACGCCTTCATCACGCACAACCTGTCCGACCCGGAGCTGAGTCCGGCGACGACAGCCGCGCACCACCACATCTCCGTACGTCTCCTGCACGCCCTGTTCGAGGAGGAACCGGAGACGGTCGGCGCCACGATCCGCCGCCGCCGGCTGGAACGCACCCGCGCCGACCTCGCCGACCCGCGACTGCGGCACCGGACGATCGGCGAGATCGCCCTCCGTTGGGGCTTCCGCCACCCCGCCGACTTCAGCCGCGCCTTCCGGCGCGCCTACGGAATCTCCCCCAGCGACTTCCGGCACACAGCCTGACCGAAAGTTTCGCCGTCGACGGCCCGAAGAACAGCCGGACACTCAGGTGGAACGGCGCTCCGGAAGCCTCCGAAACATTCGGCCCCGTCCCGGCCCCCCACACCTCCTCGGGCGGAGCCGTACTCACCGGTCGCGTGAGGCGGTGGGCGGTACGCACGGGCGCCGCCTCTCCTGCCGGGCCTCGCGCCGACGTGGCGCCGCACGCCGGGCCGGCCGTCCTTCCGTGGCCGCCCCGGCGCCCCCCACACCTCCTCGGGCGGAGCCGTACTCACCGGTCGCGTGAGGCGGTGGGCGGTACGCACGGGCGCCGCCTCTCCTGCCGGGCCTCGCGCCG
>NZ_JBHWHX010000053.1:37001-43717 GCF_042732315.1 Streptomyces sp. NPDC059787
CGACGTGGCGCCGCACGCCGGGCCGGCCGTCCTTCCGTGGCCGCCCCGGCGTCCTTCACGCCTCCTTGGGCGGAGCCGTGCTCTGCCGTACCACCAGGTGCGTCGCCAGTTCTATGCGCTGGGCGGCCGTGCCGGGGTCGTCCGGGCGGAGCAGCATCCGGGCGGCCTCCTCGGCCATGTGCCGCAACGGCTGGTGGACCGTGGTGAGCGGCGGGCTCGACCACTGCGCCAGCGGTACGTCGTCGTAGCCGACCACCGACAGCTCCTCCGGCACGCGCAGGCCCCTGACCCGGGCCGCCTCCAGGACGCCGAGCGCCTGGAGGTCGCTGCCCGCGAAGATCGCCGTGGGCCGGTCGGGACCCTCCAGCAGGTCCATGGCGTGCTCGAAGCCGCCCTGCACATGGAAGTCGCCGAAGCGCATCAGCCACGGGTCGGTCTCCAGACCCGCCATCGCCATGGCCGAGCGGTAGCCGTCGAGGCGCGCCAGTGAGCACAGCACGTCCTCGGGCCCGGTGATGATCGCGACCCGGACGTGCCCCTGGTCGGTGAGATGGCGGGTGGCGGCGAGGCCGCCGGCCCAGTTCGCCGAGCCGACCGAGGGCACGTCCGGGTCGGGGTCGCCCGCCGGGTCGATGACGACGAAGGGGATGGCCGCCGCCCTGAGCTGGCGCTTGATGTCCTCCCGGAGGGTGGAGAAGACCAGCACGACGCCCAGCGGCCTGCGTTGCAGCACGCCGGGGAGCCACTCCGGCGCGGGGGTGTGCCGGGTGCCGCTCTCGGTGAGGACGACCGTCGCGCGGTTCTCCTTGGCGACGTTCTCCACGCCCCGGATCAGCTCCATCGCCCAGATGCTCTCCAGCTCGTGGAAGACGATCTCGATGAGCGGTGAGCGGGACGCCGACGGGGTGCGACGGCGGTAGCCGTGGGCGTCCAGCAGCCGTTCCACCTTGGCCCGGGTGGCGCGAGAGACATCCGATCGGCCGTTGAGGACCTTCGAAACTGTCGGCATCGAAACGCCGGCCTCTTTCGCTACCGCGGCCAGGGTGACTCTGCCGTTCGCCGCGTCGTCATCGTGCATAGGCGCAGGATACGGCACCGCACGTCGATAACGGTTTGGGCGAGTACTGAATCGACCGTTGACCGAAACACCGGTCTGACCTACTGTCCAGCGGCATGGACTTTCGGTGATGATGCCGAAACTTTCGAAAGGCGAACGATGAAGACACGTGCGCGCTTGCCCAGACTGGTCGCCTGCGGTGCGACGCTCACCCTCGCACTGAGCCTCTCGGCCTGCGGCGACGGGAACGGCGGGGCGTCGGCGGACGACGGCAAGATCCATGTCCTGGTCTACGGGGACGCCACCAACAAGGTCGAGAAGCAGCTCGTCGACAAGTTCAACAAGACCTCCGACGTCAAGGTCGTCCTCGACACCATCCCCGGTGCGGACTACCAGCAGAAGCTGCAGACGATCATCAGCACCCCCCAGGCCCCGGACGTCTTCTTCAACTGGGGCGGCGGCAGCATCAAGCCGTTCGTCAAGGCCGGTCTGCTGATGCCGCTCGACGACTTCATCAAGAAGAACCCGGACCTGGAGAACAAGTTCCTGCCGTCCGTCTTCAACAACGCCGTCGTCGACGGCAAGCCGTACGGCATCCCGATGCGCGGCACCCAGCCGGTCCTGCTCTTCCACAACAAGGCGGTCCTCGACAAGGCGGGCGTCAAGCCGCCGAAGACCTGGGACGAGCTGCTCGACGCGGTCGGCGAGCTCAAGGACGAGGGCGTCACACCGATCGCGCTCGGCGGCGGCGACGTCTGGCCGACGCAGATGTGGTTCCAGTACCTCTACGACCGCATCGCCGGACCGGAGCTGTTCGCGAAGGCCGTCGGGGGCGACAAGAGCGCCTGGGAGAGCGCGGACAGCAAGAAGGCCCTGGACATGATCAGGGAGCTCGTCGACGCCGGCGCCTTCGGCAAGAACTACGACTCCGTCAAGTACACCAACGGCGGTTCGGTCCAGCTCGTGGCCGCGGGCAAGGCCGGCTTCGAGCTGATGGGCTCCTGGTACTACTCCCAGCAGCTCACGGACCACAAGGAGTTCGCCGAGAAGGACCTCGGCTACAGCGCCTTCCCGACCGTCGAGGGCGGCAAGGGCGACCCGGCCGACGTCGCCGGCAACACCAACAACTACTACTCGGTGATGAAGAAGACCAAGCACCCCGAGGCCGTCGCCGAGTTCCTGAAGCTCATGTACTCCGACGACTTCGTCAAGGCGCAGCTGGAGATCGGCAACCTGCCGACCACGACCAACACCGACAAGTTCATCGAGACCGCGGGCTCCCCCGAGTACTCGCGCTTCCAGTACGACCTGGTCGCCGACGCCCCGTCGTTCCAGCTCTCCTGGGACCAGGCGTACCCGCAGAAGGCCAGCTCGGACATGCACAAGGCCATCCAGCAGTTCTTCAACGGACAGCTCGACACGGACGGCTTCATCAAGGCCATGCAGGCCCTCCCGACCGAGTGACGAACGGCTCATGACGACACAGATCAAGAGCGCCCGGCCCGCCGCCGGACCCCGCAAGGGGTCCCGGCGGCGGCCGCCCGCCTCGTCCGCAACGACGGTGGGCCGCCCCGGCTTCGCCTGGGCGCTGCCCGCCGCAGTGTTCTTCGCCCTCTTCGCGATCGTCCCGCTGATCATGGTGGCGGTGCTGTCCTTCATGAGCTGGGACGGGCTCAGCTCGCCCGAGTTCGTCGGCACGGACAACTGGTCGCGCCTGATGGACGACCCGGTGATGCTCAAGAGCATCTGGCTGACCCTGCTGCTGACCGTGCTCGGCGTGGTCCTCCAGACCCCGCTGAGCATCCTGCTCGGCGTCTGGGCCGCCGGCCACCAGCGCAACCGGGCCGTACTGTCCGTCATCTACTTCATCCCGCTGCTGCTGTCCGCGACGGCCGTCTCCGTGCTGTGGCGGGCGCTGCTCGACCCGAACTTCGGCATCCCGGCCGAGGCCGGCTGGCTGTTCGGCGACGGCAACCTGTTCGGTGAACAGGCCACCGCCATCGGCGTGCTGGCGTTCGTCAGCACCTGGCAGTTCACCCCGTTCCACACCCTGATCTACCAGGGCGCCGCCCGCGCGATCCCCCAAGTGCTCTACCAGGCCGCGGAGATCGACGGGGCGGGCCGCTACCGGCAGTTCTTCCACATCACGCTGCCGCAGCTGCGCAACTCGATGATCACCTCGATGATCCTGATGATCGTCGGCGGCCTGACCACCTTCGAGACGGTCCTCATCCTGACCCAGGGCGGCCCCGGCACCGACACCACCATCAGCGCCTACTACATGTACGACAAGGCGTTCAAGAGCTTCGACTACGGCACCGGCTCCGCGATCGCCCTGGCCCTGGTCGTCGCGTCCACGATCATCTCGCTGATCGTCGTCCGGGTCTCCGGCTACGACAAGATGCGCAGCTCCATGGAGGGTGTGTCATGAGGCGCCGACCGAACTACGTGGCCGGCGTCGGCTCGCTCTTCTGGCTCTTCCTGGTCGGCCTGCCGCTGTACGTGATGCTCGCCGCGACCCTGCGCACCCGCCAGGACTACGCCGAGAACGGCCCGGTCTCCTTCCCGGACAGCTTCACGCTGGACAACTACACGGGTGCCTTCGACTCGGGCTTCGGCCAGTACTTCCTCAACACGCTCGTCGTCACCGCCTGCGTGATCGGCATCGTGCTGCTGCTGGTCCCGCCGCTCGCCTACGCGATCGTCCGCAGCCGCGGCCGGACCACGTCGGCGATCTTCCGGCTGTTCCTGCTCGGACTCGCCATCCCGGCCCAGGCCGTCATCGTGCCGATGTTCTACCTGATCAGCGAAGCCGGGCTGTACGACAACCTGCTGGGCGTCATCCTGCCCACGGCCGCGTTCTGCCTGCCGATGTCGGCGCTGATCCTCAGCGGCGCGATGCGCGACATCTCCCCGGAGCTGTACGAGGCCATGGCCATGGACGGCGCCACCCCTCGGCGCATGTTCTTCCAGCTCGTCCTGCCGCTGTCGAGGGGCGGACTGTCCACGATCGTGGTCTTCTCCGCGCTCCAGGCGTGGAACGGCTTCCTGTTCCCGCTCGTCCTGACCCAGTCCGACTCCACCAAGGTGGTCACCCTGGGTCTGTACAACTTCCAGACCGCGCACGGCATCGACATCCCCGGTCTGCTGGGAGCCGTGGTGCTGTCCATGGTGCCCATCCTGCTCGTCTACCTGTTCGCCCGTCGCGCCCTGGTCCAGGGTCTGATGGGCGTCGGAGGAAAGTGACTGCCGACGTGGCCGTAGAGACCACCCCCGAAATCCCCCTCTGGAACGACCCCGCCCACCCCGTCGCCGCCAGGGTCGACGCGCTGATCGGCGCGATGACCCTCCAGGAGAAGATCGCCCAGCTGTACGGCGTGTGGGTCGGCGCGTCCGCCAACGGCGGCGAAGTGGCCCCGCACCAGCACGACATGGAGGAGGCCGTCGACCTCGACGCGCTCCTGCCCGCCGGACTGGGCCAGCTCACCCGCCCCTTCGGCACCGCACCCGTCGACCCGGCGCTCGGCGCGCTCTCCCTGCTGCGCACCCAGTCCCGCATCACCTCGGCGGGCCGCTTCGGCATCCCCGCCGTCGCGCACGAGGAGTGCCTGGCCGGCTTCGCCGCCTGGGGCGCCACCGCCTATCCCGTCCCGCTCTCCTGGGGCGCCACCTTCGACCCGGACGTGGTGCGCCGGATGGCCGCCGCCATCGGCCGCGACATGCGGTCCGTCGGCATCCACCAGGGTCTCGCCCCCGTCCTCGACGTGGTCCGCGACGCCCGCTGGGGCCGGGTGGAGGAGACCATCGGCGAGGACCCGTACCTCGTCGGGACCATCGGCACCGCGTACGTCCAGGGCCTGGAGTCCGCCGGGATCGTCGCCACCCTCAAGCACTTCGTCGGCTACTCGGCCTCCCGCGCCGGACGCAACCTGGCCCCCGCCCCCATGGGCGCCCGCGAACGGGCCGACGTCCTGCTGCCGCCGTTCGAGATGGCGATCCGCGAGGGCGGCGCCCGCTCCGTGATGCACTCCTACACGGACACCGACGGCGTCCCCGCCGCGGCCGACGAGAGCCTGCTGACCGGACTGCTCCGCGACACCTGGGGCTTCGACGGCACCGTCGTCGCCGACTACTTCGGCATCGCCTTCCTCAAGACCCTGCACGGCATCGCCGCCGACTTCGCCGACGCCGCGGGCACCGCGCTGAAGGCCGGTGTCGACACCGAACTGCCCACCGTCAAGACGTTCGGCGGGCCGCTCACCGAGGCCGTCACCGCCGGCCGCGTCCCCGAGGCGCTCATCGACCGCGCCCTGCGCCGCGTCCTCGGCCAGAAGGCGATGCTCGGCCTGCTCGACCCGGACTGGAACCCGGTGCCGCCCGCGCTCGACGGCGTGGACCTGGACGACCCGGACGCCCTGCGCGGCACGATCGACCTGGACCGGCCCGAGAACCGGGAACTGGCCCGCGAGATCGCCGAGAAGGCGGTCGTCCTGCTCACCAACGACGGCACCCTGCCGCTCGCCGCGCCCCGCCGCATCGCCCTGGTCGGCCCCAACGCGGCCGAGGCCACCGCCGTACTGGGCTGCTACTCCTTCCCCCAGCACGTGGGCGTGCAGCACCCGGACGTCCCGGTCGGCATCGACCTGCCCACCCTGCGGGACACCCTGGCCGCCGAGTTCCCCGACGCGGAGATCACGACCGTACGCGGCACCGGCGTCGACGACGGGGACCTCTCCGGCATCGGCGAGGCGGTGGACGCGGCCAGGGACGCGGACATCGTCATCGCGGTCCTCGGCGACCGCGCGGGCCTGTTCGGCCGCGGCACCAGCGGCGAGGGCTGCGACGCGGAGTCCCTCGCCCTGCCCGGCGCCCAGCAGCACCTGCTCGACGCGCTGCTCGACTCCGGCAGGCCGGTGGTGACCGTCCTGCTCGCCGGCCGGCCGTACGCGCTCGGCCGCGCCGTCGCCGAGTCCGCGGCGATCGTGCAGTCCTTCTTCCCCGGAGTCGCGGGCACCCACGCCATCGCCGGCGTGCTCAGCGGCCGTACCGACCCCTCCGGACGGCTTCCGGTCAGTGTGCCGCGCGGCCCGGGATCCCAGCCGACCACCTACCTCGGCGCCCGGCTCGCCCAGGCCAGCGAGGTGTCCAACATCGACCCGACCCCGGCGTTCGGCTTCGGCCACGGTCTGACGTACACGAGTTTCGCCTGGAGCGACCTCGTCGTGGACGCGCGGGAGGCGGGCACGGACGGCGAGTTCGGCCTCGCCCTCACCGTCCGCAACACCGGTGGCCGTTCCGGCACCGAGGTCGTCCAGCTCTACCTGCACGACCCGGTCGCCTCCGTCGTCCAGCCGGTACAGCGGCTCGTCGGCTACACCCGGGTGGAGCTGGAACCGGGGGAGTCCCGCCGGGTCCGCGTCACCGTCCCGGCCGATGTGGCGTCCTTCACCGGCCGCGACGGCCGCCGGGTCGTCGAACCCGGTGACCTGGAACTCCGCCTCGCCACGTCGAGCACCGACGCGCGCCTGACGGCGACGGTCACCCTGACCGGCCCCGAACGCCGGGTGGACCACACCCGCCGCTTCCACGCGGCCTTCACCCAGGAGGCGTGACCCGGGCCCGCCCCGGAACCCGGCCGGCCCGGACCGCACACGCGGTC
>NZ_JBHWHX010000054.1:0-43300 GCF_042732315.1 Streptomyces sp. NPDC059787
TGGCCGAGGTCGCGCTCAAGATCCCGTACCTCCAGATGCTGCTGAAGGAGTACGGCGTCTCCGACGAGGAGGCCGAGGCCTTCGTACAACTGGCGTAGGACGCCAACCGGCCCGGCTGGTGGCAGCGCTTCCACGACATCCTGCCCGGCTGGTTCTCGATGTACGTCAGCCTGGAGGGTGCGGCCTCCCTCATCCGCAGCTACGAACCCCACTTCGTCCCCGGACTGCTCCAGACCGAGGACTACGCACGCGGCGTGCTGCGCTCCGGGGCCATCGGGCAGACCCGGCCCGAGGACATGGAGCGCCACGTCGACCTGCGCATGCAACGGCAGGAACTGCTCACCCGCAAGGACGCGCCCCGGATGTGGGTCGTGATGGACGAGACCGTGCTCCGCCGCCCGGTCGGCGGCCCGGAGGTGATGCGTGCACAGATCGACAAGTTGCTCGAGGCCACGAAGCTGCCCAATGTGACGCTGCAGATCGCCACGTTCGCCGGTGGGCCCCATCCCGGCACGTACGGGCCGTTCGTGCTGTTCCGATTCGCCATGCCCGAACTGCCGGACATGGTCTACAGCGAGTACCTGACCGGCGCCGTCTACCTGGACGCGCGCGAAGAGGTGGCGACCCACCTCGAGGTCATGGACCGCATGGCGGCGCAGGCCGCTACGGCACATCGCACGAAGGAGATCCTCCGGGATCTCCGCAAGGAGCTGTGAATGGAACTCATGGAGCCCCTGAACCCCCTGAAGTCCCCGCCCCGCCCGCGGGTGCGCACCGGAAGGATCTACAACGGCATGCCCGCGCGGGAACTGGGCAGCGAGGGCTGGCACAAGCCGTGGAGCGGCGGCAACGGAGGGAACTGCCTGGAGGCGATGAAGCTCGAGGACGGCCGGATCGCCGTACGCCAGTCCACCGACCCGGACGGGCCGGCGCTCATCTACACCTCCGCCGAGATGACGGCCTTCATCGAGGGAGCGAAGGCGGGAGAGGCGGATTTCCTCCTGTCCTGAGACCTGTTGCCCGCTCTACCTTTGTTTTCCCCTTCCGGCTTGGCACTGACTTGATCACTAACAGTTGCAATTGCAGTTGCAGAGACTTATGGAGTCCTTCATGACCGGGCAGCACCCCGTGGAGATCGACACGAGCAGGCCGCACCCCGCGCGGATGTACGACTGGTACCTCGGAGGCAAGGACAACTACCCGGTCGACGAGGCCATGGGGAAGCAGATGCTCGCCCTCGACCCGCGGGTGCCGGTGATGGCGCGGGTGAACCGCGCGTTCATGCAGCGGGCCACGCGCTGGCTGGCCGGGCAGGGCGTACGGCAGTTCCTCGACGTCGGCACCGGCATCCCCACCGAGCCCAACCTGCACCAGGTGGCGCAGAGGACCGCGCCCGACGCCCGCGTCGTGTACTGCGACAACGACCCCATCGTGCTGGCCCACGCGGCGGCCCTGCTGCGCGGTACGGACGAGGGGGTGACCGAGTACCTCCAGGCCGATGTGCGCGATCCGGACGTCATCCTGGAGGGCGCGCGGAAGATCCTCGACTTCGACGAGCCGATCGCGCTGTCGCTCATCGCGCTGCTGCACTTCGTCTCCGACGAGGACGGGGCGCACGAGCTGGTCGGGCGGCTGCTGGACGCGCTGCCCTCAGGCAGCTACCTGGTCGTCACCCACGCGACGTCCGACTTCACCCCGGAGGAGTCGAAGGCGGCCACGGAGAAGCTCAAGGCGGCGGGCGTCACCCTGGCGCTCCGCTCCCGCGAGGAGTTCACCCGCTTCTTCGACGGCCTGACCCTCGTCGAACCGGGCGTCCAGGTCCCCCACCACTGGCACCCCGAACTGGGCGACCCGATCCCCGGCCAGGACGACGACATCATCCCCGGCTACGGCGCGGTGGCCCACAAGCCATAACCCCGGCACCGGCGGCCCGCTGCGTTGTGTGCAGCGGGCCACCGCTGCCGCCGCCCTCCGCGGGCAGTCGTGCCGCTGGGGCGGCACGGGTGGGCGCGACGGCACCCCGGCAGCGCCGGGCCGCGCAACCCCACCCCCGGCCCACACCCACGCCGGGCGCCCCGCAAGCGCCGGGCCGCGCAGCCCACCCCGGTCGGCGCCAACCCCCGCATGACGCCTGGCCGGCCCTCCCCGGACACACAACCCGCAGGGACCGGTTCACGCGGTCATCGGACGGTCATAGGGACCGATCGGTGCCGGCAGCCGACTCACCTCACCCGTCAGACAGCGATCGACCGCCGCAGCCACCGCCCGCCCCTCGGCGATCGCCCACACGATCAGCGACTGCCCCCGCGCCGCATCCCCCGCCGCGAAAACCCCCGGCACATTCGTACCGAAGCCCGCATCCCGCGCGACCGTGCCACGAGGCGACAACTCCACCCCGAGCTGGGCGAGGAGCCCATCCCTCTGTTCCGGCCCGGAGAACCCCAGCGCGAGCAGCACAAGATCCACCGGCAGCATCCGCTCGCTCCCCGGCACAGGCCGACGCCCCGCGTCCACCCCCACCAGGTGCAGCGCACACACCCGCCCATCCCCGTCCCCGGCAAAGCGCAGCGTGGACGCCGCGAACAACCGCGCATCCGCGTCCACCACCGGCGCCGTCCGCAACACCCCGGCCTCCTCGTGCGCCGCAGACAACCGGTACAACTTCGGATACGTCGGCCACGGTTCGGCATCCTCGTCACGCTCGTCCCCCGGCCGGCCGTAGATGTCGAGCTGGGTGACCGACGCGGCTCCCTCCCGCACCGCCGTCCCCAGACAGTCCGCCCCCGTGTCACCACCACCGACGATGACGACATGCCGCCCCGCGGCCGACAACGGTGACGACTCCAGATCCCCCTCACGCACCCGGTTCGCGAGCGGCAGGTACTCCATCGCCTGGTGAATCCCCGCCAGTTCACGCCCCGGCACGGCAAGCTCCCGCCACGCCGTCGCCCCCGTCGCGATCACCACCGCGTCATACCGCGCCCGCAACTCCGCCGCGTCCACATCCCGCCCGACCGTCGTGGACGTACGGAACTTCGTCCCCTCGGCCCGCATCTGCTCCACCCGCCGCTCCAGATACCGCTTCTCCATCTTGAACTCGGGGATGCCGTACCGCATCAGCCCACCGACCCGGTCGTCCCGCTCGTAGACGGCGACCGTGTGCCCCGCCCGGGTCAGCTGCTGGGCCGCGGCCAGCCCGGTCGGGCCCGAACCGATGACCGCGACCGTCCGGCCGGAGAGTCGCTCCGGCGGCGCCGGCGGGGCGAAACCCTCCTCCCAGGCCCGGTCGGCGATGGCACACTCGACGTTCTTGATGGTGACCGCCGGCTGGTTGATGGCGAGCACACATCCCGCCTCGCAGGGCGCCGGACACAACCGGCCGGTGAACTCCGGGAAGTTGTTGGTGGCGTGCAACCGCTCCGCCGCCGCCCGCCAGTCCTCCCGCGAGACCAGCTCGTTCCACTCGGGGATGAGATTGCCGAGCGGGCAGGCCTGGTGGCAGAACGGCACACCGCAGTCCATGCAGCGGTCGGCCTGTGCACTGACGATGGGCAGCAGCGCCCCCGGCACGTACACCTCGTTCCAGTCGCGGACCCGTTCCTCGACGGGCCGGCGCGGCCACTCCTCGCGGGGCGTGGTCAGGAAACCCTTGGGATCGGCCATGGCCGTGTTCCTTGCGTGCGCGGGTGACAGGCCGTGCGTCGTCGGGCAGCACTCCTCCGGCCACGATACGTCCGCTCACCCGCCCCCGCAGAGCGCCGGGACAGCGCTTTCCCGGAAACCCGCCGACCGCTCGCCGGCCGCCCGCCGACCGGGTCCCTCAGACGAGGGCCAGGAGGTACGCCACCGCCGCCCCGGCCGAGGCGAACGCGCGGACGTGGTTCCACATCGTCCACTCGCGCACATAGACCGGCCAGTACGCGACCGCCTCCGGGCCACCCGGTTCGAGCCGGTCCAGCGCCTCGTTGCGCGGTATGTTCGCGACCACGGTCAGCCCGAACGAGCCGACCAGGTACAGGACACCACCCACCAGCAGTTCGACCGTCCCCTCGTCCGGCCACAGCACGAACGTCACCACCGTGACCACCGCGCACAGCATCGCCGTACCGAGGAACAGCAGCATGAAGGCCGGCCGCACCGCCGCCACGTTGACCGCCCGCATCGCGGCCGCCCCCTGCGCCGGCGGCAGCGCCGCGAGCCCTCTCATCACGAACGTCGAGAAGGCGCAGAAGACCCCGGCCACCAGCCCGGTCCCGAGCACACCCAGCACCGTCAGCACGAAGTACGGCCCGCCGATCATGTCGTCATCCCCGTTCCCGGCCGGGCCCCTTCCCGGCCACCACCGTCATCACCAGTGAAAGCGCCCCTTGGCACCCCGGCCATGGCCCAGGAGCGCGGACGCATGCGCGAACGTCCAAGGACGTCGAACGCCCCGGGCGTCACCCCTCCCTCCAGGCGGCCGGGCACCGGGCGCCGAACCCGTACAACCGGGAGACCCGGACAGCCGGGAGACCCGCGCGGCCGGACGGGCCGCAGGCGCATCATGGCCCTGTGCGACTTGAAGCGATCACCTGGGACCGGCTCGGCGACCTCCTCGCCGAGCGCCTGCTGGAGCTGAGGACGGCCGACGGCGGACCCTGGCCGCGGGTCGCCCTCGACGGCGCCCCCGCCGCGCGTCCGGGAGACCTCGCCGAGCGGGTCGCCGAGGCGCTGCGGATACGTGGCCGGCCCTCCCTGGTCGTCGGCACCGAGGGCTTCCTGCGACCCGCCTCCGTCCGGCTCGAATACGGCCACCGGGACCTGGAGTCCTACTACGGCGGCTGGTACGACACCGGCGCCCTCTGGCGCGAGGTGTTCGGACCCCTCGAACCCGGCGGGAGCGGACGCGTCCTGCCCGACCTGTGGGACCCCGTCACCGACCGCGCCACCCGCAGCCCCTATGTCCGACTCCCTCCCGGCGGCGTGCTGTTGCTGCACGGCCCCCTCCTCCTGCGCCACTGGTTCCCCTTCGACCTGAGCGTCCACGTCCTCCTCTCCCCGGGCGCCCTGCGCCGCCGTACCGCCGAGGACGGGCACTGGACCCTCCCCGCCTTCGAGCGCTACGAGCAGGAGACCGACCCCGCCGGCACGGCCGACGTACTGGTACGGGCCGACGACCCCCGCCATCCGGCCTGGCGCGGCTGACCCCGTCTCCCCGCCGGGGGTGCAGAGCAGCGGGTCTCAGAGCCAGCGGCTGCGCCGGAACGCCCGGTACAGCAGCAGGCACGCCACGGATATCACCCCGATGACCATGCCGTAGCCGTACCGCCAGTGCAGCTCCGGCATGTGGTCGAAGTTCATGCCGTACATCCCGCAGACCATCGTCGGCACCGCCACGATCGCCGCCCAAGCGGTGATCTTGCGCATGTCCTCGTTCTGCGCGACCGTGACCTGCGCCAGATGCGCCTGGAGAATGGAGTTCAGCAGCTCGTCGAAGGCCGCTATCTGCTCCTTCGCCCGCAGCAGATGGTCGGAGACGTCACGGAAGTACGCCTGTGTCTCCGGGGCGACCACCCGGATCGGCCGGGTGGCGAGCTCCTCCAGCGGCCGGCCCAGCGGCACCACCGCCCGCTTCAGTTCGAGGAGTTCACGCTTGAGCTGGTAGATGCGGCCCGGATCGACCCGCGCGCCGTGCTCCGCGAACACATCCGTCTCGACCTGGTCGATGTCATGCTGGACCGAGTCGATGACGGTCAGATAGTCGTCGACCACATGGTCCGCGATCGCGTGCAGCACCGTGGACGGGCCCTGGGCGAGCTGCTCGGGATCGGACTCCAGCCCCTCGCGCAGCGGACCCAGCGAGCCGTGCCGGCCGTGCCGCACCGTGACCACGAAGTCCTTGCCGAGGAACACCATGATCTCGCCGGTGTCCACCACCTCGCTGTTCGCGGTGAGTTCCTCGTGCTCGACGTAACAGACCGTCTTGAACACGGCGAACAGCGTCTCCCCGTACCGCTCCAGCTTGGGCCGCTGGTGGGCCTCGACCGCGTCCTCCACCGCCAGCGGATGCAGGTCGAACAGCTCCGCGATGCCGGCGAACTCCCGGGTGGTCGGCTCGTGCAGCCCCAGCCAGACGAAACCCTCCCCGCTCTTGCGCACCTGCCTCACCGCGTCCACCAGGTCCCCGCGCGCGCCGGTGCGGTGGCCGTCCCTGTACGTCACGCAGTTGACCACCGAGGAGCCCAGCGGGGAGCGGGCCGGATGACTCAGGTCCACACGGGGCCGCCGCCGCGCCAGCCGCGCCACCCGGCGCAGCCCGCCGACCCTGCCGAGGCCCGTGACCTTCCGCAGATTCCCTGCCATGGACATCCGGTTCTCCTTGCGTGGTTCCCCCGCGCCGTCCTGCTTCCCGCGCTCCGGATCGCCAGTCTGCCAGGCCCGGACGAGTCGTGTGCGAGCCTGTGGGAAGAGGGAATTCCGCTTTGTTCCCGCCTGTGGACAAAGGAAGTTCGCCCATTGCGGCGCCCGTTCGTCAGGCGGGTGCCGGCGGACGGCCCCCTATGTGTTCCACCGCCTGCGCGCCCGCCCGGCAGCCCTCCCGTGCCGCCTGCTCCGGGTCGGCTCCCGCGAGCAGGGCCGCGAGGAACGCGCCCGTGAACGCGTCACCGGCACCCGTGGTGTCCCGTGGCACAGCCGGTACGGCCGGAACGCGGGCGTACACCTCCCCGGACCGCGCGAGCAGCGCGCCCTCGGCACCCTGCTTGGCCACCACCAGCGGAACGTGCCGGCTCAGCCGCGCCGCGGCGTCCGCGACCTCGGACGCCCCCGTGAGCAGGCACGCCTCGTCACGGCTGGGCAGCAGGACGTCCACGTCCTCGACCAGCGACAGGAACCGGTCGACGCCCAGCCGCAAGAGGAACCCCGCCGACGCCGGATCCAGACTCACCGGCACCCCACGGGCCCGCGCCGCCTTCGACGCCACCGCGGCCAAGGCCCTGCTCGGCTCGGTGAACAGCAGATAGCCCGACAGATGCAGCCGCGCCACCCCGTCCAGCAACGCGTCCGACCAGTCGCCGGGGTCCAGCCGCAGCGACGCGCCACTCTCGGTGAGGAACGTCCGCTCGGCCGCCGCGCCCTCGTCGACCAGGCAGATCACCGTCCCCGTCGGCGCCTGTCCGTCCACGACCAGCAGCGGGCGGACCCCGCATGCGGCCAGCTCCCGCTCGTGCCAGTCCGCCGCGTCCTCGCCCACCCGCCCGAGGAGCCGCACCTCCGTACCGTCCCGACACGCCGCCCAGCAGGCCACGTTGGCGCCCGCACCGCCCGGCACCGTCCGGATCGCCGCCGCCGTGTCCGTCCCCGGCGCGAGCGGCGCCCGGTGCCGGGCGACCACATCCGTGATCACATCGCCGACGACCAGCAGCGCCCCGCCCCGCACCGCGTCCGTCACTCCCCGGCGGCCCAGGACGCCGCGACCCGCGCGGCCAGACGTACGTTGCCCCGGACCGCCGCCAGGTTCGCGGCGAGGGAGGCGCCGTCGGTGTGCCGGACCAGGTGGTCGAGCAGGAACGGCGTGACGGCCTGACCGGTGACACCCTCCGCCTCGCACGCGCGCAGTGCCTCGTCGAGCACCCGCGCGTGCAGTCCGGGATCCAACTGCTCCTCCTCGGGGACCGGGTTGGCCACGATCAGCGCCGACTCGGGTCCGCCCAGCGCGTCCTGCGCCCGCATGACCTCCGCGACCTGCGCCGGAGAGTCCAGCCGCCAGTCCACGGGGTGCCCGGAGTCGGACAGGTAGAAGCCGGGGAAGCGGTCCGTGCCGTATCCGGCGACCGCCACCCCCAGCGTCTCCAGCCGCTGCAGGGTCGCGGGCACGTCCAGGATCGACTTCACGCCCGCGCACACCACGGTGATCCGCGTCCGCGCCAGCAGGCCGAGGTCGGCCGACTCGTCCTGGGTCACCGTCCACTGCCGGTGCACGCCACCGAGCCCTCCGGTGGCGAACACCCGTATGCCCGCGAGCGCCGCCAGCAGGGCCGTGGCCGACACCGTGGTCGCCCCGCTCGCCCCGGCGGCCACCGCGAGCGGGAGATCACGATGGCCCAGCTTGCGGATGCCGTCCTCGCCCGCGACCCGCTCCAACTGGTCCTTGTCCAGGCCGACCCGGGGCCGCCCGTCCAGCACGGCGATCGTCGCCGGTACCGCGCCCTCCTGCCGTACGGCCGCCTCCAGTTCCAGCGCCACCCGGAGGTTGCGCGGCCGGGGCAGTCCGTGGGCGATGATCGTGGACTCCAGGGCCACCACCGGGCGGGCCGCGGCGATCGCCTCCCGTACCTCTTCGGACACCATGAGCACCACGTGTCTGCCTCCTGTCTGCCGGTTCTCCCTCATCCCTGGCGAGCCGGGCACCGGGCCAAACCCCCTTGCGCGCGGTCATGGGCGTCGCGGAGGCTGGGAGTCATGACGGACAACACGACTCGCCTCGACCACATCGTCCTGTGGGTGAGCGATCCCATCGCCGCCGCCGGTTTCTACGAGAAGGCCGTGGGCCTGGAGCCCGTCAGGCTCACCGAGTACTCCGTCGGTGAGGCACCGTTTCCCTCGGTGCGGGTCAATGAGGAGACGATCCTCGATCTCATGCCGCGGGCCAAGGCGGAGCGTATGCGGATGCTGCCCGGTGCGGCGGAGAGTTCGGGGCATCCCGTGAACCATGTCTGTCTGTCGCTGACGGCCTCGGACTTCGACGCTTTGCGTAGTCGGCTGGAGGAGGGTTCCGTGCCGGTGTCGGATGTCTCGCGTGACTCCTTCGGGGCGCGGGGGTCGGCGCGGCGCAGCTTCTACTTCCGTGATCCGGATGGCAACGTGTTCGAGGCGCGGCACTACGACTGAGCGGGGGCCGCTGCGCGGCCCGGCGTTTGCGGGGTGCCTCCCTCACTCTCGGCTTCTCCCTCACTCTCGGCTTCGCTCGAGCGGGAGGGACCCCCATGAGCGGGAGGTACCCCCACCGCCCACCCGTGCCGCCCTGCGGCACGACTGCCCGCGGAGAGCGGGGCGGCGGCACGACTGCCCGCAGAGGGCGGAGAGGTGGGTCAGAACAGGGGTTCGGGGAGGATGCCCTCCAAGGCCAGGAGGTGGCGTTTTGTTTTCAGGCCGCCGCCGAAGCCGCCTATGCCGCCGTCGCTCTCCACCACCCGATGGCACGGTACGACCACCGGCAGTGGGTTCGCGCCCATCGCCATGCCCACGGCCTGGGCCGCGCCGGGCCGGCCGACCCGGCGGGCCAGATCGCCGTACCCGACGACCGAGCCGAACGGCACCCCGGTGGCCAGTTCCCGCAGCACCTCGCGGTTGAAGCCCGAGATCAGCGACCAGTCCAGCGGCAGCTCGAAGTCCCGCCGCTCACCCGCGAAGTACGCCTCGACCTGCCGTATCGCCTCGGCCAGCAGCGGGGAGCCGGGCTCCTCGGCGGGCTCGGTGCCGAGCCGCGACGCCAGCCGCTCCAGCGCGCTGCCGCGCACCTCGTCGGTGGCGTGGAACACGACGTTGACCAGGCCCTCACGGGTCGCGGCCAGCAGCAGCGGGCCGATGCCGGTGCCGACGACGGCCCACACCACCCGCTGCTCGTACTGCCCATGGCTGTCCATGCGCACCACCGTACGGCCCGCCACTGACAACGCCCCGGGCGGACGCCTCAGCCGCGTACCGCGTCCCGCACCACGTCGGGCGTGTTGGTGATGATCCCGTCGACCCCGAGCCCGGCGACCCGCCGGGCGGCGGCCGCGTCGTTCACGGTCCAGGTGCACACCTCCAGCGGCTTGCCGCGCGCCCCCTTGAAGGCGTGCACGGCGGCGACGTAACCGGCGGAGAGGGAACCGTACGAGGGATTGATCTGGTCGGTGAAGGCCGCGTACGCGGGCAGGTCCGACACGGGCGGCGTCCCGAGGAAGCCCGTCTTCACCGCGGGCCGCAGATCGTGGACCGTCCGTACGCTGTCCGCGCTGAAGCTCTGCACGACCAGTCGGTTCCGCACATGCCGGCGGTCCAGCCAGCCCTCGTTGCCCAGCACCTCGACGATCTGCCGCTCCATGCCGGGATACAGCTGAGGGTTCTTGATCTCCAGCAGCAGCTTCTGCCGGTGCCGCTCGACGCGGTGCACGAACTGCTCCAGTGTCGGCACGCGCGCGCCCGCGTACGTGGAGCCGAACCAGCTGCCCGCGTCCAGCCGGGCGATCTCCGCGGCGGTGAAGTCCTTCACCTTCCAGGGGGCCCGGTCGGGGAAGACCTCCTCGACGTCGGTGGTGCGCCGCAGGCTGTCGTCGTGCAGGACGACGAGTTCACCGTCCCTGGTGCGCTGGACGTCGTTCTCCACCCAGTCGACGCCGAGCGCGGCGGCCTTGTCGACGGCCTCCAGGGTGTTCTCGGGCGCGTACGCGGACGCGCCCCGGTGGGCTATCACCAGGGGCCGCGCGGAGTTCTCCGCGGCCCGCGCGGGGGAGAGCGGGAGCAGGAGGGCGGCGGTGCCCAGGAGCGCGGTGGCCGAGGCGGTGACAGCGCGTGCGTGCATGCGTACTCCTCACGTCGAACGGTCACGGTCGGTTCAACTGTGACAGCAGAGGGTCGACGCGAGACGAGTACGGGATGGCCGCGGATCGAACGGTGTCGTCCGGACTCCGCACACCGATGCCACACACCTGGGGCAAGGACGTGTTTCTTTGCCGGATAGTCGTTCGACCATTCCGGTGGGGTCATACTCTCTGCGTCATCCCTGGCCGCCGTCACGGCGCCAGGAGGGGGGTTTATCAGGACGTTGCGGGACATACGTGTCGGGAAAGGCAGCCGCGCATGCAAGGCACGGTCGACGGATTCAGCTACGGTCTGGTCACACCGGTGGTGGCCTTCCTCATGTCCTGTCTCGGCGGAGCCCTGGGCCTGCGCTGCACCACCAGGGCCATCAGGATGTCCCGCTCCTGGCGCCCCGGCTGGCTCGCCCTGGGGGCCGCGACCATCGGCTCCGGCATATGGACGATGCACTTCGTCGCGATGACGGGCTTCACCGTCGAGGGCACGCCGATCCACTACGACCGGCTGATCACGTTCGCGAGTCTGGCCGTCGCCGTCGTCATGGTGGGCATCGGGATCTTCATCGTCGGCTACAAGGGAGCCTCCGGAACGGCCCTGTTCACCGGGGGCACCATCACCGGCCTCGGCATCGCCTCGATGCACTATCTCGGCATGGCCGGGATGAGCTTCGACGGATACCTGGAGTACGACGTCCTCACGGTCGCCGCGTCCGTGGCCATCGCCATGGCCGCCGCCAGCGCCGCCCTGTGGGCGGCCGGACAGGTACGGGGCTTCCTGTGGAGCGTGGGCGCCAGCGCCGTCATGGGGCTCGCGGTCACCGGGATGCACTACACCGGCATGGCCGCGCTCGAGGTGCACGTCCACGGCACGGCCGAGCCCGCCACGGGGGAACCGGCGGCCGCCCTGCTCGGACCGATGATGATCGGCCCGCTCGCCTTCCTCGTCCTCGCGGGCGTCGTGGTGATCTTCGACCCGCTGATGGTCGCCGGCGGGCCCGCCACACCCCCCGCCGAGCACAAGCCCGGCGTCCCCGCCCACTCCCCGGCCCACCACTCCCCGGCACGCCCGCGGCTGCGGGCCCGCGGCCCCGTGGAACACCGCTCCCGGACCCCGCAGCGCCGCTGATCCGGACCCGTTGTCAGTGGAGGGCCGTACGGTGGATGGCATGCGGCCCGTTTCCCAGATCGAACGCACGGTGGCGCCCTTCGAGGTCGTCAGTCCCTACCAGCCGAGCGGCGACCAGCCGACGGCCATCGCCGACCTCGCCCGGCGCATCGAAGCAGGTGAGAAGGACGTCGTCCTGCTCGGCGCGACCGGTACCGGCAAGTCCGCCACCACCGCGTGGATGATCGAGAAGCTCCAGCGCCCCACCCTGGTCATGGCGCCGAACAAGACCCTGGCCGCCCAGCTGGCCAACGAGTTCCGCGAGCTGCTGCCGAACAACGCGGTCGAATACTTCGTCTCGTACTACGACTACTACCAGCCCGAGGCGTACGTCCCGCAGTCGGACACCTACATCGAGAAGGACTCCTCGATCAACGAGGAGGTCGAGCGGCTGCGTCACTCCGCGACCAACTCGCTGCTCACCCGCCGCGACGTCGTCGTGGTCGCCTCCGTCTCCTGCATCTACGGCCTGGGCACCCCGCAGGAGTACGTGGACCGCATGGTCCCCCTCCGCGTCGGCGACGAGCTCGACCGGGACGAGCTGCTGCGCCGCTTCGTGGACATCCAGTACACGCGCAACGACATGGCCTTCACCCGCGGCACCTTCCGCGTCCGCGGCGACACCATCGAGATCTTCCCGGTCTACGAGGAGCTCGCCGTCCGCATCGAGATGTTCGGCGACGAGATCGAGGCGCTCTCCACGCTCCACCCGCTCACCGGCGAGATCATCAGCGACGACCAGCAGCTGTACGTCTTCCCGGCCTCCCACTACGTCGCGGGCCCCGAGCGGCTGGAGCGCGCGGTGGGTGACATCGAGAAGGAGCTCGGCGAGCGCCTGACCGAGCTGGAGAAGCAGGGCAAGCTCCTGGAGGCCCAGCGCCTGCGCATGCGCACCACGTACGACATCGAGATGCTCCGCCAGATCGGCTCCTGCTCCGGCGTGGAGAACTACTCGATGCACTTCGACGGCCGCTCGCCCGGCTCCCCGCCGAACACCCTGCTGGACTACTTCCCGGACGACTTCCTCCTCGTCATCGACGAGTCGCACGTCACGGTCCCGCAGATCGGCGCCATGTACGAGGGCGACGCCTCCCGCAAGCGCACCCTCGTCGACCACGGCTTCCGGCTCCCCTCCGCCCTGGACAACCGGCCGCTGAAGTGGGAGGAGTTCCAGGAGCGCATCGGGCAGGCCGTCTACCTGTCGGCCACCCCCGGCCAGTACGAGCTCTCCCGCGCGGACGGCACCGTCGAACAGATCATCCGCCCCACCGGCCTCGTCGACCCCGAGGTCGTGGTCAAGCCCACCGAGGGCCAGATCGACGACCTGGTGCACGAGATCCGCACCCGCGTGGAGAAGGACGAACGCGTCCTGGTCACCACGCTCACCAAGAAGATGGCCGAGGACCTCACCGACTACTTCCTGGAACTCGGCATCCAGGTGCGCTATCTCCACAGCGACGTCGACACCCTGCGCCGGGTCGAGCTGCTGCGTGAGCTGCGCGCCGGCGAGTACGACGTCCTCGTCGGCATCAACCTGCTGCGCGAGGGCCTCGACCTGCCCGAGGTGTCCCTGGTCGCCATCCTCGACGCCGACAAGGAGGGCTTCCTGCGCTCGAGCACCTCCCTGATCCAGACCATCGGCCGCGCGGCGCGCAACGTCTCCGGCCAGGTCCACATGTACGCCGACAAGATCACCCCGGCGATGGAGAAGGCCATCGACGAGACCAACCGCCGCCGGGAGAAGCAGGTCGCGTACAACAAGGCGAACGGCATCGATCCCCAGCCGCTCCGCAAGAAGATCAACGACATCGTCGCGCAGATCGCCCGCGAGGACATCGACACCGAGGAACTGCTCGGCTCGGGCTACCGCCAGGCCAAGAAGGACGGCGGTACCAAGGCGCCCGTGCCCTCCCTGGGCACCAAGGCGGCCAAGGGCGCGAAGAGCGCCAAGAGCGCCAGGGGCAAGGCCGCCGAGACCGTGCCGACCGACCGCCCCGCCGCCGAACTCGCCGAGCAGATCGAGGAGCTCACCACGCGGATGCGGGCCGCCGCGGCCGACCTGCAGTTCGAGATCGCGGCCCGGCTGCGCGACGAGGTCTCCGAGATGAAGAAGGAGTTGCGGCAGATGCAGGAGGCCGGCCTGTCCTGACGGCCGCGTACGCGATGTGTTGCAAGAACGACACAAAGTGCGGTCCCGGGTACGTCGCTGTCAGTGCCCCTGCGTAGGGTTCTGGTCAACCGCGATCGCGCGGTAACAGGGGAAGTTCGAGAGGGGAATCAGCGCGTGACCGTCAACATGACCAAGGGTCAGGCCATCAGTCTGCAGAAGAACGACGGTGGCAGCCTGACTGCGGTGCGCATGGGTCTCGGCTGGCAGGCGGCTCCCCGTCGCGGCCTGTTCGGCTCGCGCACCCGGGAGATCGACCTGGACGCCTCGGCCGTCCTGTTCGCGGACAAGCAGCCGGTCGACGTCGTCTTCTTCCGCCACCTGGTGAGCGACGACGGCTCCGTGCGCCACACCGGTGACAACCTCGTCGGCGGTGTCGGCCAGGGCGGCGACGACGAGGCCATCCTCGTCGACCTCTCGCGCGTCCCGGTCCACATCGACCAGATCGTCTTCACCGTGAACTCCTTCACGGGCCAGACCTTCCAGGAGGTGCAGAACGCGTTCTGCCGCCTCGTCGACGAGACCAACGGCCAGGAGCTCGCCCGCTACACGCTGGCCGGTGGCGGCGCCTACACGGCCCAGCTCATGGCGAAGGTGCACCGCACGGGCTCGGGCTGGACGATGACGGCCCTCGGCAACCCGGCCAACGGCCGCACCTTCCAGGACCTGATGCCGGCGATCCTGCCGGTCCTCTAGGTACCACGGGCGATACGAGCAGCCACCACCGCGACACAGGGGGACGAAGGCGATGACGGCCGAGCTGGTGCGGGGACAGAACCACCCGCTCTCCCAGTCCCGTCTGGAGATCAGGGTCTCGGCCGGCACGCCGGTCGTGGCCGTGGCCGCGCTCGGCGACGAGAACGGCCGGATCCACGGAGTGGAGTGGGTGGCCCACCCGGGCGCCCCCACCCAGCCCGGTCTGGAGGTGTCGCGGCAGGCGGCCGCCGACCACCGTCTCGCGGTGGACCTGGACGCCATGACGGACGCGGTGCACCGCGTCAGTGTGCTGCTCGCCCTGCCCGCCCCGGGCGGTGGCCCGGGACCCGCCCGGTTCGGCGCCGTGGCCGCCCCCTTCGTCGCCGTCACCGGCCTGGACGGCGGCGAGATCGCCAGCTACACCATCACCGGCCTGGAGGCCGAGTCGGCCGTCGTCGCGCTGGAGCTCTACCGGCGGCAGGGTGCCTGGAAGGTGCGCGCCGTCGGCCAGGGCTACGCGGGCGGCCTGGCCGACCTCCTCACCGACCAGGGCCTGCCCGAGGCCGTACCGCTCGCGGGCACCATCAACGAGGCGGTCGCGCGGGGCCTCGCCCGCTCCGTGCAGGCGCCCCCGCCCCGTCCGGCCGACGGTGACCGCTCCCGTCAGCCGGCCGCTCCCGCCCTCGGCCCCGACCAGGGCGGCACCGCACCGCAGGGTGTCCCCGGCCCCGTAGCGCCGTCGTACGGCGGGCAGCCGGCCGGTGGGCCGGGACAGACCGGACCGCAGCCGGCGTACGGCGGAGCCGGTGCCGCGGACCCGTCCGCCGCCACCGGCGGCCCGATCGACTACAGCCACCCCGGCCGCCGGAACTCCGCCCCGCCGCCGCCCCCGCCCACCGCGCCGCCGGCGCAGCCCGGACAGCCCGCGCAGCCCGTCGCGGGGGACGCCACCGGCTGGTCCATGGAGGAGCGGCTCTACAACCAGGTCTGGGGCATGTTCGAGGACCTGGCCCGCACCACCGCCGCCTACCGCAGCGCCGTCGACTTCGCCGAGTCCCGCATGGACAAGGAGCTGGAGCAGACCCTCTCCGACCCGCGCAGCCGGATCGGCGGTCAGGGCGACGCCGCCCGCGAGGCCGCCCGGGCCCGGTACACACACCTCGTCGACCAGGCGCGAGAGGTCCTCGACCGGGACCTCGTCCAGCTCGTCGCCGAGGCCGACGTCGTCGAACCCGCGCTGCCCCCCGCCTTCGCCCGCTGGGACAACCCCGCCTGGCACGCCTACCGGGTGCCGATGGAGATACCCATGGCACTGCGCCTGGGCGACCTGCGGCTGCCCGAGGCCGACCGGATCCGCATCCCGATGCTGCTCCGGCTGCCGCTGGAGCGCGGTCTGTGGATCGACAGCGGACGGGCCGACCCGGTCGACGGGTCGTTCACCGACTCCCACGACATGCGGCGCCTCGCCATGGAGACGGCGGTGGCGCACGCGGCCCGGCTGCTCGCCGTCTACCCGGCGGGCGAGTTCACCGTGCACGTCATCGACCCGGCCGGATCCGGGGCGCAGCCGCTGGCGCCGCTGACGCAGACCGGTGTACTGGCGGCCCCGCCCGCCCAGGGCGCCGCGGGTGTGACGGACGTGCTGGGCCGGCTCACGCAGCGGGTCGACCTGGTGCAGATGGCGCTGCGCGGAGGTGCCCCGGACGCGCTGCCGCCCGGCTTCGACACCTCCCAGCAGTTGCTGATCGTCAACGACTTCCCGCACGGCTTCGACGACCGGGCCGTGAACCAGTTGCGTTACCTCGCCGACGAGGGTCCGGCCGTCGGGGTCCATCTGATGATGGTCGCCGACCGCGAGGAGTCCGCGGGCTACGGTCCGCTCCTCGACCCGTTGTGGCGTTCGCTGCTGCGACTGACCCCCGTGCCCGATGACCATCTGGCCGACCCGTGGGTCGGCCACGCCTGGACGTACGAGCCGCCGCTCGTGCCGCCGGGCAGCCAGGTCCTCCACCAGGTGCTCACCCAGGTGGCGGCGGCCCGCCGCTCATGGGACAGGTGACGTCCCGACACCTTTGACCAAGCTCGCGTAAAGCCCCTTCACCTGGGGCTTTGTATCTTTCTTTACCTGCCCCTTTACCAATCCTTGGTGATTGGGTAATCTTGACCGCACGGAGGGGAGTACTCCCTGTCTGTGCGGCGACCCCGTCAATACGGATCAGGCCAGATCCCGGGGCGTCGGCCCGAAGGACCGTCCGGACGCAGTCAAGCGCCGGAGGCCCGGGTGGAAGAGACCTCCGGCAGCGACGACGCTGACATTTGCCGTGTGACGTATCTGCCGGAGGCGCAGTGGATGTTTCCCTGACCCTATGGGTCCTGACGATCGTGGGCCTGTGCGCCCTCATCGCGGTCGACTTCTTCATCGGCCGCAAACCGCATGACGTATCCATCAAGGAAGCCGGAATCTGGACCATCGTCTGGATCGTCCTGGCCGCGCTCTTCGGACTCGGCCTGCTGATCTGGGGCGGAGGCCAGGCCGGAGGCGAGTTCTTCGCCGGCTACATCACCGAGAAGTCGCTGAGCGTCGACAACCTCTTCGTCTTCGTCCTGATCATGGCGAAGTTCGCGGTGCCGTCGCAGTACCAGCAGCGGGTACTCCTCGTCGGCGTCCTCATAGCCCTGGTGCTGCGCGCGATCTTCATCGCCGCGGGTGCCGCGATCCTCGCCAGCTTCTCGTGGGTGTTCTACATCTTCGGCGCCTTCCTGATCTGGACCGCCTGGAAACTCATCCAGGAGGCCCGGGCCGACGAGGAGGACGAGGAGTACGAGGAGAACAAGCTGCTCAAGGCCGCCGAGCGCCGCTTCGGCGTGGCCGACCGATACCACGGCACCAAGCTGTGGATCGAGCAGAACGGCAAGCGGGTCATGACCCCGATGCTCGTCGTCATGCTCGCCATCGGCACCACGGACATCCTGTTCGCGCTCGACTCCATCCCCGCGATCTTCGGCCTGACCCAGGACCCGTACATCGTGTTCACGGCGAACGCGTTCGCGCTGATGGGCCTGAGGCAGCTGTACTTCCTCATCGGCGGCCTGCTGAAGAAGCTGGTCCACCTGTCCTACGGCCTGTCGATCATCCTCGGCTTCATCGGCGTGAAGCTGGTGCTGCACGCACTGCACGAGTCCGGGGTACACGTCCCCGAGATCAGCATCCCGGTCTCGCTGGGCGTCATCTGCGCGGTCCTGATCGTCACCACGATCACCAGCCTGCGGGCCTCCCGCAAGCAGGCGGAGGCCGAGGCGGCGGCAGGCCGGGGCGAGGACCCCGTGAAGAACAACATCGACGTCTGACCCTGTCGGACACCGGAACGCCGGTACCGGGAGCGGAGGTCAGCACATCGCCGACCACCGCTCCCGGTCCCGTTCGTCCCCACCCCGCGCCGTCCGCCGGCGCCGACCGAACACGACTCGTACGAGGAGGCCATGCGTGACCATGATGACCCCGAGACGATCAGGATCGCGGAGCGGAGGGGCACGCCGTGCGGCGGTGACACCCCCCGCGCCCCCCACGATCGGCCGGTGGTCGGAGGGCTGTGGTGAGGTGCGCCGCCCGTTCACGTCTGCGACGATCGCCCCATGACCGCTCGGCTCAGGTCACTCGCGGCCCAGTGGACGACCCTGGTGCCGGCGTTCGCCGTAGTTCTGCTGATCCTGACCTGGGGACGCGAACTGCCCGGCTGGCTCGTCGTACTGGTGACCGCGGTTCTCGCGGGATCCGTGCTGGCGGCCGTGCACCACGCCGAGGTGGTCGCGCACCGGGTCGGTGAACCCTTCGGCTCCCTGGTTCTCGCGGTCGCCGTCACCGTCATCGAGGTGGCGCTCATCGTCACGCTGATGCTCGACGGCGGGGACAAGAGCGCGACGCTCGCCAGAGACACCGTGTTCGCAGCCGTGATGATCACCGTCAACGGCATTCTCGGACTGAGTCTGCTGGTGGGCTCACTGCGCCACGGCACGGCGGTGTTCAATTCGGAAGGCACCGGCGCGGCCCTCGCCACGGTCGCGACCCTGGCGACCCTCAGCCTCGTGCTGCCGACGTTCACCACGAGCAAGCCGGGCCCGGAGTTCTCCACCGTGCAGCTCACGTTCGCGGCGGTCTCCTCACTGACCCTCTACGCCTTGTTCGTGGCGACCCAGACCGTCAGACACCGCGACTACTTCCTGCCGATCGTCAAGCAGAGCGAAGCGGCAGCCGCCGAGCAGGAGCACGCCGAGGCACCCTCCACGCGCACCGCCCTGATCAGCCTCGGACTGCTGGGCCTGGCCCTGGTCGGAGTGGTCGGGCTGGCCAAAGGGGTCTCGCCCACGATCGAGTCCGGAGTGGACGCCGCCGGGCTGCCCCACTCCGTCGTCGGTGTGATCATCGCCCTGCTGGTCCTGCTCCCGGAGACCATCGCCGCGGTGCGCGCCTCGCGCCGCAATCAGGTGCAGACCAGCATGAACCTCGCGCTCGGCTCGGCGATGGCCAGCATCGGCCTGACCATCCCCGCCGTCGCGCTGGCCTCCCTCTGGCTCCCCGGGCCGCTCGTCCTCGGGCTCGGCAACACCCATATGGTGCTGCTCGCCCTGACCATGGTGGTGGGCGCCCTGACCGTGGTCCCCGGGCGGGCCACACCACTCCAGGGCGGCGTGCACCTGGTGCTGCTCGCGGCCTATCTGGAACTGGCGCTCAACCCCTAGTAGTGCTTCGCCCGGCGGCGCAGGACGCGCTCCCCGGCGCTCATGGGCCGCCCGGAGGCCTGGTTCTCCGGGCGGCCCCTGAAGTAGTGCCGGAAAGGGCCCGGAGCACGACCGTGCTGTCGCCCGGTGCGGGCCGGGGCAGGGCTCAACGGCCGTACGGCGCAGCGTGATAAACCGGTCCGAGCAGCGGTTCCGGCGAGGACCGCCCCACCCCGACGGACCGGAGGAACCGTGCCCCGCAATCTGGCCAACGCCCCCATCATGATCCTCAACGGCCCCAACCTGAACCTGCTGGGACAGCGCCAGCCGGAGATCTACGGCTCCGACACGCTGGCCGACGTGGAGGCGATGTGCGCCAAGGCGGCGGCGGCACGGGGCGGCACGGTGGATCTGCGCCAGTCCAACCACGAGGGCCAGTTGGTGGACTGGATCCACGAGGCGCGGTCGAACCACTGCGGGATCGTCATCAACCCCGGCGCCTACTCGCACACCTCCGTCGCCGTCCTGGACGCCCTCAACGCCTGTGACGGCCTGCCCGTGATGGAGGTCCACATCTCCAACATCCACCGGCGCGAGTCCTTCCGGCACCACTCCTACGTCTCCCTGCGCGCCGACGGGGTCATCGCGGGATGCGGGGTGCAGGGGTACGTGTTCGCGGTGGAGCGGATCGCCGCGCTGGCCGGCCCCGGAGTGGCCGAGGCGTAAGCCCCGTCTCACCAGCCCCGCGCGCGCCACTCCGGCAGGTGCGGGCGTTCCGCGCCCAGGGTGGTGTCGTTGCCGTGCCCGGGATAGACCCAGGTCTCGTCCGGCAGAACCTCGAAGATCTTGGTCTCGACGTCATGGATCAGACTGGCGAACGCCTTCGGATCCTTGTGGGTGTTGCCCACACCGCCCGGGAACAGGCAGTCCCCGGTGAACACATGCGGATGCCCGTGGGGGTCGTCGTAGACGAGGGCGATGGAGCCGGGGGTGTGACCGACCAGACGGCGGGCGGTGAGTTCCACCCGGCCCACGCGGATGGTGTCGCCGTCGTCGACCGGCACGTCGGTCGGCACGGGGATGCCCTCGGCGTCCTCCCGGCCCGCGTGGGTGCGGGCGCCGGTGGCGGCGACGACCTCGGCGAGTGCCTGCCAGTGGTCGCCGTGCCGGTGGGTGGTGACGACGGACGCGATGCCGTCGTCACCGATCGTCCCCAGCAGGGTCCCCGCGTCGTTGGCCGCGTCGATCAGCAACTGCTCGTCGGTGGCCCGGCAACGCAGCAGATAGGCGTTGTTGTCCATGGGGCCGACCGCGACCTTGGTGATCATCAGGTCCTTGAGTTCGTGCACGTCGGCTGGGCCGCCGACCGTCACCCGACCGCTGTACGTCATGGCCGCCAGCCTATAGCGGGAACCCGCGTGGGACAGGTGCTACAGCGGGGGAAGCGACGGGAGATCGCCGCCCTTGACCGTCAGGGCGGCGCCGTCCCGGCGGCCGGCCAGCCAGCCGAGCAGGTCGGCGGCCGTCCCCTCGACCGCGACCGGGCCGCCGTCCGCCCCGCCGCCGGTCGTCCAGGTCCGGCCGTCCACGGCGGCCAGGGCGGTCGACGGCACGTCCGGGTGGCCGGCGAACCGTGCCGCGAGGAAGCCGATCTCCCGCTCCGTGAAGTCCGCCGGCAGGTCCTCCAGCTCGTAGCCGATCCCGAGGTCCACGTGGTGCAGCTCCACCTCGATCCACCGCCGGAACGGCACCCGCTCCGCCCGGTCCGTGACCCCGTTGCGCAGTTCCACCGTGCGCGACGGGTCCGCCGGGGCCGCGCCCACCGCGCGGAAGCGCTCCCCGCTCTCCCGCAGGTCGGCGAGGTGCGCGTCGAGGGGGCGCGGCGCGTCCCGCTCGATGTCGGCGTCCCGGGCCTCGCCGGAGACGTACATGGGCCGGCCCTCGAGGACGTTCGCCAGGGCGTCCGCGTTGCGGGCCAGGTGGGCCAGCACATGACCGCGGGTCCAGCCGGGCAGCCGTGACGACTGGGTCACAGCCGCGTTGTCCAGTGCGGCGACCGCGGTGAGCAGCCGCTCGGTCGCTGCTTGTACAGACGCCAGGTCATCAGCGTGATCAATCATGGTGCTGACCCTAGCTCCGTCACACCAACGGGTGAAGGTGGTGAAGCCGCGCCCTAAATCGAATGCACGTGCTATATGGTCGTGTTCGGCGTCGGGCATGCTGGAGAGCCGGGGTTTGTTGACAACCCGTGAATCCGAACCGGCGTTGTCAGTGGCTCCCCCTAGTCTGAGAAAGACGGGGGCCCCGCCCCTGTCACTTCTCTCAAGAAAGGTGCGGACCGGCGTGGCCGACCGTCTCATCGTCCGTGGAGCGCGCGAGCACAACCTCAAGAACGTCTCGCTCGATCTCCCGCGCGACTCGCTCATCGTCTTCACGGGCCTGTCGGGGTCGGGCAAGTCCTCGCTGGCCTTCGACACGATCTTCGCCGAGGGGCAGCGGCGCTACGTGGAGTCCCTCTCCTCGTACGCCCGGCAGTTCCTCGGCCAGATGGACAAGCCGGACGTCGACTTCATCGAGGGCCTCTCCCCGGCGGTCTCCATCGACCAGAAGTCGACCTCCCGCAACCCGCGCTCCACGGTCGGCACCATCACCGAGGTCTACGACTACCTGCGCCTGCTCTTCGCGCGCATCGGCAAGCCGCACTGCCCCGAGTGCGGCCGCCCGATCGCGCGCCAGTCGCCGCAGGCCATCGTCGACAAGGTCCTGGAACTGCCGGAGGGCAGCCGCTTCCAGGTGCTCTCCCCGCTGGTGCGCGAGCGCAAGGGCGAGTTCGTCGACCTGTTCGCCGACCTCCAGACCAAGGGCTACTCCCGCGCGCGGGTGGACGGCGAGACCGTCCAGCTCTCCAACCCGCCCACGCTGAAGAAGCAGGAGAAGCACACCATCGAGGTGGTCGTCGACCGCCTCACCGTCAAGGACAGCGCCAAGCGCCGCCTCACCGACTCCGTCGAGACCGCCCTCGGCCTGTCCGGCGGCATGGTCGTGCTCGACTTCGTCGACCTCCCCGAGGACGACCCCGAGCGCGAGCGCATGTACTCCGAGCACCTGTACTGCGCGTACGACGACCTGTCCTTCGAGGAGCTGGAGCCCCGCTCCTTCTCCTTCAACTCGCCCTTCGGCGCCTGCCCCGAGTGCACCGGCATCGGCACGCGCATGGAGGTCGACCCCGAGCTGATCGTCCCCGACCCGGACAAGAGCCTCGACGAGGGCGCCATCCACCCGTGGTCGCACGGCCACACCAAGGACTACTTCGGCCGCCTGATCGGCGCCCTCGCGGACGCGCTGGGCTTCCGTACCGACATCCCGTTCGCCGGACTGCCGCAGCGCGCCAAGAAGGCCCTGCTGCACGGCCACAAGACCCAGGTCGAGGTCCGCTACCGCAACCGCTACGGCCGCGAGCGCCGGTACACCACGGCCTTCGAGGGCGCCGTCCCCTTCGTCAAGCGCCGGCACAGCGAGGCCGAGAGCGACGCCAGCCGCGAGCGCTTCGAGGGCTACATGCGCGAGGTGCCCTGCCCCGCCTGTGAGGGCACCCGGCTCAAGCCGGTCGTCCTCGCCGTCACGGTCATGGGCAAGTCCATCGCCGAGGTCTCCGGGATGTCCATCAGCGACTGCGCGGACTTCCTGGGCGAACTGAAGCTCACCGCCCGCGACAAGAAGATCGCCGAGCGCGTGCTCAAGGAGGTCAACGAGCGGCTGCGGTTCCTGGTCGACGTCGGCCTGGACTACCTCTCGCTCAACCGCGCGGCGGGCACCCTCTCCGGCGGCGAGGCCCAGCGCATCCGCCTGGCCACCCAGATCGGCTCCGGACTCGTCGGCGTCCTCTACGTCCTCGACGAGCCCTCCATCGGCCTGCACCAGCGGGACAACCACCGGCTGATCGAGACCCTGGTCCGGCTGCGCGACATGGGCAACACGCTCATCGTCGTGGAGCACGACGAGGACACCATCAAGGTCGCCGACTGGATCGTCGACATCGGCCCCGGCGCCGGCGAGCACGGCGGCAAGGTCGTGCACAGCGGCTCCCTCAAGGAGCTGCTCGCCAACGCAGAGTCGCAGACCGGCCAGTACCTGTCCGGCAAGAAGGCCATCCCGCTGCCCGACGTCCGCCGCCCGCACGACCCGTCGCGCCGGCTCACGGTGCACGGCGCCCGCGAGAACAACCTCCAGGACATCGACGTGTCCTTCCCGCTGGGCGTCTTCACCGCGGTCACCGGTGTGTCCGGATCCGGCAAGTCCACGCTGGTCAACGACATCCTGTACACCCACCTCGCCCGCGAGCTGAACGGCGCGCGCAGCGTCCCCGGCCGGCACACGCGCGTGGACGGCGACGACCTCGTCGACAAGGTCGTCCACGTCGACCAGTCGCCCATCGGCCGCACCCCGCGCTCCAACCCGGCGACGTACACGGGTGTCTTCGACCACGTCCGCAAGCTGTTCGCCGAGACCACCGAGGCGAAGGTCCGCGGCTACATGCCGGGCCGCTTCTCCTTCAACGTCAAGGGCGGCCGCTGCGAGAACTGCGCGGGCGACGGCACCATCAAGATCGAGATGAACTTCCTCCCGGACGTGTACGTCCCGTGCGAGGTCTGCCACGGCGCCCGCTACAACCGGGAGACCCTGGAGGTCCACTACAAGGGCAAGTCCATCGCCGACGTCCTGAACATGCCGATCGAAGAGGCCATGAACTTCTTCGAGGCCGTTCCGGCCATCGCCCGCCACCTGCGGACGCTCAACGACGTCGGTCTCGGCTACGTCCGGCTCGGCCAGTCCGCGACCACCCTGTCCGGCGGTGAGGCACAGCGCGTGAAGCTCGCCAGCGAGCTGCAGAAGCGCTCCACCGGCCGCACTGTCTACGTCCTGGACGAGCCGACCACCGGTCTGCACTTCGAGGACATCAGCAAGCTGCTGAAGGTCCTGTCCGGCCTGGTCGAGAAGGGCAACACGGTCATCGTCATCGAGCACAACCTCGACGTGATCAAGACCGCCGACTGGGTCGTCGACATGGGCCCCGAGGGCGGTTCCGGCGGCGGCCTGGTCGTCGCGGAGGGCACCCCGGAGCAGGTCGCCGGCGTCCCGGCCAGCCACACCGGCAAGTTCCTGAGGGACATCCTGGGGGCGGAGCGGATCAGCGACGCCGCGCAGGCGCCGGCCCCGCGCAAGACGGCGGCGAAGAAGACGGTCGCCGCCAGGGCCACCACCAGGAAGACGGCCACCAAGGCGATCGACGGTACGGCCGAGAAGAAGACGGCCGCCAGGAAGCCGGCCACCAAGGCCGCCGCGAAGAAGACGACGCGGGCGACCAAGGCCTGACCGGCCCGCACTCCCACGCGCCGTGCCGCACGGAAACCCCGTGCCGCACGGCGCGTGCGTGCGTCAGACGGCCTCCGGCTCCAGCTCATGGGCGTACGGCGGTTCCGCGCCCGCGCGTGAGCAGGTGACCGCCGCCGCGCGCGCCGCGAAGCCGAGCAGGCCCGCCCAGCCCTCACCGCCCAGTGCGGCCACCCCCGCGTCACTGAGCGCGTCCCGCACCGCGAGTCCGTGCAGCAGCGCCGCGTTCACCGTGTCACCGGCGCCGATCGTGTCCACCACCTCGACCCGCTCACCCGGCACGGCGTACTCGCCGCCGTCGCGGGTGAACACGGTCAGCCCGTCCCCGCCCCGGGTGACCACGACCGCCGCCGGACCGGCCGCCAGCCACTCCTTCGGCGACCCGCCGAGCCACTCGGCGTCCTCCGCGGACAGCTTCAGCAGCGACACCGATGGCAGCCAGCTCCGGAACCGGGCCCGGTAGGCGTCGGCGTCGGGGATGAGACCCGCCCGGATGTTGGGGTCCAGCGCGGTGAAGACGCCCCGCGCGGAGGCGGTGCGCATCAGCTCCTCGTACGCGCTCGCGCCCGGCTCCAGCACGAGGGAACAGGTCCCGAAGGACACCGCGCGGGTGTCGGCCGGCAAGGTGCCGGGGGCCGTGAACAGGCGGTCCGCGGTCCCCTCCACATAGAAGGAGTACGCCGCCGAGCCGTCCGTGCCGACCGTGGCGACGGCCAGCGTCGTCGGCTCGTCGCCGCGCTGCACCGACGACACGTCCACGCCGGTCTCCCGCAGCCGGTCCAGCAGCGCCGTACCGAAGGCGTCGCGCGACACGCGGGAGCAGAACGCGGTGGGGGAGCCGAGGCGGCCCAGTGCCACCGCCGTGTTGAACGGGCCGCCGCCGAGCGCCGGCGTCAGCGCCGCGAGCGGGCCCGCGCCGCGCGGTACCAGGTCGATCAGTGCCTCACCGGCCACGACGATCACGAAGGGTTCCCTTCTCCGAAGGTCTCCGAAGGTCTCCGAAGGGCCGGGCTCCACGACCCGCCGACTCCGCACAGCCGTGCACCACGTGCCGCTTCTCGGGTGGGGACCGTATCCCATCCGCCGGACGTGCGTAAACGCTTGCGGACGCCTGCCCGGCCCCCCACGACAGCCCCCGCCCACAGCCGGAACGATCACTCCCGGTATCGTCCCCGATGTCCGCCCGCGCACCGCCGTCCCACCCGTGGAGCCCTCATGCCCACCCGCCGACCCGCCGCGACCCGCCGTACCGTCCTGCGAGGCGCGGCCCTGACCCCCGTGGCCGGACTGGGCCTCACCGCGTGCGGAAGCACCGAGAAGGGCGCCGCCCCGCTGACCGGCCCCGTCGAGCTGGGCCCCGAGAGCGAGGTCGCCGAGGACGGCGCGAAGCTGTACCGGGACCACAACGTCGTGGTCAGCCGGAGCGGGGACGGCACCCTCAAGGCGTACAACACCGTCTGCACCCACGCGGGATGCCCCATCAACAAGCTCGAGGGCACGAAGCTGATCTGCCCCTGCCACGGCAGCGAGTTCGACGCCACCACCGGCAAGGTGCTGCGCGAGCCGGCCGTGGCGCCTCTGAAGACGCTGGCCGTCGAGGTGAAGAACGGCACGCTGGTCGTCAGGCCGCAGACCTGACCGGGGTCACTCCCAGTCCCAGGCGATCCCCACGTAACCCGACCGCACGCGCGGTTCCACCAGGTGCACCGAGCGGTGACGCCCGCTGAGCACCAGCTCCTGGTGGCCGCCGCGCGGTGCCGCCGCCGAGTGCTGGGTGAACCGGTGGCAGCGCGCCGGGAGCGTCCCGGAGCCGAAGCACACCTGGAGCGCGTACTGGCCGCCGGGGGACTCCGTCCCGCGCACGTACTCGCGCGAGACACCCGCCGTGCCGTCCTCGACGGCGTAGCGGAAGAGGAAGGTGTCACCGGTCCGCAGCCGGGTGTCGAAGAGCAGTTCGGCCGCGAGCACCCCGGTCTCGTGGTGCCGGAGCACGCGCCCGGTACGGCAGTTCTCCAGCGCCCGCACGGTCATCCGCTCCGGCACGGCACCGGGGTCGCCGTGGTGGACGGCCACATAGCGGTCGACGCCGTCCCGGTAGGCACGCACGATGTGGTGCGACTCGCGCTCCGCCAGTTCGCGGCGCGCTCCGATCCGTATCCGCTCGTGGTGCCCCAGGGTGTGCAGCCCGCTGTCGCGCGGGGCGCCGAATTCGGCCAGCAGCCGTTCCCGTACGCCCGAGGCCTCGACCAGGGAGCGGTAGGACCGTCCGGGGGAGTGGCGGTCCGCCGTGGGCTCGTCCGGCTCGGCGAGCAGCCGGATCAGCGACTCCTCGGGCAGTCGCAGGATCTCCTCCAGCGCCCGTACGGCGCGCAGCGACTCCGGGCGCTGCGGGCGGCGGGCCCCCTGTTGCCAGTAGCTCAGACTGGTGACGCCGACCTTCACGCCGTGGCGCGACAGATGGTGCTGCACCCGTTGCAACGGCAGCCCCCGCGCGGCGATCGCCGCGCGCAGGGCGACGTGGAAGGGGCCGCCTTGCAGGGCCGAGTCCAGTTCCGCGGTGACGAGGTCCGCGTGCGGTGTGGCGTGCGGCATGCAGGGGCCTTTCTGTGAAGTCCGCGACGGCTGGTCGGGCCGTCGCGCGGGCACCCCGGAGCCGCCCCCCGCCGGCGCGGCGGAGTCTTCACATCCGTACGCCGCCGTTCAGGGCCCGGAGTTCCCCCGCATTGAAGCGTGTTGACCAAGTCCCGACAACACCTGACGCCCAACAGCGGCCCACGACGGCGGCACACGCCCTCCCTACGACGTGCCGGCCCCGTCCCCGCCCGCCGGCCGCGCCCGCAGGCGCTTCGCGCGCACGATGTCGGGATCGCGTGGGTCGAGGGAGCCGGCGAGGCCGGACGTCTCGTCCGCGTACCGGCGGGTGCGGGCCGGCCGTCGTGGTTTCTCGATCCGCGTCTGTCGCATCCGACCAGCCCTCCGACTCGTGACCGCCCTCGTGGCCGTCCGCCGATCACCCGAGGGACGGACCCCCCACCTTCCCGCTTCCCGTACGCCGTAACCCATCCGGACCCGGCCGGGGCCCGCCGTCCACAGGCCCGCCGCGGTGTCGGTCCCCGCCAGTAGGGTGTGAGACATGGCCGACCCCTCCAGCTACCGCCCCAAACCGGGTGAGATCCCCGACTCGCCGGGGGTCTACCGGTTCCGCGACGAGCACAGCCGGGTGATCTACGTCGGAAAGGCGAAGAGCCTGCGCCAGCGCCTGGCGAACTACTTCCAGGACCTGGCCGGGCTGCACCCGCGCACCCGCTCCATGGTCACCACGGCCGCCTCCGTGGAGTGGACGGTGGTGTCCACGGAGGTCGAGGCGCTCCAGCTGGAGTACTCCTGGATCAAGGAGTACGACCCCCGGTTCAACGTCAAGTACCGCGACGACAAGAGCTACCCGTACCTCGCGGTGACGATGAACGAGGAGTTCCCGCGCGTCCAGGTGATGCGCGGTCACAAGAAGAAGGGCGTACGGTACTTCGGCCCGTACACGCACGCGTGGGCGATCCGGGACACCGTGGACCTGCTGCTGCGCGTCTTCCCGGTGCGCACCTGCTCGGCCGGGGTCTTCAAGAACGCCGCCCGCACCGGCCGCCCCTGTCTGCTCGGCTACATCGACAAGTGCTCGGCGCCGTGCGTGGACCGCATCTCCGCCGAGGACCACCGCGCGCTGGCCGAGGAGTTCTCCGACTTCATGGCCGGCCGCACGGGCGCCTACCTGCGCCGTCTGGAGCGGCGGATGACGGAGGCGGCCGAGGAGATGGAGTACGAGCGGGCCGCGCGCCTGCGCGACGACATCGGGGCGCTGAAGAAGGCCATGGAGAAGAGCGCGGTCGTGCTCGCCGACGCGACCGACGCCGACCTGATCGCGGTCGCCGAGGACGAGCTGGAGGCCGCCGTCCAGATCTTCCACGTGCGCGGCGGACGCGTGCGCGGCCAGCGCGGCTGGGTCACCGACAAGGTCGAGGAGATCACCACCGGCGCCCTCGTCGAGCACGCGCTGCAGCAGCTCTACGGCGAGGAGACCGGCGACGCGGTCCCCCGGGAGGTCCTGGTCCCCGCCCTGCCCGACCCGGTGGAGCCGGTCCAGCAGTGGCTGACGGAGCGGCGCGGCTCCGGCGTCTCCCTGCGCATTCCGCAGCGCGGCGACAAGAGGGCCCTGATGGAGACCGTGGAGCGCAACGCCCAGCAGGCGCTCGTGCTGCACAAGACCAAGCGCGCCTCCGACCTGACCACGCGCTCGCGCGCGCTGGAGGAGATCACCGACGCCCTGGAGCTGGACAGCGCCCCGCTCAGGATCGAGTGCTACGACATCTCGCACCTCCAGGGCGACGACGTGGTGGCCTCCATGGTCGTCTTCGAGGACGGACTGGCCCGCAAGAGCGAGTACCGCCGCTTCCAGATCAAGGGTCGTGTCGGAGACACGCAGATCTGGCACGGCGCCGGTCAGGACGACGTCCGCTCCATGCACGAGGTGATCACCCGCCGCTTCCGGCGCTACCTCGCGGAGAAGGAGCGCACGGGGGAGTGGACCGACGGCGAGGACCCCGGCGCCGAAGGCCCCCCCGGAGGCCTCGCCGAGCCGCCCGAGAACACCCTCACGGAGGACGACGGCCGCCCCAGACGCTTCGCCTACCCGCCGCAGCTCGTCGTCGTCGACGGCGGCGCGCCGCAGGTCGCGGCGGCCCGGCGGGCGCTGGACGAGCTGGGCATCGACGACATCGCGGTGTGCGGCCTCGCCAAGCGGCTGGAGGAGGTCTGGCTGCCGGGCGAGACCGACCCGGTGGTGCTGCCGCGCACCAGCGAGGGCCTCTACCTGCTCCAGCGGGTCCGCGACGAGGCCCACCGGTTCGCCATCACCTACCAGCGCGTCAAGCGCGCCAAGCGCTTCCGCGCCGGCCCGCTGGACGACGTGCCCGGCCTCGGCGAGACCCGCAAGCAGGCGCTGATCAAGCACTTCGGTTCGGTGAAGAGGCTGCGATCGGCGACAATCGACCAGATCTGCGAGGTTCCGGGCATAGGCCGCAAGACGGCCGAGACGATCGTCGCGGCCCTCGACCGGGCGGCACCCGCCGCCCCCGCCGTGAACACGGCGACGGGCGAGATCATGGATGACACGGAAGAACCCGGGCAGGCGACGGGTTCTCCCGGGGAGCCCGTCACCACGGGCGCCCCGGACGAACGACGGGGGCAGGAGCGATGACCGAGCACGAGACGGGATCCGCGCCGGAGCGGGACCGGACACAGCAGCAGGAGGCGGGCGGGGACGGCACCGACCGGACCGCCCGCCAGGACGACGGAGCACAGGTGAGTACGGGCAAGGAAAAGGCCGGGGTGCCCGAGACGGCCATCCCCGAGCTGGTGATCATCTCCGGCATGTCCGGGGCCGGCCGTTCGACGGCCGCGAAGTGTCTGGAGGACCTCGGCTGGTTCGTCGTGGACAACCTGCCGCCCGCGCTGATCCCCACCATGGTGGAGCTCGGCGCGCGCTCCCAGGGCAACGTGGCGCGGATCGCGGTCGTCGTCGACGTCCGCGGCCGGCGCTTCTTCGACAACCTCCGCGAGTCCCTCGCCGACCTCGACTCGCGGGGCGTCACCCGGCGGACCGTCTTCCTGGAGTCCTCCGACGACGCCCTGGTGCGCCGCTTCGAGTCGGTGCGCCGCCCGCACCCCCTGCAGGGCGACGGCCGCATCGTCGACGGCATCGACGCCGAGCGGGAGCTGCTGCGCGAGCTGCGCGGCGACGCCGACCTGGTGATCGACACCTCCAGTCTCAACGTGCACGAGCTGCGCGCCAAGATGGACGCCCAGTTCGCCGGCGAGGAGGAGCCCGAGCTGCGGGCCACCGTCATGTCCTTCGGCTTCAAGTACGGCCTCCCGGTCGACGCCGACCTGGTCGTGGACATGCGGTTCCTGCCCAACCCGCACTGGGTCCCCGAGCTGCGCCCGTACACCGGCCTCAACGAGGAGGTGGCGTCGTACGTCTTCAACCAGCCCGGCGCCAAGGAGTTCCTCGACCGGTACGCGGAGATGCTGCGGCTGGTCGCCGCGGGCTACCGTCGTGAGGGCAAGCGCTACGTGACCATCGCCGTCGGCTGCACCGGCGGCAAGCACCGGTCGGTCGCCATGTCGGAGAAGCTCGCCGCCCGGCTCGTCGCCGAGGGCGTGGAGACGGTGGTGGTCCACCGGGACATGGGACGGGAATGACACCACGTACTCCGCGGCTGAGCCGGCTGCGCAGGGCGGTCCCCGAGGGGCGCGCGAGCCGGCCGGCCGAGACCCGTGGCGCGAGACCGCGCCGCCGGGGCGCCCAGCCCAAGGTCGTCGCCCTCGGCGGCGGCATGGGCCTGTCCGCCTCGCTCGCCGCGCTGCGCCGGATCACCGGCGACCTCACCGCCGTCGTCACCGTGGCCGACGACGGCGGCTCCAGCGGGCGCCTGCGCGACGAGCTGGGCGTGCTGCCGCCCGGCGACCTGCGCAAGGCCCTGGCCGCGCTGTGCGGCGACGACGACTGGGGCCAGACCTGGGCCCGCGTCATCCAGCACCGCTTCCAGTCCCGGGGCGACCTGCACGAGCACGCGGTCGGCAATCTGCTGATCGTCGCCCTGTGGGAGCAGCTCGGCGACCACGTCCAGGCCCTCGACCTGGTGGGCCGGCTGCTCGGCGCGCACGGGCGGGTGCTGCCCATGTCCGCCGTGCCGCTGGAGCTCCAGGCCCTGGTCAAGGGCCACGACCCGGAGCGGCCCGACGAGGTCGGCACCGTCCGCGGTCAGGCCACCGTCGCGCTCACGCCGGGAGAGGTGCAGTCCGTGCACCTCGTGCCGAACGACCCGCCCGCCGTCCCCGAGGCGGTCGCGGCGGTCCTCGACGCCGACTGGGTGGTGCTCGGTCCCGGCTCCTGGTTCTCCTCGGTCATCCCGCACCTGCTCGTGCCGGAACTGCTGGACGCCCTCATCGAGACCAAGGCGCGCCGGGTACTCTCCCTTAACCTCGCCCCGCAGCCAGGAGAAACCGAGGGCTTCTCCCCGCAGCGTCATTTGGAGGTTTTGGGACGACACGCCCCTAAACTCGCCCTGGACGTGGTGCTGGCCGACGAGGCCGCCGTGCCCGACCGCGACTCCCTGACCGATGCCGCCGAGCGGTTCGGCGCCGCGGTCGAGCTGGCCCCGGTGGCCAGGCCCGACGGAAGCCCCCGGCACGACCCGGAGCTGTTGGCCGCCGCGTACGACCGTATTTTTCGGATGCATGGAAGGATCGGCCCATGGCGATGACGGCAGCGGTGAAGGACGAGATCTCCCGGCTCCCCGTCACCCGTACCTGCTGCAGAAAGGCGGAGGTCTCCGCCATCCTGCGGTTCGCCGGCGGCCTCCACCTGGTGAGCGGGCGCATCGTGATCGAGGCGGAGCTGGACACCGCGATGGCGGCCCGCCGCCTCAAGCGGGACATCCTGGAGATCTTCGGCCACAGCTCCGAACTGATCGTGATGGCCCCGGGCGGACTGCGCCGCGGCTCGCGCTACGTCGTCCGGGTGGTCGCGGGCGGCGACCAGCTCGCCCGCCAGACGGGCCTGGTGGACGGCCGCGGCCGTCCGATCCGCGGTCTGCCCCCGCAGGTGGTCTCCGGGGCCACCTGTGACGCCGAGGCGGCCTGGCGCGGCGCCTTCCTGGCCCACGGTTCCCTCACCGAGCCCGGCCGCTCCTCCTCCCTGGAGGTGACCTGCCCCGGCCCCGAGGCCGCGCTCGCCCTGGTCGGTGCCGCCCGCCGGCTGTCGATCGCCGCCAAGGCGCGCGAGGTGCGCGGCGTGGACCGGGTCGTGGTCCGTGACGGCGACGCGATCGGCGCGCTGCTCACCCGGCTCGGCGCGCACGAGTCGGTGCTGGCCTGGGAGGAGCGCCGGATGCGCCGCGAGGTGCGCGCCACGGCGAACCGGCTGGCCAACTTCGACGACGCCAACCTCCGCCGCTCCGCCCGCGCGGCCGTGGCCGCCGGCGCCCGCGTCCAGCGCGCCCTGGAGATCCTCGCCGACGACGTCCCCGAGCACCTCGCCGCGGCCGGCCGGCTGCGCATGGAGCACAAGCAGGCCTCCCTGGAGGAGCTGGGCGCGCTCGCCGACCCGCCGCTCACCAAGGACGCCGTGGCCGGCCGTATCCGCCGGCTGCTGGCGATGGCCGACAAGCGCGCCTCCGACCTGGGCATCCCGGGCACGGAGGCCGGCATCGGCGAGGAGCTGGACGACAAGCTCATGGTCTGACAGGCGGTCAGTGGACCGGCGCCGGCGCCCACTCGGGTGACCGGCGCCGGTTTTCGCGTGTCGTGGTGGCACCCTTGACTCGATCATGTTGTGTCATGAGCCTGGCATCTGTTCGCTGCTGTGGCGGACCATTTCCAGGGGGGCTCATGAGACACAGAGCGAGATCGATCCTCGCTGTCGGCACGCTCCTGATCGGCGGAGCGAGCTTCGCACCCATCGCCCAGGCACAACCCGGAAACCCCACGGCCTCCGACACCGACGAGGTCAAGGTCTTCCGCGCCGACGTCACCAAGCAGCAGGTGTCCCTGCTGCTCGCGGCGGGGCAGGACGGCCACGAACTCGGTGAGCGGGTGCCCGACAAGGGCACGGCCACCGTGGAGGTCTACCTCACCGAGGGGCAGGCCGAAAAGCTGGAGGAACAGGGCGTCGACCTCACCGAGCACGCGCTCTCCGCCCGCGCGGAGACCCGCGTCGAGGACGCCGCCGAGGGCGTGTTCCGCCCGTACAGCGGAGCGGGCGGCCTGCGGGAGGAGATCCTGCGCACCGCGCGGGAGAACCCCGACCTCACCAAGGTCGTCTCCATCGGAAAGACGGTCAAGGGCCAGGACATCCTCGCCCTGAAGCTCACCAAGAAGGCCAAGAAGACCAAGGACGGCTCCAAGCCCTCGGTCCTCTACATGTCGAACCAGCACGCGCGCGAGTGGATCACGCCGGAGATGACCCGGCGGCTGATGCACCACTACCTGGACTCGTACCGCACGGACAAGCGGATCAAGAAGATCGTGGACACCACGGAACTGTGGTTCGTCCTCTCCGCCAACCCCGACGGCTACGACTACACCTTCGCCGACGACGACAACCGCCTCTGGCGCAAGAACCTGCGGGACGTCAACGGCGACGGCGTCATCAGCACCGGCGACGGCGTCGACCTCAACCGCAACTTCCCCTACAAGTGGGGCTACGACGACGAGGGCTCGTCCCCCAACCCCACCAGCCAGACCTACCGCGGCGCGACCCCGGGCTCCGAGCCCGAGACCAAGGCCGTCGACGCCTTCGAGAAGCGCATCGGCTTCACCTACGGCATCAACTACCACTCCGCGGCCGAACTCCTCCTCTACGGGGTCGGCTGGCAGGTGGCCACGCCGACCCCCGACGACGTCCTCTACGAGGCCCTCGCCGGCACGCCCGACAACTCCGCGATCCCCGGCTACCACCCGCAGCTGTCCTCCGAGCTGTACACCACCAACGGTGAGGCCGACGGCCACGCGGCCAACGTCAACGGCATGGCGATGTTCACCCCCGAGATGTCGACCTGCCAGACCGTCTCCGAAGCCGACCCCGACGACGAGTGGAACGCGAGCGACTGCCAGTCGGGCTTCAACTTCCCCGACGACGAGAAGCTGATCCAGCAGGAGTTCGCGAAGAACATCCCGTTCGCGCTCTCCGTCGCCGAGACCGCCGCCCACCCCGACCGGCCGTCCTCCTCCGTCGGCCTGGAGGCCGCGGACTTCACCCCGGCGGCCTTCGGCACGTCGTACGCGCGCGGCGCCGACCAGGAGGTCTCCGTCGTCGTCCGCAGGGCCGTGCGCGACAAGGAGCTCAAGTACCGCGTCAACGGCGGCCGTACGCACGACGCGGACCTCGAACGGTGGAAGGGCGGCGAGCGGTACGGCGGTGAGGACAACCTCTACTTCGACGAGTACCGGGCCGAGGTGAGGCACGCGGACCCGGGCGACAAGGTCGAGGTGTGGTTCACCGGCGAGGCCCGCGGGGGCCGGGACGTCTCCAGTGAGCACTTCACCTACACCGTCGCCGAACGGCCCCGCGCGGACGTCCTCGTCGTCTCCGAGGAGGGCGCGAAGGCCACCCAGACCCAGAAGTACGTCGACGCGCTGAAGGCCAACGGCCGCCGCGCGGCGGTCTGGGACGTCGCCGAGCAGGGCACCCCTGACGCGCTCGGCGTGCTGAGCCACTTCGACACGGTCGTCCACCACACCGGCGCCGCCACCCCGGGCATCGCCACCCAGCTCCAGCTGCGGGCCTTCCTCAACGAGGGCGGCCGGCTGATCGAGGCGGGCGAGCAGGCCGGCGGCAGCGTCGACCTCGGCGGCGGCACGCTGTCCGACGACTTCAGCCAGTACTACCTGGGCGCCTACTCGCGCACCTCCACCCCGGGGGCCACGGCGTTCACCGGCTCCGGCGGCCTGGGCGGCTTCACCGGCCCGCTCGGCGACGCACCCGGCAACCCGCTGGACAAGGCCGGCACCTACGGCGTCACCTCCGACGAACTGCCCGCCGACACGTACCCGCAGTTCGCGAGCGCCGGCGCCGGACAGTTCCCCGGCACGGTCAACCCGTACGGGCCCTACGCCGGCTCCTCCATGGCCGCCGCCGTGCACACCGACGACGGCTACAAGCGCCTCACCCGCACCATCGACCTCACCGGCACCGCCGCGGCCGACAGGCCCACCCTGCGCACCCAGCTCCTGTGGGACACCGAGCCGGGCTACGACAACGTCATCGTCGAGGCGCACACCACCGGCGCCGACGACTGGACGACCCTGCCCGAGGCCGGCGGCGCGACCCGCACCACCGTGCCGGCCGAGTGCGCGGCCGGGTTCTACATGGGCGAGCACCCCTGGCTGGAGCACTACCTGACCCTGGGCGACGGCAGCTGCGCGGCGACCGGTACCACCGGCGCCTGGAACAGCCTCACCGGCTCCTCCAGCGGCTGGCAGCAGGTGGAGTTCGACCTGAGCGCCTACGCCGGGAAGACGGTCGAGGTCTCCCTCGCCTACGTCACCGACCCGGGCAGCGGCGGCCACGGCGTCCTCGCCGACCAGGCCTCGCTCGTGGTCGGCGGCACCGCGGCCGACACCGAGGGCTTCGAGAGCTCGCTCGGCGCCTGGACGGTCTCCGGACCGCCCGCGGGCAGCCCGGCCGTCCTGAAGGACTGGACGCGCACCGGGGCGCTGTTCCAGACCTACGGAGCGGTCACCACCGGCGACACCGTGCTGCTGGGCTTCGGCCTGGAGCACCTCACCTCCGCGGCCGACCGGACCGCGCTGCTGAGGAAGGCGCTGGCCGCCCTGGACGGGTGACACCTCGCGTCAACGCACACTGACGATCCGTGACGAAATCGAGTGACGGCGGAGCGTCGGACGGGGCGGTCCGCACCCTACTGACGGGTACGGACCGCCCTGCCGGGTATGGGGCAACTCGATGTCACGGCCGGGGCCCCGGAGAGGTAGGGTCGGCAGTGGTCGGGGACATCCCAAATACAGCTCGCCGGCACATCGGGCCGGCGTACCAACGAGGAGATCGGTTCGTGACGATCCGCGTAGGCATCAACGGCTTTGGCCGCATCGGTCGCAACTACTTCCGCGCGCTGCTGGAGCAGGGCGCGGACATCGAGATCGTGGCTGTCAACGACCTGGGTGACACCGCGACCACCGCCCACCTGCTGAAGTACGACACCATCCTGGGCCGCCTCAAGCAGGAGGTCACCCACACCGCCGACACGATCACCGTCGACGGCAAGACGATCAAGGTGCTCTCCGAGCGCAACCCCGCCGACATCCCGTGGGGCGAGCTGGGCGTCGACATCGTCATCGAGTCGACCGGCATCTTCACCAAGAAGGAAGACGCCGAGAAGCACATCACCGGCGGCGCCAAGAAGGTCATCATCTCCGCCCCGGCGAAGAACGAGGACATCACCCTCGTCATGGGCGTCAACCACGAGCAGTACGACGCGGCCAACCACCACGTCATCTCCAACGCCTCCTGCACCACCAACTGTGTGGCGCCGATGGCGAAGGTGCTCGACGAGAACTTCGGCATCGTCAAGGGTCTGATGACCACGGTGCACGCGTACACGAACGACCAGCGCATCCTGGACTTCCCGCACAAGGACCTGCGTCGCGCGCGTGCCGCCGCCGAGAACATCATCCCGACCACCACCGGTGCCGCCAAGGCCACCGCCCTGGTGCTCCCGCAGCTCAAGGGCAAGCTGGACGGCATGGCCATGCGCGTCCCGGTCCCGACCGGCTCGGTCACCGACCTGGTCGTCGAGCTCTCCCGCGAGGTCACCAAGGAAGAGGTCAACGCCGCCTTCCAGAAGGCCGCCGAGGGCGAGCTGAAGGGCTACCTCGAGTACACCGAGGACGAGATCGTCTCCTCCGACATCGTCAACGCCCCGGCGTCCTGCACCTTCGACTCGTCCCTGACCATGGTCCAGGACGGCAAGAGCGTGAAGGTCATCGGCTGGTACGACAACGAGTGGGGCTACAGCAACCGCCTCGTCGACCTGACGGTCTTCGTGGGCAACCAGCTCTGATCGCGGAGCGGGCAGCCTGATATGAGTGCAGGGCTCGGCCGGTGCGGCAACGCGCTGGCCGAGCCCTGACGCACGTATCGGAACGGTCGCCCTCTTTCGATCACGAGCGATCACGAGCGATCACGAGCGAACACGTCGCTGAACATGTCGCTCTAGCCAGGGAGCCCTTATGAAGACGATCGACGAACTCCTCTCCGAAGGCGTCGCGGGCAAGCGGGTCTTCGTCCGCGCCGACCTCAACGTGCCGCTGGACGGCACCACCATCACCGACGACGGCCGTATCCGCGCCGTGCTGCCCACCGTCAAGGCCCTCGCCGAGGCGGGCGCCCGCGTGGTCGTCGCCTCCCACCTGGGCCGCCCCAAGGGCGCCCCGGACCCCGCCTTCTCGCTCGCCCCGGCCGCCGCGCGCCTCGGTGAACTCCTCGGCGCCGACGTCGCGTTCGCGACCGACACCGTCGGCGAGTCCGCGACCGCCACCGTCGCGGGACTGGCCGACGGACAGGCCGCGGTCATCGAGAACCTGCGCTTCAACGCCGGTGAGACCTCCAAGGACGACGCCGAGCGCGGCGCCTTCGCCGATCAGCTCGCCGCCCTCGCCGACCTGTACGTGGGCGACGGCTTCGGCGCGGTGCACCGCAAGCACGCCTCGGTCTTCGACCTCCCGGCGCGGCTGCCGCACTACGCCGGTCACCTCATCGCCACCGAGGTCGGCGTCCTGACGAAGCTCACCGCCGACGTCAAGCGGCCCTACGTCGTCGCCCTCGGCGGCGCCAAGGTCTCCGACAAGCTCGCCGTCATCGACGAGCTGCTCGGCAAGGCCGACCGCATCCTCATCGGCGGCGGCATGGCGTACACCTTCCTCAAGGCCCAGGGCCACGAGATCGGCACGTCCCTGCTGCAGGAGGACCAGATCCCGGCCGTCCTGGAGTACCTGGAGCGCGCCGAGAAGAACGGCGTCGAGCTGCTGCTGCCCGTCGACACGCTGGTCGCCGCGGAGTTCCCCGACATGAAGACCAAGGCGCCGTCCCACCCCACCAACGTCGCCGCGGACGCCATCCCGGCCGGCCACATGGGCCTGGACATCGGTCCGGAGACCCGCAAGCTGTACGCCTCGAAGCTCGCCGACGCCGCCACCGTCTTCTGGAACGGCCCCATGGGCGTCTTCGAGCACCCCGATTACGCCGAGGGCACCAAGGCGGTCGCCCAGGCCCTCATCGACTCCCCGGGCTTCACCGTGGTCGGCGGCGGCGACTCCGCCGCGGCCGTCCGCATCCTGGGCTTCGACGAGCAGGCATTCGGCCACATCTCGACCGGCGGCGGCGCCTCCCTCGAATACCTCGAGGGCAAGACGCTCCCCGGCCTCGCCGCACTGGAGGACTGACCTCAATGACCACCCGCACGCCGCTGATGGCGGGCAACTGGAAGATGAACCTCAACCACCTCGAGGCCATCGCCCACGTCCAGAAGCTCGCCTTCGCCCTCGCCGACAAGGACTACGAGGCCGTCGACGTCGCCGTCCTGCCGCCCTTCACCGACCTGCGCTCCGTGCAGACCCTGGTCGACGGCGACAAGCTGAAGATCACGTACGGCGCCCAGGACATCTCGGCGCACGACGGCGGCGCCTACACCGGCGAGATCTCCGGCCCGATGCTGGCCAAGCTGAAGTGCACGTACGTCGCCGTCGGGCACTCCGAGCGCCGGCAGTACCACGCCGAGACCGACGAGATCGTGAACGCCAAGGTGAAGGCCGCCTACAAGCACGGCATCACCCCCATCCTCTGCGTCGGCGAGGAGCTGGAGGTCCGCGAGGCGGGCAACCACGTCTCCCACACCCTCGCCCAGGTCGAGGGCGGTCTGAAGGACCTCCCGGCCGAGCAGGCCGAGACGGTCGTGATCGCCTACGAGCCGGTGTGGGCCATCGGTACCGGCAAGGTCTGCGGCGCCGAGGACGCCCAGGAGGTCTGCGCGGCCATCCGGGGCAAGCTCGCCGAGCTGTACAGCCAGGAGCTGGCCGACAAGGTCCGCATCCAGTACGGCGGCTCCGTCAAGTCCGGCAACGTCGCCGAGATCATGGCGCAGGCCGACATCGACGGCGCCCTGGTCGGCGGTGCCTCGCTGGACTCCGACGAGTTCGTCAAGATCGTTCGTTTCCGCGACCAGTGAGTATGCGCTAGCAGCGATCCGTCGTACCCTTGCGGGGTCCAGCACTGCGCTGGGCCCCGCGTCGTCCATCCGAATCCGAGGAAGTTGGTCCAGCCGTGGTTATGGGGTTCTCCATCGCCCTGATCGTCTTCAGCCTGCTGCTGATGCTGCTGGTGCTGATGCACAAGGGGAAGGGCGGCGGCCTCTCCGACATGTTCGGTGGTGGCATGCAGTCCTCCGTCGGCGGCTCCTCGGTCGCCGAGCGCAACCTCGACCGGATCACCCTCGTGGTCGGTCTGCTCTGGTTCGCGTGCATCGTCGTGCTGGGCATCACCATGAAGGTCAGCAACTGACCCGAGGGCGCGTCAGGCACCCATTCCCCAAGCATTCCGCACGTAAGGCCCCATGTTCGGTACGCGCAGCAGAGCGCGGCCTATCATGGGGCCTGCGTCTGGATACGGGGGCGGTAACTCCCCACACTGGACGTGCGTTGGGCCTTACGTAGACTGAGGCGCTCGCAGCGAAGCGGCACGCCGACTCGCTTCGCGGCACCATCACGCAGGGAGTTACGACCGTGGCAAGTGGCAACGCGATCCGGGGAAGCCGGGTCGGGGCGGGCCCGATGGGCGAGGCCGAGCGCGGCGAGTCCGCGCCCCGGCTGCGCATCTCCTTCTGGTGCTCCAACGGGCACGAGACGCAGCCGAGCTTCGCGAGCGACGCGCAGGTGCCCGATACCTGGGACTGCCCCCGCTGCGGATTCCCGGCCGGCCAGGACCGCGACAACCCGCCGGACCCGCCGCGCACCGAGCCCTACAAGACGCACCTCGCCTATGTGCGGGAGCGGCGCAGCGACGCGGACGGCGAGGCGATCCTCGCGGAAGCCCTCGCAAAGCTGCGAGGCGAGATCTGAGCGCTCCGCGGGGCAGTACGGCGTCTGCGGCGCCGTCGTGGCCGGTCGCGCCCACGCGGTGGTAGCCGCACGTCGGTACGGTCCCGCGCCCCTTCGGGGCGCTTCCGAACCGTAGCGATTTCCTTTCGTCTTCTCCTTCCGTTCTGTTCATTCCTGATCAATTAGGTTGGACACAGCGGGGCCACCCAAGGAAGAAGGCTGAAGTCCGAGATGAACGCAGACGGTCGTACCAGGCTCAACCAGATGCCCGAGTGGACCGCACTGGCCAAGCACCGTGAGGAGCTCGGCGAGGTGCGGCTGCGCGAGCTGTTCGCCGCCGACCCCGACCGCGGCACCGGGTACACCCTCCGGGTCGGCGACCTGTACGTCGACCACTCCAAGCACCTGGTCACCGACGAGACGCTGCGGCTGCTGCGCGAGTTGGCCGTCGCCACCGATGTGTTCGGGCTGCGCGACGCCATGTTCCGCGGCGAGAAGATCAACACCACCGAGGACCGGGCCGTCCTGCACACCGCCCTGCGCGCCCCTCGGGACGCGGTGGTCGAGGTGGACGGGGAGAACGTCGTCCCGGCCGTGCACGCCGTGCTCGACCGGATGGCCGACTTCGCCGGCCGCGTCCGCTCCGGCGAGTGGACCGGTCACACCGGCAAGCGCATCCGCAACGTCGTCAACGTCGGCATCGGCGGCTCCGACCTGGGCCCCGCCATGGCGTACGAGGCGCTGCGCGCCTTCACCGACCGCTCGCTGACCTTCCGGTTCGTGTCCAACGTGGACGGCGCCGACCTGCACGAGGCGACCCGCGACCTGGACCCGGCGGAGACGCTGTTCATCGTCGCCTCCAAGACCTTCACCACCATCGAGACGGTCACCAACGCCACCTCCGCGCGGACCTGGCTGCTGAACGCCCTCAAGGACGAGGCCGCCGTCGCCAGGCACTTCGTCGCCCTGTCGACGAACGCTGGGAAGGTCGCCGACTTCGGCATCGACACGGCGAACATGTTCGAGTTCTGGGACTGGGTCGGCGGACGCTACTCCTTCGACTCCGCGATCGGCCTGTCGCTGATGATCGCCATCGGCCCGGACCGCTTCCGGGAGATGCTCGACGGGTTCCGGATCGTCGACGAGCACTTCCGCACCGCCCCGGCCGAGTCCAACGTGCCGCTGCTGATGGGTCTGCTGGGCGTCTGGTACGGCAACTTCCACGACGCGCAGTCGCACGCGGTACTGCCGTACTCGCACTACCTGTCGAAGTTCACCGCCTACCTCCAGCAGCTCGACATGGAGTCCAACGGCAAGTACGTCGGCCGGGACGGGCACGAGGTCGACTGGCAGACGGGACCGGTGGTGTGGGGCACGCCGGGCACCAACGGGCAGCACGCCTACTACCAGTTGATCCACCAGGGTACGAAGCTGATCCCGGCGGACTTCATCGGCTTCGCCGAGCCCGTCGCCGAGCTGGGCGACGAACTCAAGGCCCAGCACGACCTGCTGATGGCCAACTTCTTCGCCCAGACCCAGGCCCTCGCCTTCGGCAAGACCCCCGAGGAGGTGCGCGGCGAAGGGGTGCCGGAGGAACTGGTCCCGCACAAGACGTTCAAGGGCGACCACCCCACGACCACGATCCTCGCGCGCGAGCTCACGCCGTCCGTGCTCGGCCAGCTCGTCGCGCTCTACGAGCACAAGGTGTTCGTGCAGGGCGCCGTCTGGAACATCGACTCCTTCGACCAGTGGGGCGTCGAACTCGGCAAGGTCCTCGCCAAGCGCGTCGAACCCGCCCTCACCGAGACGTCGACATCAGCCGCTGACGCGGCGGGCTCCGTGCCGGGCCTGGACGCCTCCACCAAGGCCCTCGTCGCCACCTACCGGGAGCTGCGCGGACGGCGGTGAGCCCGGTGCGGGAAAGCGGGCGGCGTGACGCCGTCCGCTTCCCGTAGAATCCCCCGCGATCATCACAGCGAGCGCTCGGGGGAGCACAAGGTGACACGTACGTCCGGGAGTTGGACCGGCGGCACGCTGAGGGTCCGGACCTTCCTGAAACCCCATCACGTCGCGAGGGCGGTGTTCCACCCCGCGTGGATCCCGCAGTCGCTCGACCCGTCCATCGAGCGGCTCAAGCGCTTCAGGGTCATCGCCGGGGCGATCGCCTCCGTCGGCGTCTACACCGTCCTGGAGGGCGGCTTCGACGTCACGGAGCTGCTGGAGAACGCGCTGACCGCCTCGGCGGTGCTGCTGTTGCTCACCCCGCTGACGGTCGGGGTGATGCTCTTCGTCTGGCGGCGCACCGGCACCGTGCGCCAGCTTCGGGTGCCGCTGCTCAACTCCCTCAAGCTGCTCCTGCTGTTCATCGGCTGCGTGGTGGCGATGGTGGTGCTGGTGCAGTGGACGAACGGCTCGAACAGCATGTTCGCGATCATGGGCGTCGGTCTGACGATGATGTGGATGCTCGTCTTCGTGGCCTCCGGGGCCGTACGGGTCTCCGGCAACTTCTTCGGCACGGCCGCCGTGCACCGCTGTCTGCCGGCGCTGCTGGCCACGGTGACCAGTTGGCTGATGGCGATCCCGGACCTCGTCACCGGCGATCTGCACGGGCTCAGCCTCACCATGGGCATCGTCTTCATCCTGGGCGCCCCGGTGACCGTCACGGCGATCGCCCTGGCGGAGACGGGCCGGCTGAAGCGGCGCTACGGCATCCGGCTGGGCGCCCACCCGTCGAGCCTTCCGCCGCTCCCGGGCCCCGTCCCGCCGATGCCGCCGATGCCGCCGACCATGCCGCCGACGGGACTGCCCCACGTACCGCCTCAGGGGAACCCCTACGTCCGCGGTTGGGGCAGCTGACGCCGTCGCGCCAGGTGTGTTTTCGCCCCCGCCGCCCCTTCCCGTCCCGAACCTGGGGCTCCGCCCCAGACCCCGCTCCTCAGACGC
>NZ_JBHWHX010000055.1:0-43298 GCF_042732315.1 Streptomyces sp. NPDC059787
GCCGGGGGGGCGGTGCCGTCCCCCGCACCGGGGAGGGATCAGGCGTTGTCCTCCGCCCCCGCCGCCCCTTCCCGTTCCCCGCGCCCCTTCAGGGGCGCGGGGAACTGCGTGAGGGGGTCTGGGGGCGAAGCCCCAGGGACGGGAAGGGGCGGCGGGGGCGAAATCCCCCGATCTCAGGCCCCCCGCGGATACCGCGCCAGCCACGCCGCCGACGACCCCGCCGGCCCGTGCAGCGCAGCGCCCTGCGTCATCTCCATCGCGAAGTCGTCGGCGAGTTCCAGGATCGTGGGACGGCCCTCCAGCTCGGCCAGCCAGGCCGGCGGGAGGGCCGTCTCGCCATGCAGCGCCCCGAGCAGCCCGCCGGTCAGCGCCCCGGCGGCGGCGCTGGGCCCGTCGTGGTTCACGGCCAGGCACAACCCCTGCCGTACGTCCTCCCCCACCAGCGCGCAGTACACGGCGGCGGCCAGCAGCCCCTCGGCGGTGGCGTTCCCGACCAGCTCCGTGACCCGCTGCGGGGTGGGCATCCCCTGCCGTACGGCGCCCAGCGCGTGCTGGAGCGCGTCCGACACCGGCTGATGGCCCGGCCGTGCGGCCAGCAGCGCGAGCGCCCGCTGCACCGCCGTGTCCAGACTCTCGCCCCGGGCCAGCGCGTGCACGATCACGGCGTACGCGCCCGCCGCGAGGCAGGCGACCGGGTGGCCGTGGGTCTGCGCCGCGCACTCCACGGCGAGCTGCGCGACGAGCTGCGGCTCCCAGCCGACGAGCAGCCCGAACGGCGCGGACCGGGCCGCCGCCTCGGGCCCCGCCTCGCCGGGGTTCTTGGGCGCCGCCGGCGTCCCCATGGTCTCGTCCCCGAGCCCGAGCAGCAGCGTGCGGACGGGCTCCCGGCGGGCGTACAGCCACTCCTCGCGCGCCAGCCAGCCGTCGTCCTTGCGCCGCTCGTCCGGGCCCCAGTCCCGCTGGGTGGCGGCCCAGCGCAGATACGCCCGGTGCAGATCGGTCGGCGGGTGCCAGGCGCCGGTGTCGCGCCGTACCTGGGCGCGGATCAGGCCGTCCACGGAGAAGAGGGTGAGCTGGGTGTGGTGGGTGACGGCACCGCGCCGGCCGTGGGCGGGGGCGAGCTCGGTGAGACCCTCCGCACCGTGCGCCTGTCGTATCCCGTCGGCCGTCGTTCCGTCCACGGGCGCGCCCAGCGCGTCCCCCAGGGCGACCCCGAGCAGTGTCCCGCGCACCCGGCTGCGGAAGTCCTGCTGCTCGCGCCGCCCCCACACGGGCCCGGCAGTACCGCCCACCCCGACCTCCCGGGACCTCGTCCGTATGTGCGGTGCCAGCACTGTAATCGAACGGGGACGGTCGGTTCAGGGGGCGGATCGGTACGCGGGGTGTGAGGCGTGTGAAGTGAGTGATCGGAAGTGGTCGGACAGGGGGATCTCAGCCGTCGCGGTGTCGTACGACCGCGTCGCGCCGGGTGCGCGCCCACTCGTAGGAGGGGTCGAGTTCCAGGGCGCGGTCCAGATCGGCCAGGGCCTCCGTGTGGCGGCCGAGGTTGAAGCGGCTCACGCCCCGGCTCGCGTACGCCGACGCGTACCCGGGGTCGAGGGTGAGTGCGTGGTCGTAGGCGGCGAGGGCCTCCTCGTCGCGGCCGGCGCTCCGCAGCGCGTCCCCGCGTTCGCAGTGGGCCCAGGGGGAGTCGGGCTGCACGGCGACGGCCCGGCCGAGGTCGGCCAGCCGGCGTTCCGGTTCGTCGAGCTCCCGCCACACGCGGGCCCGGCGGACCAGCGCCCAGGGGTAGTCGGGCTTCAGTTCCAAGGCGTGGTCGAGGGCGCTGAGCGCGGCCTCGGGGTCGCCGAGGGCGAGGTGGGTGGCGCCGAGGGAGGCCCAGGCGTAGGCGTGGTCCGGGTCGAGCCGGATCGCCCGGAGCAGTTCGGCCAGAGCCGGTTCGAACCGGCCGAAGGCGCGCATGTACTCGCCCCTCGAGGCGATGATTCCGGGGTCGTCCGGTGCCAGGTTCCCGGCGAGCCACATGTGGAACGCGGCGGCGGCGTAGTCGCCCCGGACGGCCAGTGCTTCGGCCCGGAGGCGGTGCACCCGCAACCGCGTCTCGGGAGGGAGCTCGTCCGGCCAGTCCCCCGGTTCCGCCCCGGCCGCGGCGACCGGCACCGGCTCCGTCCGCTCCCCGTGGACCGGCTCCCCGTCGAGGGGTACCGAACGAATGAACTCCTCGTCGAACGGCTCCTCTTCGAGCGGACCGGCTCCGGCCCCGGTCTCACCGGGTGCCGTACCGTCCGGCACGTCCCGCGCCGGACGTGACCGTCCCGGGGTCACGGGCATCCGCACCTCGTCGTTCCACCGCAGCCTGCGGCGCTGCACGCTCTCCACCAGCAGGTCCAGCACGGCCCCCGTACCGCCCCGTCCGAGCGCTCCCGAGAGGTCGTTCCCCCACCTGCCCACCACGGTCAGCCCGGCGTCCCGCCCCGCCTCCGTCAGCAGCCCCACCCACTGTCCGGCGACGGACTCCCCCTGGTCGCAGGCCTCGACGAGGTCCCGCAACACCTCGGACAGGGACTGCCGCCCGCCCCCGCACAGCAGGTGGTACGACTCCGCCAGCCGCAGCTCGCGCCAGTCGGGGTCCGCCCACAGCTCGACGGCGCCCCGGCCGGCCTCGCTCTCCTCGCGCCACCGCCGGAACGCCTCGGCCAGCCGCTGCTGGTTCTCCGCCCACCCCCGCGGAGAGCGCCCGCGCTGCAGGCGCAGCATCGGCGCGCGTACGACGTCGTGGTAGCGGAGCCGTCCCGCGCTCTCGACGGTGAACGGCAGGGTGCTCACCCACTCGTACAGGCCGTCGGGCAGCTCACCGCGGGCGGCGGCGGCCACGTGGAACACGTCGGCGTCCAGCAGGCGGGGCAGCGCGCCCGCGAGCGCGGCGGCCCTGCGCACCGGGTCCCGCTCCCACCCGAGGAACCGCTCCACGGCGGTGGCGCTGGGGTCGTGCACGTCCTGGGGACGGGTGGGGCGGGAGGCCGCCAGCGTGGAGACGAGGACGGGAAGCCCGCCGGTGAGCCGGAGCACCTCCGTCACGACCGGTTCCGCCGTGATCCCCCGGTCCGCGAGCAGCCCGCGCGCCTCCGCCTCGGTGAACGGCCACAGCGGCAGCACGGTCGTGAAGTCCGCGAAGCCGCTCCAGCGGGCGGTGTCGAGCGGAAGCTGACCGGCGGTGACGACGACGACCGTGGCGGGGAGTGTGCCGTACCGGTCGGTGGTCAGGAGGTCGTGCAGCCAGGCGTCGAGGAAGGGGCCCGTGCGCTCGTACGTGTCGAAGAACAGGACGATCCAGGGTGCGCCGGAGGCGGCTCCGTGGAGCTCGTTCGCCAGCACGGGGGTGAGGACGCTCTCCGGCGAGAGGACCAACTGCACGTCCTCGTGGCTGCGGAAGCGGGCGCTGAGGCCGGCGCGCAGACGGTCGGCGCCCTGGGCGAGCTGGGTGGGGTCGAGGACACCGGTGAAGGCGCTGAGGCCCGGAACGAGTCCCAGCCCGGCCAGCCCGGCCCGCGCGACCGCCATGCCGCCGGCGGACGGACCGCTCGCCGGATCGGGGTCCAGCGCGGCGAGGGCGGCCGACTCGGCCTCGTGGCGCCGCTCGCGGTGGTCCGTCAGCAGCCGCTCCAGCTCCTTGAACCGGCTTCCCTGCGCGGCCGACTGGCGGCACATCACCTCCAGCGCCTCCGGGACGCCCCGCGCGCTCTCGTCGACGTACACCGTCAACGCGCCGCGCTCCCGGGCGATGTGCTCGAACTCCTTGAGCAGCCTGGTCTTTCCGACGCCCGGCGTGCCGTGCACATGGAACAGGAAGCGGTGCCGTTCGTCCTCGGGCGGGATGTCGAAGTTCGCCCGGAACAGCTCGCGTTCGGCGCCGCGGCCCACGATTCCGGCACGCCGCCGCCCTTGGACGATCTGCTGCATCGACAGCCGTGCCCGCGCCACGCGTACGTCCCCTCGCCCGTGTCCCGACCGACCTCATTCTGGCTCAACTCCCCCGGGTACGGGCCGCCGTACGGGGAAAGGAACCGCCATGCCCACCACAACATCACGCGGCGCGCTGCCCCTCACCGCGATGCTGCTCACCGCCTCCGTCGCCCTCTACATGGCGCTGGTCGCCCTCGGGAACATCACGGACTTCGGGACGAACCAGGACTTCGTGCGGCACGTCCTCGCGATGGACACCACGTTCAAGGACGACGACCTGATGTGGCGCGCGATCACGAACGAGGGCGTGCAGGACGCCGCGTACGTCGCGATCATCGTCTGGGAGACGGCCGCCGCGCTGGTCCTGGCGTACGGCACCTGGCTCTGGGCCCGCCCCGACCACGCGCATGCCCGCCGCGTCTCCACCTACGGCCTGCTGATGGTCATGCTCCTGTTCGGCGCGGGCTTCATGGCGATCGGCGGCGAGTGGTTCGCGATGTGGCAGTCGGAGGACTGGAACGGCCTGGACGCGGCGCTGCGGGTGTTCGTCCTCAGCGGCGTGGTCCTGCTGGTCAACCACCTGCCGGTCCAGCAGGGCGGGCGATCCGGCCGCCACCCCGATTGACTTCGGAACACATTCCGAAGTACCGTCGATTCGTGTCCACTCCCACGGTTGCCTTTTCCGAGCTCTCGAAGAATTCGAAGCGGGTCGCCGAGACACTCGACCGGACGCAGCGCGTGCACGTCACGCGCCGGGACGGCGAGGATCTCTACCTGACCACCGCCCGCCATGACCAGCAGCGCGAGGAGACGGCGGACATCACCGCCCGTCTCCTGGCCGCCCTCGTGCGCAGTGACGCCGGCGAGCGGGCCATACTGCGCGCGCTGCCGTCGGTCTTCCCCTGGGTCCGCCACTTGAATGCCGAGGAGTCGCAGGAGTTCGTGGCCGAACTCATCGACGCCACGCACGACGCGGCCCAGCTGGACGTCCATGGCAATCTTCATCGCCTCGTCGTCGAATGGCGCGCGACGGCCCGCATCCTCGCCGATCCCGAACTCACCGCACAGCTCACCCGTCGACGGCCGGACGAGGACCACGGCGAAGTGACGGTGCCGTGAGTCCGAAGCGCGGTGACGACGTCGCTCCGCCGCCGGTGGACGGTGAGTGGCACCTGCGGTTCGCGACCAACGAGGCAGCCAAGGGGTGGGGCGAGCTGGGCGCGGAGGCTCCGGGGAACGCACGTCGGTGCTTCGAGGCCCTGCGCCGCGATCCACTGTCCCGAGCCGACCCCGACCGTCAGCACAGGCTCCGCGGCCGACTGGCCACCGGTGGCCTCGGTGGTCGGGACCATCCCCAGTGGGAGTACGAGGTGACGGCGGGCGGCCGAGTCCGCTACCTCGTCGACGAGGCGCGCCACACGGTCCATTTCGTGTACGCGTCCACTCGCCACCCGAAGGACACCGAGTAGCCACGCACGTCGTCGCGACCCGCGTTTCGTGGCCGCCCCGGCTACTCGACGACCCGGACCGTCGTGCCCGCCGAGCCGAAGGTCCACAGGGCCTTGCCGTCGGGCTTGGCGACGCGGATGCCGCCCGTCTGCGCGCCCGGGTCGGCGGGCGGGGGTGAGGAGCCGTCGACCGCGTTGGAGAAGGCGACGAAGACGCCGGACTTCTGGGCGAAGTACATGATGTGCTCGACCGGGACGCCGTCGCTGCCGGTGGTGGCCTCGGTGCGCTTGCCGATCGTGTACGTGCCGGGGTCCGGGGCGACCGTGCCCGGCCAGACCGCGAAGGAGCGGCGGGGGGTGTCGCCGGCGTCGACCAGCCAGACCCGCTTGTCGCCGAGGGAGTAGACGATCCTGCGGCCCGTGCCCGAGTCGGCCGGTACCGCCGCCGGTTTCTTCTCCTCCGGCTCGGCGGACGGTTTCGCGTCCGCCGTCGCCGACGCGCTGGGCCGGGTCGTGGCGGCGACGGGCTTCGTCCCCTGGTCCGCCTGGACGGCCAGGACCACCACCGCGGCGATCGCCCCCGTGGTCAGCCCGGTCACCCAGGCCCACGAGGGAAGACGGGCAGGCACCGGTACGCATCTCCTCAGCTACGGGTCCCGATCGAAGGCCGCGGGTTCCGGTCCGAAGGCCGCGGGTCCCGATCGAACGCGGGTCGGATCATCCTACTGCCAGCGCCCGCGCTTCCCCGGCCCGTCTCAGTCCAGTACCGGCAGCAGCTCCGGAAGGTGCCCGTCGGAGGCCTCCGCCGCACGACGGCGCTCCTCCGGCACCTCGCCGTACAGGGTCGTACGGGGCTTCGCCGGGCGGCCGACGGCCTCCGCGACCGCGATCAGGTCCTTGACCGACTTGTAGGAACCGTACGACGAACCCGCCATGCGCGAGATCGTCTCCTCCATCAGCGTGCCGCCGAGGTCGTTCGCGCCGGAGCGGAGCATCTCCGCCGCCCCCTCCGTGCCCAGTTTCACCCAGCTCGTCTGGATGTTGGGGATGTACGGGTGGAGCAGCAGGCGGGCCATCGCCGTGACCGCGCGGTTGTCGCGCGTCGTCGGGCCGGGGCGGGCGATACCGGCGAGGTAGACCGGCGCGTTGGTGTGGATGAAGGGGAGTGTCACGAACTCCGTGAAACCGCCCGTGCGCTGCTGGATGCCGGCGAGGGTGCGCAGGTGGCCCAGCCAGTGGCGGGGCTGGTCGACATGGCCGTACATCATCGTCGAGGAGGAGCGGATGCCCAGCTCGTGGGCGGTGGTGACCACCTCGGTCCAGGTCGCCGCCGGGAGCTTGCCCTTGGTCAGGATCCAGCGGACCTCGTCGTCGAGGATCTCCGCCGCCGTACCGGGGATGGTGTCCAGGCCGGCTTCCTTCGCCGCCGACAGCCACTCGCGGATCGACATGCCGGTGCGGGTCGCGCCGTTGACGACCTCCATCGGGGAGAAGGCGTGCACGTGCATGCCGGGGACGCGCTCCTTCACCGCCTTCGCGATGTCGAAGTACGCCGTGCCGGGCAGGTCGGGGTGGATGCCGCCCTGCATGCAGACCTCCACCGCGCCCACGTCCCACGCCTGCTGGGCGCGGTCGGCGACCTGGTCGAGCGAGAGCGTGTAGGCGTCGGCGTCGGTGCGGCGCTGCGCGAAGGCGCAGAAACGGCAGCCGGTGTAACAGACGTTGGTGAAGTTGATGTTGCGGGTGACGATGTACGTCACGTCGTCGCCCACCGCCGACCTGCGGACGTCGTCCGCGACCCGGCACAGCGCGTCCAGCGCGGCACCGTCGGCGTGCAGCAGCGCCAGCGCCTCCGCGTCGGTCAGCTTCGTCGGGTCGTCGGCCGCCGTGCGCAGGGCCTCGCGTACGTCGGTGTCGATGCGCTCGGGGACCATGCCGGGGGCGGCGGCCTCGCGCAGGGCGTCCCAGTCGCCGTACACCTCGTCGAAGTCGTCGCGGCGGTCGCCCGTACGGCCCTCGGTGTCGATGGTGCGGTGCAGATCGGTGCGGCCGGTCGCGGTGAACGCCTCGTCCGGCTCCTGCCAGGGCAGCCCCCGCGGGAGGGCGTCGGGGCGCGCCAGGCCCGTGGCCGGGTCGGCGAGCGCGGCCACGTGCGGACGCAGCCGCGGGTCCAGCCACGGCTCACCGCGCCGCACGAACTCCGGGTAGACGCAGAGGCGTTCGCGCAGCTCGAAGCCGGCGGCCGCGGAGTGCGCGGCCAGCTCCTCGATCCGCGGCCACGGCCGCTCGGGGTTGACGTGGTCGATGGTCAGCGGGGAGACCCCGCCCCAGTCGTCGATCCCGGCCGCGATCAGCCGCCCGTACTCGGAGTCGACCAGATTCGGCGGCGCCTGGAGGCAGGCGGACGGACCGAGGACGAGCCGGGCGACGGCGACCGTGGCGACCAGCTCGTCGAGTTCCGCGTCCGGCATGCCGCGCATCGCGGTGTCCGGCTTGGCGCGGAAGTTCTGGATGATCAGTTCCTGGATGCCGTGGTGGGCGCGGGAGACCTTCCGCAGCGCGAACAGCGACTCCGCGCGCTCCTCGTACGTCTCGCCGATGCCGACGAGGATCCCGGACGTGAAGGGGACCGAGGAGCGGCCCGCGTCCTCCAGCACCCGCAGCCGTACGGCCGGCTCCTTGTCCGGGGAGCCGTGGTGGGGACCGCCGGGCTCGGACCACAGACGGGTGGCGGTGGTCTCCAGCATCATGCCCATGGAGGGCGCGACGGGCTTCAGCCGCTGGAAGTCCGTCCAGGTCATGACGCCCGGGTTGAGGTGCGGGAGGAGTCCCGTCTCCTCCAGGATCCGGATGGAGATCGCCCGCACGTACGCGATCGTGTCGTCGTAGCCGTGCGCGTCGAGCCACTCGCGCGCCTCCGGCCAGCGGTCCTCGGGCTTGTCGCCGAGGGTGATGAGGGCTTCCTTGCAGCCGGCGGCGGCGCCCTTGCGGGCGATGTCCAGCACCTCGTCCGGCGACATGAACATCCCGTGCCCGGCCCGGCGCAGCTTGCCGGGCACGGTGACGAACGTGCAGTAGTGGCACTTGTCCCGGCACAGCCGGGTCAGCGGGACGAAGACGCTCTTCGAGTAGGTGATGACACCGGGCCGCCCCGCCGCCTCGAGCCCCGCGTCCCGCACCCGGGCGGCCGACGCGGAGAGGTCCTGGAGGTGCTCACCGCGCGCCTGGAGCAGGACCGCCGCCTCCGAGACGTCCAGGGAGACGCCGTCCCGGGCGCGTCTGAGGGCGCGCCGCAGGGAGCTCTCGGTGGGGCCGCCGGTTCCGGTGGTCGCGGAAGTCGTCATCCTTTGAGCATACGTTCGGCGTGATCAGGACCCCTGCCCGTCCGCATCAGACCCCTTCCCCTCCCCCGTCCACGAACGGCTGGAACGCGTCCAGCGCCCGCAGCACCCCCGCCTCCCCCTCCGGCGGCAGCTGCACCACGACCTCCTCGATGCCCAGCTCCGCGAAGTGGGCCAGCTTGCCCGCGCTGGGACGCACGGCGTACGGCACGACCTGGAGGGCGCCGGGATCGCGGCCCGCGCCGGCCCAGGCGGCACGGAGTGCGGGCAGCGCCTCCGTCAGGCCCCGCCCGCCGATCGGCAGCCAGCCGTCGGCGTACTCACAGATGTTCCCGAACAGCTTCGGCCCCGCCGCCCCGCCGACCAGCGTGCGCGGCCCGACCACCGGACCGCGCGGCTTCCGCACCGGCTTGGGGTACGCGAAGCTCGCCCGCACGCTCCCGAACTCCCCCTCGTACGCCGTCGGTTCCTCCGCCCACAGCGCCCGCATCAGCCCCATCCGGTCCCGGACCAGCTCACGCCGGGTACGCCACTCCACGCCGTGGTCGGCGGCCTCCTCCACGTTCCAGCCGAAGCCGAGCCCGAGCGTGAACCGGCCCCCGGAGAGGTGGTCGAGGGTCGCGACCTGCTTGGCCAGGTCGATCGGGTCGTGCTGCGCGGCGAGCGTGATGCCGGTGCCGAGCCCCAGCCGCTCGGTGACGGCGGCGGCCTGACCGAGCGCGACGAAGGGGTCGAGGGTGCGTCCGTACTCGCGGGGCAGCTCACCGCCCGCCGGGTACGGGCTGGTCCGCTCGACGGGGATGTGCGTGTGCTCCGGCAGGTACAGCCCGGCGAACCCGCGCTGCTCCAGCTCACGGGCGAGCCGGACCGGGGTGATCGTCTCGTCGGTGAGGAAGATCGTGACGGCGATGCGCATGAGCGGCCTTTCGTACGCGGACGACGACCCCATCAATACCCGTGCACGTTCCGCCTGTCCATACCGACCGGTCGGGATTTCTTGGTGATCCTCCCTCGGACCCCCGCCCGGTGAAAGGCCGGCCGATGGCGGTGCGGCACGAACACCGCTCACTTCAAAGGCGGTACAGCACCGGTCCCGTCTCCCCCGGCCGCCGGTAGGCTCGCCGCACGATGACTTCTGGGACCTCGCACGCCGAACGCAAGTACCGGACCGCCACCGCCTTCCAACGCCGGATCAACCCCCTGCTGCGCCGGCTGCCGCTCCAGACCCTGCTGGAAACCACGGGCCGCGTCTCCGGCCTGCCCCGCCGGACCCCGGTGGGCGGGCGCCGGGTCGGCGGCTCGTTCTGGCTGGTGTCGGAGTTCGGCGAACGGTCGCAGTACGTCCGCAACATCCAGGCGGACCCCCGGGTGCGGGTGCGCGTCCGGGGCCGCTGGCACACCGGCACCGCCCGCCTCCTGCCCGACGACGACCCCGTGAACCGGCTGCGCACCCTGCCCCGCTTCAACAGCGCCGCCGTGCGGGCCTTCGGGGCGGGGCTGCTGACGGTGCGGGTGGACCTGGACGACTGAGGACGGAGTGTGCGGGCCTTGTGACGGCCCGCCGCTCCCCGTGTGATCGCCGTCTCGCACGGCTGACGCATCTGCCATGAACAAGGCAAACTGGCGTAGTTGCTCAGGATGCATAGGGGGACTGCATGGACAGTGTGCCGCGAGGACCGGAGCAGCGGCGTCCCGGCTCCTCGACGGAGCCCGATTCGCTGCGCTTCGGCGTGCTCGGCCCGGTGCGCGCCTGGCGCGACGACGAACCCGTCGCCACCGGCAGCCCCCAGCAACGCGCCCTGCTCGCCGCCCTGTTGCTGCGCGAGGGCCGTACGGCCACGGCGGCCGAACTGATCGACGCCCTGTGGGGCGAGGAACCCCCGTCCCAGGCGCTGGCGGCGGTGCGTACGTACGCCTCCCGGCTGCGGAAGGTGCTGGACCCCGGAGTGCTGGTCAGCGAGTCCGGCGGCTACGCGGTGCGCGGGCTCGGCGAGGGGGCGCTGGATCTCGCGGCGGCACAGGAGCTGGCGGCGGAGGCGGAGAAGGCACGGAACACCGGGGACCTGTGCCACGCACGGGACGTACTGAGCCGGGCCCTGTCCCTGTGGGACGGCGAGACGCTGGCCGGGGTGCCGGGCCCGTACGCGGAGACCCAGCGGGTCCGCCTGGAGGAGTGGCGGCTCCAGCTCCTGGAGTCCCGCCTGGACATGGACCTGGAGCAGGGCTGCCACGCGGAGGCGGTCTCGGAGCTGACGGCCCTGACGGCGGCGCACCCGCTGCGGGAGCGGCTGCGGGGGCTGCTGATGCTGGCGCTCTACCGCAGCGGCCGCCAGGCGGAGGCCCTCGCGGTGTACGCGGACACCCGCCGCCTCCTCGCCGACGAACTCGGCGTCGACCCTCGCCCGGACCTGCAGGACCTCCAGCAACGCATCCTCCGGGCCGACCCGGGCCTCGCGGAACCCTCCGCCCCCATGACGGAACCGGTGGCGGTCCCCGTCCGCCCGGCCCAGCTCCCGGCGACGGTGCCGGACTTCACGGGCCGCGCGTCCTTCGTACGGGAGCTGAGCGACGTACTGGTCTCGGCGTCCGGCGCGGAGGGCCAGGTGATGGCGGTGTCGGCGCTGGCCGGCATCGGCGGCGTCGGCAAGACGACACTGGCGGTGCACGTGGCACACGGCGCGCGGTCCGCCTTCCCCGACGGCCAGCTGTACGTCGACCTCCAGGGCGCCGGCGCGCGGTCGGCGGAGCCGGAGACGGTCCTGGGCTCCTTCCTGCGCGCCCTCGGCACGGCGGACTCGGCGATCCCGGACTCGCTGGAGGAACGGGCGGCGCTGTACCGCTCGGTCCTGGACGGCCGCAAGGTGCTGGTGCTGCTGGACAACGCGCGTGACGCGGCGCAGGTCAGGCCCCTGCTCCCCGGGACGGCGGGCTGCGCGGCACTGGTCACGTCGCGGGTGCGGATGGTGGGCCTGGCCGGGGCGCACCTGATCGACCTGGACGTGATGTCACCGGACGAGGCGCTGTCCCTCTTCACGAGGATCGTGGGTGAGGAACGGGTGAGGTCGGAGCGGGAAGCGGCCCTGGACGTGGTGGCGGCGTGCGGCTTCCTGCCGCTGGCGATCCGCATCGCGGCGTCCCGCCTGGCGGCGAGGCGCACCTGGACGGTCTCGGTCCTGGCGGCGAAGCTCGCCGACGAACGCCGCAGGCTCGACGAACTCCAGGCGGGCGACCTGGCGGTGAAGGCGACGTTCGAGCTGGGCTACGGCGCCCTGGACACGGTCCAGGCCCGCGCGTTCCGCCTGCTGGGTCTGGCGGACGGTCCCGACATCTCCCTGGCCGCCGCGGCAGCCGTGCTCGACCTCCCGGTGGACGACACGGAGGACCTGCTGGAGTCCCTGGTCGACACGTCCCTGCTGGAGTCGGCGGCACCGGGACGGTACCGGTTCCACGATCTGGTGCGGCTCTACGCGCGTGCTTGTGCGGAGAGGGACGAGCAGCCACCCGGGGAGCGGAAGGCGGCGATGTCGCGGTTGCTGGACTTCTACCTGGCGACGGCGGCACAGGTGTACGCCGTCGAACGGCCGGGTGACCGGACCGTCGCGCACCTGGAGCAAGGCCGGTTCACGGGCGAGCAGTTCGCCGACGCCTCGAAGGCGCTGGACTGGTTGCACGCGGAAGCCGGACCACTCCTGGCCTGCGTGCAGCAGTCTCTCGAGGCCCCCATGCTGCGGCGTGCCGTCGACCTGCTCGTGGTCACCATAGATCTGGCGGAATCCGGGGCCGACTCACGTCAGTACCAGAAGACCGCGATCGCCGCGTGTGACGCCGCTGCCGCTCTGGGGGAGGCGCGGGCCGAAATGCGGGCGCGCGTCACCCTGGCCCAAGTACTCAGCCAGGCAGGCCGGTTCGAAGCCGCCGAGAAAGAGGCCCAGCGCGCTGACGCGCTGCTGCGCGGCGCGGACGACCCATGGGCGAGAAGCACCGCCCCCAACCAGTTGGGCATCATCGCCTTGTGCACGGCCCGTTACGCGGACGCCGAGGGGTACTTCCTCAGGGCGATCGACGCCTTCCGCGCCGACGACAACACGCCGGGTGAAGCAAGCGCGGTCTGCAACCTCTCCCGCACCCTGGCTTCGATGGACCGCAGCCCTGAAGCCGTTGAACTGGCGCAGCGAGGCATCGAGATCTACGACGAGCTGGGGCTGTCCGTACGCCTGGCGAACGCCAGGTACGCCTCCGGCATCGTGCTCACCCAGGCGGGGCGGCCGGCCGAGGCGCTCGCCCAACTCGACGAGGCGCTGCGCATCTTCGCGGAGAACCGGCAGTCCCTCTGGGAGGGCACGACCCACTACCGCATCGCAGAGGTCCACCTGAGGGCCGGCCGCCCGGCGCGGGCCGCCCAGCACGCCGAACAGGCCCTGGCAATCGGCTGCATCGGGGGCGACTGGATGCGGGCCAACGCCCTGACCGTGCTCGGCAGGGCGTTGGACGCACTCGGCCAGGCGGACCGATCCCGTGCGTGCTGGCGCGAAGCCCTGACCATCTACGACGAGGCGGGCTCCGCCGAAGCGGCCCAGGTACGCCGCCTGCTCACTCCGCTCTCCGCGGCCTGACACTGGGAACCGCGTTCATCGAACGTTTATGCCTGACTGCGACTCTCATGGAACGGATCCGTCGCGTCGGGGGGCAGACGGATCCACAGGGTCTCACCTCTAGGCTGAGACCCGCCGGACCGCCCGTTCGGTGATCCTCGGGGGAGTTGCCGAACGGGCGGTCCGGACCGCAAAACCCTGTCTACCTTTTGGGGGTACATGTCATGAGCGAAGCCAAGAAGGACCCGGAGATCACCACTCTCGACCAGCACGCGCCTGCTCCGCCGAGCAAGGACTCCGAGATCACGACGCTCGACCAGCACGCCCCCGCGCCGCCGAGCATCGGCGAGGTCACCACGCTCGACCAGCACGCACCGGCTCCGCCCGCCTTGGACCTCGACGGCAAGTAGCCGTCCTTCCCGCACGGGGAATCGGCCGCGGCGGCGCGGAGGGGGAGCCGTCGCGGCCGACGTGTGTCCGCACGGGTTTCTGGTCAACCTTTGACGCGAACCGTTCGAATCACTCGAACAACGGGCGGCGCTCGCCCTAATGTCACTTCCCGTACGGATCTGCTCTCCCACAACAGGAGTCCCAGTGACCCGCACCAAGAAGGTCCTCGCCACCATCGCCCTGGTCCTCGGCATCACCGGCGCCGTCGCGAGCCCGGCGCTGGCCGACAACCACGCACCGGTGAGCCCTCAGGACAGCGTCGTGGTGCCGCTCGACCAGTACGCGCCCTGACGCACCGCCCGACCACCGATGGGGCCGAGGGAAACCTCGGCCCCATCGTCGTACGGCCCTGCTCTACGTACCGTCCAGCTCGCACCACACCGTCTCGCCCTCGCCTCCGTGGTCCACTCCCCACCTGCACACCACCGCGTCGAGCAGCGACAGCCCGCGTCCCTGTTCGTCCTCCGCGTCGGCCCGGCGGAGTACGGGCAGCGTGTGCGGGTCGGGGTCGGTGACCTCGACGCGGATGTGCGTACCCGTGCGGGCCACGCGGACGCGTACCGGATTCCCCTCCCCCACGTGACGGATCACATTGCCCACCAGTTCCGTGACGCAGAGCTGGACATCGGCGCACGGCTCGCCCAGCCACTCGCTTCTCCCCCGTGCTGGAGCGGGCCGGGTCAAGGGTGGGCCGTAGGCCCATCGCCGAAGGCGACGCGGAGTGGAGCGCAGCGGAACGCAGCGCCCTTGACGCGGGTCGCGGAAGCACGACACCGGCGAAGAAGCGAGTGGCCCGACGGCCACCTGTGATCCCCGGTCGGATCAGCGCACGGCCGGCTCGGCGATCATGTCGGGTTCGCATGCGGCGATCCGGGTCACGTCCTCGTCGCCGATCTCCACCCGGATCGGCACCGTCCCGGTCCCGGGTACGGCGACGTCCTGAGAGCGGGTGAGGACCTCCGCGCCGGTCTCGTCCTCGAACCTCACGGTGACGGTGAAGACGCCGTCCGCGGTGTTCTGGTTGGCGACCTCGACCGTGGCGTACGGGGTCTCCTCCGAGGCGCAGTCCACCAGGGACACCAGGGCGCCCAGCTCGGACGAGGAAGCGCTTCCGCCGCCGTCCCCCGCGTCGCCGCCGGAGTCGGAACCGTAGTCGTCGCCGGAGCCGGAGCCGTAGTCGTCGTCATCGTCGTAGTCGCGGTGCGAGCCGCCCCCCGAGCTCGACGACGAGTCGTGGTCCTGGCCGGAGCTGCTGCAACCGCCGCCGCCCCCGTCGCCGCTGCCGCCGCCGTGGCCGCGGCCGGTCGAGAAACCGGTGAGGGTGAGGACGACGAGTGCCGAGACCGCTGTGAGCCTGAGTGTGTTCCCCCGAGAATTCATGACCCTCAGGCTATCGATCTTCGTGTCACGGGCATGTCACCGCCTGGCGACCGTCGCGTACCCGGCGTAGCGTCTGCGGTGGGAGCGGCGGGCCGCCGCTCCCCGCAGCGGCGGCCGCCGTCCGACAACCCTTCCGTGCACCCGGTACGACGGCCGTCCGCAGAACCGGGGTTCACGCCGTCCGCGCCGTCCCCGTCCCCTTCTCCGCGTCCAGCGCGTACACGCAGCGGTCCTTGCTGCACGCGTACACCACGCCGTCCCGGACCACCGGGGAGCCGGTGATCTCGCCGCCGGTCGCCAGCTTCCATCTCAGGCGGCCGTCGTCGGCCTTCAGGGTGTAGAGCAGGTGGTCGCTGGAGCCGAAGTGGATACGGCCCTCCGCGACCGCGGGCGCGCCCACGATCTCGCCGCCGGACTGGAAGCGCCACTTGGGCGTGCCGGTGACCGCGTCCAGCGTGTACAGGCCCTTGCCGCTGCCCACGTGGACGTGGCCGGCGGCGACCAGGACCGGGTCGACGGAGGCGCGGGACTCGGTGGCGATGCGCCAGCGGTCGCGGCCGTCGGTGGCGTCGAGGGCGTAGACCGTGCCGAGGTAGTCGGCGAGGTAGAGGCCGCCGCCGGTGACCGCCGGGCCGGGGACGAAGGCGGGCGGGGCGAGGAAGACCGCCGGGGCCTCGAAGTGCCAGCGGACGTGGCCGGAGGTGACCTCCAGGGCGAGGACGCGGGTGCCGGCGCAGACGTAGACGTAGCCGTCGGGGGCCTGCGTCACACGGACCGGGACGCCGCCGCAGGAGGCCGCGTCGCCGATGGGGTACGACCAGCGCTCGTCGCCGGTGCGGGCGTCGAGGGCGCGCAGCCGGGCGTCCTGCCAGACGTAGACCGTGCCCTCGTGGACGGCGGGGCCGGCCTCGGGGGACTCGAAGTCGGTCTGGCAGCCGCTGATCTCCCACAGCTTCTGGCCGGTGGACGCCTCCCAGGCCTGGACGCCGCCGCCGCGCGTGCCGGTGACGACGGTGCCGCGGTCGGCCTTGAGGGAGTACACCCAGGCGTCCGTGGACAGCCGCCACAGGTCGCCGCCCTCGCGGGCGTCGAGGGCGAACAGGGTGGGCCCGTCGGAGGCGTGGATACGACCGTCGGCGACCGCCATCGACCAGGCGACGTCGCGGGTCTTGAAGCGGCGCCGGCCGGTGGCGACGTCGAGGGCGTGCACCTCGAAGGAGGTGACGTAGACGAGGTCGCCGTCGACGGCGGGGGTGCCCCAGACGTCGTTGGACATGCGGAAGCGCCACGGGCGCCAGCCGCCGCCGGGCTGGTCCGGCGGCGCGGTGGGCGCGGCGGGTGCCGGTACGGCGGGGTCGGCGCCGTTGACGCCGGGGCGGGGCTTGGACCAGGTGGCGGCCAGGGCGGCGGCCGGCGGGGGTGCCTTGACGGCGGCCGCGCGCGTGTCGGCGACGCGCGGGCCGGGTCCGATGGGCACCATCGCGCCCGCCAGCCGTACGGGGCCGGTGCCGGGGGCGCCCACGGGGGCGCCCACCGGCGCACCGACCGGCGCGGGCATCGACGGGAGCGGCGGCGGGACGACCGGGTCGTGCCGGGGCGGCGGAGGGACGTGGGGGCGGGCCCCGCCGCCGGCGCTGCGGCCGGTTCCGTGCGCGGGCCGGACCACCGTCCGGCCGCCCCGCCGCGTCTCGATCAGGCTCACCGCCCGCTCGGGCAGCCACGCCGACGCCGTACCGCTGTCGTCGGAGCCGGAGCCGAACAGGTGCGGGGCGAGCTGGGCCTGGAGGTCGGCGGGGTTGGGCCGGCCCGTCGCCTCCATCTGCATGCAGGCTTCGATGAGCGGGCGCAGTTCGTCCGGGAGGCCTTCGAGGTCCGGGCCCTCGCGCAGCAGCATGAAGACGGTCTCGACGGGGTTGGCGCCGTGGAACGGCGGGTGTCCCGTGGCGGCGAAGACCAGCATCGAGCCGAGCGAGAAGACGTCGCTCGCGCCGGTGACGCTGCGGGAGTCCTTGGCCTGCTCCGGGGACATGTAGGCGGGGGTGCCGACGGCGACGTTCGTCATCGTCAGCCGGGTGTTGGAGACGCCGGACGCGATACCGAAGTCGATCACCCGGGGGCCGTCCTCGACGACGAGGACGTTGGAGGGTTTCAGGTCGCGGTGGACCAGTCCGGCTCCGTGGATCGACTGGAGCGCCTCCGCGACGCCCGCCGCGAGCCAGCGCACCGCCTGCGCCGGGAGCGGCCCGCACTCGTTCACTATCTCTTCGAGGGAGGGCGCGGGCACGTACGCGGTGGCCAGCCACGGCACGGCGGCGCGCGGATCGGCGTCCACGACGGCCGCCGTGTAGAAACCGGAGACCGCGCGGGCCGCCTCGACCTCGCGCGTGAAGCGGACCCGGAACAGCTGGTCCTCGGCCAGTTCGGTCCGGACCGTCTTGATCGCCACCCGGCGCCCGGACGCCGAGCGCGCGAGATAGACCAGCCCCATGCCGCCGGCTCCCAGCCGTCCCAGCACCTCGAACGGCCCGATACGCCGCGGATCGTCCTGCCTCAGCTGATCCACCACTTGCCTGCCACCTCCCCGTACGAGTCGCGCCACCACCTGTGCCCGCGATCGAAGTGCAGCGTCTCACCACCGCACCGCCGTGGCGGCACGCACCCCGATTCTTCCTGTCCGCGCCCCCGGTTGCGAACCGGCCGACAAATAGGGTGTCCAGGTTTTCATACGACACAGAGGGTGGAAACGGCTCAGCGGTTCATCGGTCCGGCGACTCAGCGGTGCAGCAGCGCGAAGGACGCCCCCTGATTGTCGGTGACCACGGCCGCCGTGCCGTAGGACGTCTCGAAGGGCGGAACCTGGACCCGGCCGCCGAGCCGGACCACCTCCTCCAGACCGGCCCCGGGGTCCTCGACGGCGAAGTGGACGAGGAAGTGCGGCGGCATCTCGGCCGGGAAGACGTCGGAGACCGGCGCGCGGCCGAAGTCGGGATCGGCGTCCGGGCCGAACAGGGCGTCGTGGAAGAGACCGCCGTAGAAGGTGTTGGCCGCCTGGGTGTCCCGCGTGTACAGCTGCACCCAGGCGAAGGTGCCCGGCTCGTGACGGCGCCCGAAGCCGGGGGTCTCCGCGCCCTGCCAGAGGGAGAACACCGCCCCCTCGGAGTCGGTGACGAGCGCGGTGACGCCCAGGTCGCCGAAGTGCCCCGGCGGGGAGACGACCTGCCCGCCGGCCGCGCGGATCCGCCGGCACAGCGTCCCGGCGTCCGGGGTGGCGAAGGACACCGTCCATACGGTGGGCAGCCGGCCGTCCGTCTTGTGCGCGAGGGAGGCGACGGGGGCGCCGTCCTTCAACGCCCGGACGGTTCCCCGGGGCTGCTCCTCGAAGGTCCAGCCGAAGAGCCCGCCGTAGAACCGCTTGCCCGCCTCCACGTCGGGCAGCTGCGCGTCCACCCAGCAGGGGGTGCCTTCCGGGTACTCCGACGCCCTGTGCCCCGATGCCCTGTTTTCGGCCATGCCGCCAAAGTAACCGCGTCGCCCGCAGGCCGCAGACCAGGCACACCGGCCTCCAGGGACCCGCACACCCCATTTGCAGTCGGCCGAATCGCGCCGGGATCACCCGTCGGTAAGCTGACGGCATGACAGGACAAGTGCGTACCGTCGACGGCCGTGTGGCCGGCCGGCGTGGGCAGGCGACCCGGCAGAAACTGCTCGACTGCCTCAGCGAGATGCTCAGCTCCTCCCCCTACCGGGACGTCAAAGTCATCGATGTCGCACGGAAGGCGGGCACCTCGCCCGCGACCTTCTACCAGTACTTCCCGGACGTCGAGGGCGCCGTCCTGGAGATCGCCGAGCGCATGGCCGCCGAGAGCGCCGGGCTGAGCGAGCTGCTGGAGGGCCGCTCCTGGGCGGGGAAGGCCGGCTGGCAGACGGCGCAGGAACTCGTCGACGGTTTCCTGGAGTTCTGGCGGAGCAACGAGGCGATCCTGCGGGTCGTGGACCTCGGTGCGGCCGAGGGGGATAAACGTTTCTACAAGATCCGTATGAAGATCCTGAACTCCGTGAACAACTCGCTGGCGGACTCCGTCGCCGAGCTGCAGGCCAAGGGGCGGATCGACAAGGACGTGAACCCCGCGGCGGTCGCCGGCTCGCTGGTGGCCATGCTCGCGGCCGTCGCCTCCCACCAGAAAGGTTTCTCCTCCTGGGGCGTGAAGCAGGCGGAACTCAAGCCGAACCTGGCCCTGTTGGTGCACCTGGGGGTCACCGGCAAGAAGCCGGCGAAGTAGGTGGAACAGGTGAAGTAGGCGCCCGGCGGTCCCTGCCGGTGCACGGTTCCGCAAGTCCTGTCAGGCGGGCGGTGGTTCACTCCGGTGGGCCGCCGCCTGCCGCTTTTCACGCGATGGGGGAGAGGACCGGGGAAGGGGGAACACGGGACCGCCCGACCGGCGTTGTGTCCCAGCGAGCCGAACGCAGGCCCGAACGACCGAGTGGACGTCCGACGCACACGCCGCAGGAGGAACCCGGAATGGCCCTGACCCGCGAAGAGCGCGAACAGTTCCTGGCCGAGCCGCACATCGCGGCGCTGGCGGTCGACGCGGGGGACGGCCGCGCCCCGCTCACCGTACCGATCTGGTACCAGTACGCGCCCGGCGGCGACGTATGGATCATCACCGGCCTGGACTCGCGCAAGAACCTGCTGATCGGCGCGGCGGGGCGGTTCTCGCTCATGGTCGACCGCCTCGAACCCACCATCCGTTACGTCTCGGTCGAGGGACCGGTGCTCGACACCACCCCGGCCACGATCGAGCGACTGCGGGAGATCTCCGCGCGCTATCTGCCGGCCGACAAGGTCGAGGGGTACGTCGACTTCTCCTGGAAGAACCACGGCGAGCAGGTCATCGTGCGGATGCGGCCCGAGCGGTGGGTGTCGTCGGACCTCGGGTCGGTGTGAACCCGCCGGACGCCCGACAATCGGTGCATGGAACCCGATCTCCACGAGCTGCTGAGGACGTTGCGGGTGTGGGACCCGCAGGTCACCGACCTGCCGGCGTTCGACCCGGCCGCCGCGCCCGCCGAACCGCTGCCGCTGTTCACGCGGTGGTTCGCCGAGGCCGTGGCGGCCGGCCAGACCGAGCCGCACACCATGTCCCTGGCCACGGCGGACGCGCACGGGCTGCCGGACGTACGGATCGTGATGCTGCACGGCGCGGACGACGACGGCTGGTCCTTCGCCACCCACGCGCACAGCCGCAAGGGCGGCCACCTCGCCGCACGCCCGTACGCCGCGCTGGCCTTCTACTGGCCGGTCCTGGGCCGCCAGGTGCGGGTGCGCGGCCCCGTCGAGGCGGCCCCGGCCGAGGAGGCACAGGCGGACCTGCACGCCCGCTCCGCCGGGGCGCTGGCGGCAGCGCTGACCGGCAGACAGAGCGAGCTCCTCGGATCGCCGGAGGAGCTGGCACGGGCCTCGGAGGCGGCATGGCGACAGGCACAGCACGCACCGGACACCCCGGCCCCGTCCTGGACCCTGTACCGGCTACGGGCCGACGAGGTGGAGTTCTTCCAGGGCGAGCCCCGACGACGGCACGTACGGCTCCGTTACCGGCGCGGAGCGGACGGCTGGGTCAGGGAGACCTTGTGGCCGTGAGAACGGGCTCCGGGCCGGCGGCGAGGCGGGCGTCACGGAACGCGCCACGGCTCCGCACCGACAGTGAGCCCGGAGCCGGGTCAGACGGTCCCTGCCGCCGTGAGAACGGGCTCCGGGTCGGCGGCGAGGCGGGCGTGCAGGTGGGCGTCGCGGAAGGTGTCGTGGCGGCCCGCCTCGAAGATCGCGCCGCGCATCGTCCCCTCGTGGCGGAACCCGCAGCGCTCGGCGACCCGGCAGGACGTCTCGTGTCCGACGGCGTGGTTCAGCTCCAGCCGGTGCAGGGCGAGTTCGGTGAGCGCCCAGCGGGCGGTGAGCAGCAGCGCCCGGGTGGCGACGCCCCGGCCGCGGGCCTCGGGGAGCACCCAGTAGCCGATCATGCCGCGCCGTATGACGGGGTGGATCTCGTTGACGCCGATGTGCCCCAGTGCCGTACCGCTGCGGGCGTCGGCTATCCGGAAGGACGCCCCCGTGCCGTCCGCGTCGTGCTGCGCGCCCCGGCGCAGTGACTCCCGGGCGCTGTCCGCGTCCGTGATCGGCCGGAGCGGGGTGTTCCAGCGCCGGAACTCCGGGTCCGTGAGGCCGCGCAGCCAGGTGTCCACGTCCGCCCGGGACTCGGGATCCCAGGGGCGGAGGCGCAGGCCGTGGCCGTGGAGCTCGGGGAGGGGCCGGGTGGGCCCGGGTGAGGAGGACATGAGGACATTCAAACCCGCGATCCTCGCACGCGTGATCAATCCGCAACCAATTCCGGTCTTGACCGATACCCATCAACCAGGGGCGTGATTACGCTCGCGCTCATGGCCGACTCCTCCGACTCCTCCACGTCCGCGCAGCCCACCGCGCCGAACCGGGCGGACCGCCCCGTCTACGTCATCGGCGGCGGCCCGGGCGGACTCGCCGTCGCGTACGCCCTGCGCGCCCGGGGGGTGCGGGCCGTCGTCCTGGAGCGCTCCGGCCGCGTGGGGGACTCCTGGCGGCGCCACTACGACCGGCTGCACCTGCACACCACCCGGCGCCTGTCCGCGCTGCCCGGGCTGCCGATGCCGCGCCGGTTCGGACGGTGGCCGGCCCGCGACGACGTGGTCCGGTACCTGGAGAAGTACGCCGAGCACCACCGCCTGGAGATCGTCACCGGTGTCGAGGTCTCCCGGGTCGAGCGCACCCCCGACGGCACCGGCTGGCTGCTGCACGCCACCGGGGGCCGCGAACTGACCGGCGCGGCGGTCGTCGTCGCCACGGGCTTCAACCACACGCCCCGCGTCCCCGACTGGCCCGGCCGGGACACGTACACCGGCGAGTTCCTGCACGCGTCCGAGTACCGCGACGCGAAGCCCTTCGCCGGCCGGGACGTGCTGGTCGTGGGCGTCGGCAACACGGGGGCCGAGATCGCCGTGGACCTGGTGGAGGGGGGCGCCTCCCGGGTGCGCCTCGCGGTGCGCACCCCTCCGCACATCGTGCGCCGCTCGACCGCGGGCTGGCCGGCGCAGTACTCGGGGGTCCTGGTACGCCGGCTGCCGGTCGGCCTCGTCGACCGGCTGTGCCGGGTCCAGGCGAGGGTGGCGCTGCCGGACCTGTCGGACCGGGGGCTTCCACGTCCCGAATCCGGGCTCTACAGCCGGGTGCGGGAGGGGGCCGTCCCCGTGCAGGACGTCGGTCTGGTCGACGCCGTGCGCAAGGGGGCGGTTGAGGTCGTGGCCGCGGTGGAGGGCTTCGAGGAGGGCGAGGTCGTCCTGGCGGACGGCGATCGCGTCGGTCCGGACGCGGTCGTGGCGGCCACGGGGTACGTACGCGGTCTGGAGGGGCTGGTCGGCGGGCTCGGTGTCCTCGACGGCCGTGGCAGGCCGGTCGTCCACGGCGCCCGCACCCCGGCCGGCGCGCCCGGCCTCTACTTCACGGGGTTCACCAATCCGATCAGCGGCAATCTCCGTGAACTGGCGCTGGACGCGCAGCGGATAGCGAGGGCGGTGGCCCGCGCGGGGGGAGCCTCCCGGCTCCCCGAGTGACTGGGGCCGGGGCTGGGCGGGGGGTGTTGCGCGGCCCGGCGTTTGCGGGGTGCCGCTGCGCCCACCCGTGCCGCCCCAGCGGCACGACTGCCCGCAGTGACGCGGACGCTAGGCGACCGCCGTCGCGAGGGGAGCCGCCCGCCGCCGGATCACCAGCGCCATCAGCGCCGCCGCCGCGCACAACGCCCCCGACGCGATCCAGACCACGTCGTACGACCCGAACCTGTCCCGCGCGACACCCCCGAGGAAGGCGACGACGGCCGCGCCCACCTGGTGCGAGGCCAGCACCCACCCGAACACGATCGGGCTGTCCTCCCCGTAGTGCTCACGGCACAGCGCGAGCGTCGGCGGCACGGTGGCGACCCAGTCCAGCCCGTAGAAGACGATGAAGAACAGCATCGGCGGATGCACGCTCGGCGCCAGCAGGATCGGCAGGAACAGCAGCGAGATCCCCCGCAGCGCGTAGTACACCGCGAGCAGCCGGCGCGCGTCGAAGCGGTCCGTGAACCATCCGGACGCCACCGTCCCGACGACGTCGAAGACGCCGATGACGGCCAGCAGGGACGCCGCGGTCGTGATCGGCATGCCGTGGTCGTGGGACGCGGGCACGAAGTGGGTCTGGATCAGCCCGTTGGTCGAGGCGCCGCAGATCGCGAAGGTCCCGGCGAGCAGCCAGAACGGCCCCGTCCGCACCGCGGAGAACAGCACGGTCAGCGCACGCCGGGCAGCCCCCGGAACAGGTTCCGGCTTCGGCACGAACTCCTTGGCCCCGTAAGGCTTCGCACCCACGTCGGCCGGGTGGTCGTGCAGCAGCAGCCAGACGAACGGGACGACGGCCAGCGCGGCAAGCGCCACGGTGGCGGCCGCCGGCCGCCATTCGTACCGCGAGACGATCCAGGACAGCAGCGGCAGGAAGATCAGCTGCCCGGAGGCGGACGCCGCGGTGAGGATGCCGGTGACCAGCCCCCGGCGCTCGGTGAACCAGCGGTTGGTGACGGTCGCGGCGAAGGCCAGCGCCATGGAACCGGAGCCGAGCCCCACCAGCAGGCCCCAGCACAGCAGCAGCTGCCAGGCCGCCGTCATCCACACCGTCAGGCCCGAGCCGAGCGCGATCACGCCGAGGGCGACCGCGACCACCTTCCGGATGCCGTAGCGGTCCATCAGCGCCGCCGCGAACGGCGCGGTGAGGCCGTACAGCGCGAGGTTCACGGAGACCGCCGCGCCGATGGTCCCGCGCGACCAGCCGAACTCGTCGTGCAGCGGGTCGATGAACAGGCCCGGTACGGAGCGGAAGGCGGCGGCACCGATGATCGTCACGAAGGTGACGGCGGCGACGAACCACGCGCGGTGCACACGGGTGCGGGTCGGCTTCGGGCCGCTCGCGGGCGGCTCCACGACGGCGGCTGTCTCGCTTGTCCAGGTCACGCCATAGAGCTTCCGGGAACGGGCCCGCCACAACGAGTGGCCCGGAGGACAGCATTCGCTAGGATCGGGCCATGGATCCGGTCGAGCCCTCCCGAGCGTCCGCCGACTTCCGGCCCCACCGCGTCGTCGTCCTCGCCCTCGACGGGCTGCTCCCCTTCGAGCTGGGCATCCCGCACCGCATCTTCGGCCGCCCGAGGGACGGGCGGGGGCGGCACCTGTACGAGGTGATCACCTGCTCCGTCCGGCCGCCCGGGCCGGTGGAGACCGACGCCGACTTCGCCGTCCACGTCGCCCACGGCCCCGAGGCCCTCGCCACCGCCGACACGGTGGTCGTCCCGGCGTCCTACGAGCTCGGCCCGGTGTTCGAGCGGGGCGAGCTGACCGGTGAACTGGCCGCCGCCCTCGCCCGCATCCGCCCCGGCACCCGGCTCGCCTCCATCTGCACCGGTGTGTACGTCCTCGCCGCCGCCGGATATCTCAACGGCCGGCCCGCCACCACCCACTGGGCCGACTCCGAGCGCCTCCAGCGGTTGTTCCCGCGGATCGAGGTCGATCCGGACGTGCTGTTCGTCGACGACGGGGACATCCTCACCTCGGCGGGCGTCGCGGCCGGGATCGACCTGTGCCTGCACATCGTGCGACGCGACCACGGCGCCGTCGTCGCCAACGAGGTGGCCCGCCGTACGGTCGTACCGCCGCACCGGGACGGCGGGCAGGCGCAGTACATCGAGCGGCCGGTGCCCGATCCGCAGCAGTCCTCCACGAGCGCCGCCCGCGCGTGGGCGCTGGGCCGGCTGCACGAGCCGATCCAGTTGCGCGACATGGCCGCGCGGGAGGCGATGTCGGTACGCACCTTCACGCGCCGTTTCCGGGAGGAGTCCGGTGTCAGTCCGGGGCAGTGGCTGACCCGGCAGCGGGTGGAACGGGCCCGGCATCTGCTGGAGTCCACCGGTCTGTCCGTGGACCAGGTGGCCCGCGACGCCGGTTTCGGCACGGCCCAGTCGATGCGGCGTCACCTCCAGGCGGCGCTGGGGGTGACGCCGACGGCGTACCGGCGGACCTTCCGGGCGGGGACGGCCGCGTCGGCCTGAGGGCGAGCGGGAGATCGCCCACAGGCTGTGGAGAACCCGGGTCCCTGCCGGCGGTGGCGGTGCGGCGCTGTCCGCCCCGAGCACGGCAGCGCCGCACCGCTCTTCGGCTTCGGCGCTCCCGCCCGGGTTCCCCTCGGCCCTGAGGGAACCGACGCCGAATCACGACCCACACTCGTCGAGGACTCCGTCGTCGAGCCCTCGCCGTCCCCTCGCGGCGAATCGCTGACGAACAGCGTGATCAAACGGTCACGGCACGTCAATACCGATTCGGGTGACAATGACCCGCTTGGGGCATATGACCTGTTCGCCGGCACCGCGCACGGAAGCACACCCGGCGCACCACCTCACATCCCCGCCCTCCGCCCCGGCCTCCCGTGCACCCATGCACCTGCGAACGAGGGCGCGGACAACTCCCTGAAGGGGCGCGGGGAACTGCGCGAAAAAGGGGCGCGGGGAACTGCGCGATCAACCACGACCGGCCCGCACCCGCCGCACAACCCGGCGCCCCGAGCCCTGCCGCGACACACTCACACCGCTTCGTAAGCCAACCCGCCACACGCCGAAGCCCCGTCGGAGACCCGCCCGCAGCGATCCAGCTCGCACCAGATCCGCTTGCCGGCGCCCTCCGCGCTCCATCCCCACCGATCCGCCAGCCCGTCCACGAGCGCGAGCCCGCGCCCGCCCGTCGCCTCGCCGTCCACACAGCGCGGCACCGGCGCCCGTTCGCTGCGGTCGGTCACCTCCAGGCGGACGGTGGCCCCCTCGGCGTCCTCCTCCGGCAGGGAGAGCCGCAGCACGGCCGGACGGCCTGTGTGCACCACGGCGTTGGTGACGAGCTCCGAGACGAGCAGGATCAGGGTCTCGGCGAGCGGTTCGTCGGCCCCTATGCCCGAACCGGCCAGCCGCGAACGGGCCCACCGCCGGGCCCGTCCCACCTCAGCGGGGTCGGGCCGGATCTCCAGCTGCACTTGAAGCACCTGCACCGCTCACACCATCCGAACCGGCGGAAACTTGGACTCGCGCCTCACGAGGGCCACGATCGTAGCCATTTTCTGCATGGCCGGAACAACGGCCGGGACAGGGGTCACGGAACGTGAATCCCCTGTGAGACAGCATGGTTGACGTACAGTCACCCCAACAAGCGCTTCGGGCATATTCCAGCGCGAAGGAGTACACGTACGGCATACTGTGCGACGCCCGCTGCGGGAAGTCGAACGGGCGCCGGCGTTTCGCCTGGCCACCCGGCGGGAAGTCGCAGGCACCGGCCGGTACGGAGTCGCCTCGGGGGCGGCTCCGGCGCGGTGCGTACGCGGGACCACTCGCATCCCACACAAGGTACCGGAGCGGACGTCCGACTCCGGGCCGTGACGAGTGCCGCACAGGGCACAAGCCGGTATCAACCCTCCGTGATCATGAAAATGCCACGATCCGTGACATCCGCGCGGAGGAGTTCCACCCGGGCCGCCAAGACCACCAGGGTCGCCGGAGCTACTCGGGGACGGTGAAGTAGCGGGCGAAGGAGCGGACGATCTCCTCCTCGCCGATCCTGCCGTCGCCGTCCGGGTCCAGCGCGGCGGCGGCCGTACGGGCGAGGTCCTCGGGGACGCCGAGCACCTTGAGGACCCGCGCGGCGTCCTCGACGCCGGCCGTGCCGTCCCCGTCGGTGTCGGCGACGGCGAGCGCCGCGTGCAGGAAGGGGCGGGCGATCTCGGCGAACCGGTCCGGGTTGTCCCGCAGCCGCTTGACCGCGCCGTTCACGAACTCCTCGCGCGTGATGCGCTGGTCGCCGTCGCGGTCCGCGATCCCCGCCATGCCCTGCCAGAACGCCTCCGCACCGATGTACAGGGCCTGGCCCCGGTCGGAGCGGGCCGCGGTGCCGAACTCGGCGAGCAGCGCCTTGGCCGCTCCGCTGAAGTCCTCGCGGTCGATGTAGCCGTTGCCGTCCTGGTCGAAGCCCGCGAAGCGGGCCGCGATCCTGCGCTCGTACTCGCTGGTGACCATGTCTCTCAGGCCGCCTTAGGTCAGTGGGTCGTCTCGCTGGGAGCGTACGTGGTGGAGGGTCGCCGGGGAGCCGGAAAACGACGCCTGGACCAAGACCGGGGGAATAACGGGACAAGCGTGTGACACGTGTGAGCACCCGCACACGGCGTCACGCCGACAGCGGGCGGGAGTCCTCGTCGACCGCGGAGGGGACGTCGGGGTGGATCTCGAAGAGCCGGCGGACCCCGAGGGCGCCGAGCACCTTGTTGACGTGACTGCCGTCGGCGGCCCCCCGCGCGGGAAGGATCAGCCGCAGGCTGCCCTGGCAGGAGCGGAGCAGCCGGCGGGAGGCTATGAGCACGCCGACCCCGCTGGAGTCGCAGAACCACACCTCGGAGAGGTCGAGGACGAGGCTGTGCCTGCCCTCGGCCACCACGTCGTGCACCCGCTGGCGCAGCACCGGGGACGTCACCAGGTCCAGCTCGCCCGAGACCCGGAGCACGGCCCACTCGCCGTGCTCCTTGTCGGTCACTTTGAAGGTCACCACCACGCCCCTCGCTCACCGAAACGGAAGCAGTCCCTACGCTTCCTTGCAGCGCGGCTGCCCACCGGCCGTTCCCTGAAACGCGAGCCAAGAAACGGATACCGAACAGAAAGGGCTTATTTTAATCGTCTTCGATCTGATTCGATCGGTTCCGATCGGTGCGGAGGTGGGCAGATGCGACCCGAGCGGCGTCCGACGTGGGCGGGCGGCCCCTTACCACCTGCGGCTCCTCCAGGGGCGCACATTGCCATAAAGGGGCGTGCGCCCTCCTGCGCGCCGACTACATTCCTGGGGTCGCAGGCCACACCGGACCCGGGTACCGACCGACCCGGGACCGGGAAGGAACAGGGGGTGAGGGGCCGCATGCCGAAAACGGACGTACCGCCCCGCTGGGACCGCAGGATGCAGCAACGGCTCGCGCACGGGGAGGCGGCGGCCCTCGGCGAGCTCTACGACCGGTTCGCCTCGCTCGTGCACGGCCTCGCCCACCGCGTCGTCGGCGACGAACACGCCGCCGACGCCGTCACCCGTGACGTCTTCGCCCACGTCTGGGAACACCCGGACTCCTACGACCCCGCGCAGGAACCCCTGCGCACCTGGCTCGCCACGCTGACCAGCCTGCTGGCCGTACGACGGCTGCGCACCACGGAGACCGCGGCACTCGCCCGCGGCGGCCCCGGCACCGCGGAGGACCTGGAGCGCACGGTGCGGCACGCCTCGGTGGCGGCCCGCGCCGACTACATCGTCCAGTCCATGCCGGCACCCCTGCGGGCCGCCCTGGAGCTGGCGTACTTCCAGCGCCGGGACTACCGCCAGACCGCCGCCGACCTGGGCGTCACCGACGACGAGGCCCGCCGCCGGCTCCGCCTCGGCCTGCAGCTGCTGGCCACCGCGCACGACACCGGGACCCCGGGCGACCCGCCCGGGATCGGGGGCGCCGCGTGAATGAGCACCACGCCGAGCCGCTCGTGCTGGAGCACCACGTGCTGAAGTCGCTGCTGGGTGCCTGGGCGCTGGCCGCCTGCGCGCCGGCGGAGGCGGACGCCGTCGAGGAGCACCTCGGCGCCTGCGGGCCCTGCGCGGACGAGGCGCTGCGGCTGCGCGAGGCGGTCGGCCTGCTCCAGCGGCCCGAGAGCCTGGACCTGGACCCCGGCCTGCGCACCCGCGTCCTGGAAGCCTGCCTGGAGCGGCGCCCGCCCCGCGTCCCCGTGCCGGAGTGGGCCGCCGCGTACGACGCCGAGACCGCGCGGCTGGACGCGCTGCTCCAGGACTTCGGCGACTCCGAGTGGCACGCGCCGGTGCGGCTGCGCTGGTACGAGTCCGACGAGGCGAGCAGCCGCCGTACCACCGTCGCCGGGGTCATCGCGCACCTGCTGACGGTCGACGGGCTGGTCGCGGTCGCCCTCGGCCTCGACGACCCGCTCGGCGACACCACGGCCGCCCGGCCCACCCCGTCGGACCGCACCGAGGCGTACTGGCGGGCCGCCCGCTTCCCGCCCACCCGCTCGGTGCGGGCGCCCTGGCGGGAGCAGAGCCACGACCTCGTACGGACGGTGTCCTTCACGGGCGGCGGCACCGGACGGCTGCCCGTGTCGTACGGCGACTACGAACTGCCGCTGCACGACGCGATGCTGGACCGGGCCTTCGAGTGCTGGGTGCACGCCGAGGACATCGCCGAGGCGGTGGACTACCCGTACGACCCGCCCTCCGGGCGGCATCTGCACCGCATCGTCGACCTGGCCGCACGGATGCTGCCGGCCGTCCTCGAACACCGCCGGCTGCACGGGCTGGCCTCCCCCGTGGAGCGGCACCTGGTCGCCGCCGGGGAGCCGGGACGCAGCCTGCGGCTGGAGATCGAGGGGTCCGGCGGAGGCGAGTGGCTGATCCCGCTGGACTCGCCGGCGGCGAAGGGGTCGGCCGAGCACGAGGTGGCGCATGTCGCGCTGGACGGGGCGGAGTTCTGCAGGCTCGCGGCGGGACATGTGCCGCCGCGAGAGGCCGCGGTGGGGCAGGTCGGCGACCGCGACGCCATCAAGGACGTGCTGTTCGCGGCGGCGAGCATGAGCCGGATGTAGGGGGCGGGTCCTGTCTCGTCGGCAGGTGCGGGTGATCTGTGGCTGGTCGCGCAGTTCCCCGCGCCCCTTTCAGGCCGGTCCAGTGGACCCACCTCTGGGGGCGCGGGCCCGTACCGAACCACGGCGAAACACCCCCTAGGGGCGCGGGGAACTGCGCGACAAGCCACAACGCACCCGCACGGGACCACGGCAGGACGCCCCCAGGGGCGCGGGGAACTGCGCAAACGGCCCCACTCACCCGCACCCACCGACGAAACGGATGAACCCGAGCGCTCCTAGGCGAAAACCACCGTCCGCCGCCCATTGGGCAGAATGCGACGCTCCGCATGCCACTTCACCGCCCGCGCCAGCGCCTGGCACTCCACGTCCCGCCCGATCGCGACGAGCCCCTCGGGCGTGACGTCGTGCCCCACCCGCTCGACCTCCTGCTCGATGATCGGCCCCTCGTCGAGATCGGCGGTGACATAGTGCGCGGTCGCACCGATCAGCTTCACACCCCGCGCGTGCGCCTGGTGGTAGGGCTTCGCGCCCTTGAAGCTCGGCAGGAAGGAGTGGTGGATGTTGATGATCCGCCCGGAGAGCTGCTTGCACAGGTCGTCCGAGAGGACCTGCATGTAACGGGCGAGGACGACGAGCTCGACGTCGTCCTCGCGCACGATCTCCAGCAGCCGGGCCTCGGCCTCCGCCTTGCCGTCCTTCGGCACCGGGATGTGGTGGAAGGGGATGTTGTACGAAGCCACCAGTTCGGCGAAGTCGGTGTGATTGGACACCACCCCGGCGATCTCCACCGGCAGCGCGCCGGTCTGCGCGCGGAACAGCAGGTCGTTCAGGCAGTGCCCGAACCGGCTGACCATGAGCAGGATGCGCATCTTCTCGTCGGCCCGGTTGATCTGCCAGTCCATGTGGAAGGAGTCACCGATCGCCGCGAAGCTCGCCCGCAGCTTCTCCACGGTCACCGGGGCGTCCGCCGAGAAGTGGACGCGCATGAAGAACAGTCCCGTGTCGTGGTCGCCGAACTGCTGACTGTCCTCGATGTTGCAGCCGGTCATGAAGAGGTAGCTCGACACGGCGTGCACGATGCCCTGCTTGTCGGGGCAGGACAGGGTGAGGACGTACTGGTCGGCGGGGGCCGCGGCTCGGGTGGACTGCTCGCTCATGCAGAAAAGGGTCCCACACGCGCGGTCACGGCCGGCCGACCGTTCCGCTACGCGGACCGCGTCACGATCCGCAGCACCTCGAGGGTGCTCGGCGGGGCGTCGGGGTCGTCACCGTCGCTCGCCGCCATCCGCACGTGCGCGTCCCGCGCGGCCCGTACCGCCTCCGGCCACCCCTCGTGCTCGAGATAGGCGGCCACCGGCGCGTCCGGGCCGACCTGGTGCATGATCCGCAGCACGCGCAGCACCGCGGTGTCGACGAGCGCCGCCTCCTGGGAGTCGCGGAAGATCGTGCCGACGTACTTCTCGGCGGACCAGTTGTCCAGCCAGGTGTCCTCGACCAGCCGGTAGACGGCGTCGGTGACGTCGCCGTAGCCGTCGGCCCCGGCCAGCCAGACGCCCCGCTGGAAGGCGGGGTCGGAGAGCATGTGCAGCGCGGAGCGCACATTGCTGCGCCAGCGCCACCACGGCATGTCGTTGAGTGGCATGCCGCCCATGGTGAAGGAGCGACGGCCGCGACGGGAAGAGTTCTCCGAACCTTGCACGATCGTCGATCGTACGTTTCCGCGCCACACGAGTCATACGGGACCCCGTAATTCACCCCGGTGTCACCGTCCGTTGACCAAGGGTCACTCCGGGGTTGGCCGTGTGACGGAATCGTGCGGGAGCATGACCGGCAGGCGACGCATCCGCAGCATTCTCCTCCCCCGCCTCCTCCACCGGCCCGTCAGGGCCCGCGTCCTGACCACGGGCGCGCTGGTGGCGTGCGCGTCGCTCGCCGCCGGGTGCGGAGTCGTCCCCGGTGCCACGGGGGGCTCCGGGGACGACGGCCCCATCACCGTGATGACGTGGGCGCCCCAGGACACCGAGGCCACCAACAAGCCCGGGATGCCCGCGCTCGCCGAAGCGTACGCCCGCTGGATCAACTCCCAGGGCGGTATCAACGGCCGCCGGCTCACCGTACTGACCTGCAACGACAAGAACGACACCGTGGCCGCCGCACGGTGCGCCCGGCGCGCGGTGCAGGAGAACGCCGTCGCGGTCGTCGGCTCCTACAGCCAGTACGCCGACTCCTTCATGCCCACCCTGGAGGGCGCCGGAATCCCGTACATCGGCGGCTACGGCATCACCAACAACGAGTTCACCAGCCCGCTGTCCTATCCCGTCAACGGCGGCCAGCCGGCGCTGCTGGCCGGTCTCGGCCGCACCCTGGCCGGCAGTTGCGGGCCGGTCACCCTGATCCGGCCCGACACCATCGTGGGCGACCAGCTGCCCCCGCTGCTCGACTCGGGCCTGGCGGCGGGCGGGCACGCGCGCTCCGGTGACCAGCGGGCCGCGGAGGACGCCACCTCGTACGAGAGCCAGGCGCGGCAGGCCCTGGAGCGCTCCACCGCGGACGTGGCCGAGCGGGGCTGTGTGGTGCCCGCCCTCGGCGACCGCACGGGCACCTTCATGGACTCCTTCCGGCGGGCCCGCGCCGACTATCCCGAGGTGCGCACCGCGACCGTGCTGGGCAGCGTCGACCAGACGACGATCGACGCGTCCGGCGGGGCGTCGGGGCCGTACGAGGGGTCGTACGTCACCGGCTGGTACCCGGCGGCGAGCGACGCGAGCTGGGACCCGATGAAGAAGGTGATCAAGGAGGAGGCGTTCGGCGACAACCGGATCGACGCCGCGGACGCCGGGGTGCAGACCACCTGGATCGCCTACACCGTGTTCAAGCAGGTCGTCGAGTCCCTGGGCGACGGCGAGGTGAGCGCCGACACGGTGAGCGGGGCGCTGGACGGCGGGCTGAAGGTCACCACGGGCGGGCTCACCCCCACCCTGCGGTGGAACTTCCAGGACGAGCTCGCCGCCGTCGGCTTCCCCCGGCTGGTCAACGCGAACGTGACGCTGCAGGTGGTCGAGGACGGCCGGCTGGTCGCGGCCCGCAAGGGCTTCACCGATGTGACGAAGACACTGCGGGACGCGGATCTGGGCTGACCCGCGGTTCCGCCCGGCCGGGCGGGACGCGGGTCAGCGGCGTCCGGTCACAACTGGGTCGGCTGGCGCTCGGTCAGGCCGTACTGCTTGGCGATCGCGTTCCACAGATCGGCGGCCTTCTTCTTCTCGGTGGTCGCCGTGCCGCTGGCCTGGTTGCCCGCCTGGGTCTGGCCGGTGGAACGGGCCTGGCCCTTCTTGCAGCCCTTCTTGCCGGCGGTCTGGTCGGCCCAGGCGGCGTAGTGGTTGTCGGCCGACGCCGACGCCTGCCACGCCTTGGTGAGCGCGGTGGTCAGCGCCTGGTGGTCCGGCAGCTTGTCCACCGACAGGCCGGAGAGGTCGGTCACCAGCTGGTTGCGCTGCCCGGCCGCTTCCCGCAGGTCCTCGGCCGCCTGGCCGAGGTCGCGGCAGGCCTTCACATCGGCGACCGCGTTGATCACGGTGGTGCGGCTGTTGCCGCTGTCGGCCAGCAGCTTGTCCAGCTCGACGGCCTGCTCACGGGCCGGGTCGGCGGCCGGCGAGGCGGAGGCCTCCACGCTCGCGGGCGCGGTCGCGGACACGTTCTGGTTGTCGCCGTCGTCGTCGCCGCCCGGGCTGCCGAGCAGCGCGCCCGCGCCGACGCCGAGGACGGCGATACCGACGCCGACCGCCGCGATGAGCGGCACGCGTGAGCCGGTACGGCCACCGCCGCGTCCGCCGCGTCCGCCCCGGCCGCCGGTCGGAGCGGTGGGGCCGGCCGGGCCGCCGGGCGGGGTGTGGGCGGCCCGGGCGGGCTGCCCGTACTCGACGCGCGGGAGCTGCTGGGTTCCGGCCGGGCCGCCGGCGTCGTCGCGGAAGAGGTTGTCGAACTCGGCGGGCGGCTGCCGGTTGCCGTCACCGGGCGGCGGGGTGCCGTAGGACTGCCCGGGGGGCTGGTCGGTGACGGGGGCGATGTACTGGGTGGCCTCGGCGTCGGGGCCGCCGGCGGGCGGCAGGTGTCCCGCGCCGGGTACGTGCTGCGGGGGCATCCCCGGGTATCCGCCCGCCTCGGAGCCGTGGGCGGGCATCTCGGGGGGCAGCGCGCCCGGGCTCACCGGGGGTATGAACTGCGTCGCCCCCTCGTCGGCGGCGGGCACCGGCGGCATGTACTGGGTGACCCCTTCCACCCCGTCCGGCGCGGCGGCCGGCGGGTACTGGGGGGCGCCGTAGCCGTTCTGGGCGGGGGCGCCGTAGGGGTCCGCGCTCGCGGGCGGCAGCGGGGCTCCGGCGGCGTACGGACCGGCACCGCCGTGCGGAACGTTCCCGTGCGGGCCGGACGGGGTGTTCCCGTCGTATCCGGCGCCCGGCTGCGGGCCGTTCGCGCCGTACGGGGAATGGCCGCCGTGGGTCTGCGCGCCCTCGGGCGGGAGCGGGCCGGGGCCGCCGCCGTGGGCCGGGGCGGACGGGTTCTGCGCGCCCCACGGGGACGGCTCCGGGGTGCCCCACCGGCCGTCGGACGGGGACTGCCAGTCCTGGCCGGGCGGTGAAGCCGGGTTCTGCTGCCCGGGGCCCCACGGCGTGCCCCAGGTCTGGCCGCCGGGCGGGGCCGAGGCGGGGAACTCTCCGCCGGAGGTCCGGCCGTCCGCGCTGCCGCCGGGGGCGACCGGTCCGGCCGTCATGCCCGGCAGCAGGGGTTCACCACCGTCGGAGGGCAGCACGATGCCTTCGCGCGCGGGGCGCGCCGAGGGCTCCTCGCCCTGTCCACTCTGCGTCACCGGGACTCCTACCAATGGGGGACCTTGTGAATCGTCGGCTCACGCTACCGGGTCCCCTGAGCCCGGTGCCACGCAGCACAGGACCTGACCTCCTGCCCTGTGAGCGCGGTAACAAAACCGGGACACCGTACGCCGCTTGCGTCACCCCCTTCCCTTCACCCCTGCCCGTCACGTCATGGACGTCACGCCGCCGTCTGGAGCTCCATCCGCGCCCCGAACTCCCGTACCACGGACTCCTCCCGGTACGGCTCGAGGCGCTGCTGGAGGTCCTCCAGGTACTCGGCGCCCCGGTTGGAGCGGAGCCCGCCCAGCAGCTCCACCGCCTTCAGGCCCGTACTGCATGCCTGTTCGATCTCGCGCTGCTGCACCTGCGCGGTGGCCAGCAGCACGAGGCCGATCGCCCGCCGCCGCGCCCGCGACGCGGGATGCCCGTCCAGCGCCTGGCGGGCGCACCGCGCGGCGGCCTCCGCCTGACCGAGGTCCCGGTGGCAGTGCGCCAACTCGTCGGCCAGGTAGGCCTCGTCGAAGTGCGCGATCCACACCGGGTCGTCGCCCGAGGCCGGATCGACGGCCTCCATGGCGCTCACCGCGCGCCCCGCCGCCGTCTGCGCGGCGTGCACGTCGCCCATCAGCGCGTGCCCGCGCGCCTCCGCCGCGTGGAACATCGCCTCCGCGCGGGGTGTCACGCGCCCCCGCGCGCCCTCCTGCGCCGCGCGCGCCAACTGCGCGATCTCACGTGGGTTTCCGAGCTGCGCGGCCAGGTGGCTCATGGAGGCGGCGAGCACGTATCCGCCGTATCCGCGGTCCCCGGCCGCCTGCGCCAGCCGCAGCGCCTGGATGTAGTAGCGCTGGGCGAGGCCCGGCTGCCCGGTGTCGACGGCCATGTACCCGGCGAGTTCGGTCAGCCGCGCGACCGCCGCGAACAGGTCGCGTCCCACGGCCTCGCGGTACGACCCCGCCAGCAGCCCCGAGACGACGCTGTTGAGGTAGTGGACCACGACCGGGCGCACGTGCCCGCTGCCGTACTGGTGGTCCAGGTCCACCAGCGCCTGCGTCATGGACCGTACGGCCGCCACGTCGGACTGTCCCACGCGGGGCCCGGCGGAGCGCGCCACCTGCCCGTCGGGCGCGGAGATCAGCCAGTCGCGGCTGGGCTCCACCAGCGCGGAGGCGGCGACGGAGGAACCGGACAGGAAGTCCCGCCGCCCCACGTCGCTGCGCCACAGCTCGCATACCTGCTCGATGGCTCCCAGTACCGTCGGCGAGAACTGGAGGCCGACACCCGAGGCGAGGTTCTTGCCGTTGGCCATGCCGATCTCGTCGATCGTGACCGTACGGCCCAGTTTGCGGCCCAGTGCCTCCGCGATGATCGCCGGTGCCCGGCCCCGCGGCTGCTGTCCGCGCAGCCAGCGCGCCACCGACGTCTTGTCGTAGCGCAGGTCGAGGCCGTGCTCGGCGCCGCACATGTTGACCCTGCGGGCCAGCCCGGCGTTGGAGCATCCGGCTTCCTGGATGAGCGCCTGCAGCCGTTCGTTCGGCTGCCGCGCGACGAGAGGCCTTGCGGCCATGGCGTACCCCCTGAGGCTGCGGTGCCCTGCCCACGCACCGAGTTGACGTGTCTTCCGCGGCCGTACGTCTCGCGTCCCGGCGAGAAAAGCGGCCGGGAAGATCAATGCCCCACCGAAGTAACGACAATGCGGGACATGTGAGGATTGCCGGGGTAACGGCGGATGCCGGCCCCACTCCTGGTTACCCACCGGGGACGCGGATCCTCCCGCGCGCCCCCATGGATGCACCCATGCGCCCCGAACCCGGAACCGGTGCTCCTCCCCCGCGCATCCGCGCGGGCGTAACCCCTGGTGACGGCCGTAGTTGTGTTCATCGTGGAAGAGACGATCGCGGGCACCGACGCCGTACAGATCCCGACGCAGCGCGGGGAATCGCTGCTGGACACCGCAGTTCGCTACGCCGAGGAACGGCACTGGGACGTGTTCCCGGGCACCTGGCTGGAGGCCGTCGAGGGGGTGCAGCGCTGCTCGTGCGGTGACGCCGCGTGCCCCTCGCCCGGCGCGCACCCGGCCCGCCCGGACTGGGCGGCCCAGGCGACCGGCAGCGCGACCGTCGCCCGCCGGATGTGGCAGAAGCAGCCGGACGCGTCGATCCTGCTGCCCACCGGGCGGACGTTCGACGCGGTCTCCGTGCCGGAGACGGCGGGGTTCCTGGCACTCGCGCGGATGGAGCGGATGGGGCTGACGCTGGGGCCGGTCACGGTGACGCCGGACCGGCGGACGGAGTTCTTCGTGCTGCCGGGGGCTTCGGCGAAGGTGCCGGAGTCGCTGCGCAGGCTGGGGTGGTCGTTGTCGTCGCTCGACCTGACGGTCCTCGGGGAGGGGGCGTACGTGGCTGCGCCGCCTACGCGGGTCGGGTGCAGGGGGGCCGTGCAGTGGGCCTGCCGGCCCACGGCTGCGAATCGGTGGTTGCCGGATGTGGAGGAGCTGGTCTCGCCGTTGGCGTACGCGTGCGGTCGGGATCGCTAGGCGCGCCTCTTGTCCTGTGGGGCTTGTGCTGTGTCGCGGCTGCGGGGCCGTTGTGGCTCGTCGCGCAGTTCCCCGCGCCCCTTTGGGGCGCTCACTCCCCTAGGCTTCTTTGCCGACGGAGGGAGACCTGGTGGGGACTGTGGCCGTACGTGTGCGAGGGCTCTGGAAGCGGTTCGGGGAGCAGGTCGCGGTCGGGGGGATCGATCTGGAGCTGCCCGCGGGGCGGTTCATCGGGCTGGTCGGGCCCAACGGGGCCGGGAAGACCACCACCCTGTCCATGGTGACCGGGCTGCTGCGGCCCGATCAGGGAACCGTCGAGATCGTCGGGCACGACGTGTGGCGGGATCCGGTGGAGGTCAAGGCCCGGATCGGGGTGCTGCCGGAGGGGCTGCGGCTGTTCGAGCGACTGTCGGGGCGTGAACTGCTGGCGTACACGGGGCGGTTGCGGGGGCTGCCCGGTGACGAGGTCGACAAGCGGGCCACGCAGCTGCTCGACGTCCTCGATCTGGCCGGTGCCCAGCACAAGCTCGTCGTCGACTACTCGACCGGCATGCGCAAGAAGACCGGGCTCGCCGCCGCCCTGCTGCACAATCCCGAAGTCCTCTTCCTGGACGAGCCGTTCGAGGGTGTCGACCCGGTCTCCGCACAGACCATCCGGGGTGTTCTGGAGCGGTACACGGCGTCCGGCGCCACGGTCGTGTTCTCTTCCCACGTCATGGAGCTCGTCGAGTCACTGTGCGACTGGGTGGCCGTGATGGCCGCCGGCCGGATCCGCGCCCACGGCCCGCTCGCCGAGGTGCGCGGTGACGCGCCCTCGCTGCAGCGGGCGTTCCTGGAGCTGGTCGGGGCGGACAGCCGCGACGCCGGTTCGGACCTGGACTGGCTGGGCGGGGGTTCCCGGTGAGCGCCGTGAGCACTCCCGCCGCCCTCACCTCCGTCTTCGTCCGACTGAAACTGTCCCTGCTGCGCAACGGGCTGCGGCAGTCCGGCGGGCGGAAGGCGGCGTACATCGCCTCCGCCGTCGTCACCCTGCTGTTCGCCGCGCTGCAACTGCTCGGGCTGATCGCGCTGCGCGGCTCCGGCCACGTCGAGTCGCTGGTGGTGCTGCTCGTGGCGGTGCTGGGCCTCGGCTGGGCGGTGATGCCGCTGTTCTTCCCCGGGGGCGACGAGACCCTCGACCCGACCCGGCTGGTGATGCTGCCGCTGCGGCCGCGGCCGCTGGTGCGGGCCCTGCTCGTGTCCTCGCTGGTCGGTGTCGGGCCGCTGTTCACGCTGTGCCTGCTCGCCGGTTCCGTGATCGCCGTCGCGCACGGCGGGGCGGCGTTCGCCGTGGGTGTCCTCGCCGTGCCGCTGGCGCTGCTGGTGTGCGTGGCGCTCGCGCGGGCGGTGGCCGCCGCCAACGTACGGCTGCTCACCAGCCGCAAGGGCCGGGACCTCGCGGTGCTCAGCGGGCTGGTGATCGCCGTCGGGGCGCAGGTGGTCAACTTCGGGGCTCAGCGGCTGGGTTCCTCCGGTCTGGAGCAGCTCGACCCGGCGGCGGACGTGCTGCGGTGGTTCCCGCCGGCGTCGGCGGTCGCCGCGGTGCATACGGCGGGCGAGGGGGCGTACGGGATCGCGCTGGCGCAACTGGCTCTGAGCGCGGCGGCGTTGGCGGGGCTGCTCGCGCTGTGGTCGCGGTCCCTGACGCGGCTGATGACCTCGCCGGACGGTTCCACCCTCCAGGCGGCCGGGGACACGGCGGTCCGCGACCGCGCGTCGACGGGCCTGTCCCGGCTGCTGCCGCCGGGCCGCACGGGTACGGCCATGGAGCGCAGCCTGCGCTACATCCGGCGCGACCCGAAGACGAAGGCCGCGTGGGTGACCTCGCTGGCGATCGGGCTGATCGTGCCGGTGTTCAACGCCTGGCAGGGCACCGGCTCGGTCTACTTCGCCTGTTTCGCCGCCGGGATGCTCGGTATCCAGATGTACAACCAGTTCGGGCAGGACACCTCGGCGTTCTGGATGGTCGCGATGACGATCTCGTCGACCCGGGAGGCGTACGTCGAGCTGCGCGCCCGCGCGCTGGCGCTGCTGCTGGTCACCCTGCCGTACGCCGCGCTCGTCACCGTGCTGACGACGGCGGTGCTGGGCGACTGGGCGCGGCTGCCGGAGGCGCTGGGCCTGTCCTTCGCGCTGCTCGGCGCGATGCTCTCGACGGGCGCGTGGACCTCGGCCCGCTTCCCGTACTCCATCCCTCAGGAGGGTCACAAGAACGTCGCCCCGGGGCAGGTCGGGCTGGCCTGGATATCCGTCTTCGGCGGCATGGTCGCGGCGGCGGTGCTGTGCGTCCCGGTCATCGCCCTCACCATCTGGCTGAACATCGCCGAGGGCGGCGACGACTGGCTGTGGCTGCTGCTGCCGGTGGGCACGGCGTACGGCGCGGCCCTGACGTTCCTCGGCCTGCGACTGGCGGCCCCGCAGACGGCCCGTCGGCTGCCGGAGATCCTGACGGCGGTGAGCAAGGGGTGAGGAGCGGGAGGTCGGGCCCCGCGACGTGGTGGAGGGGATCGGGCACGTGGCATTCCGGTGCGCGGCCCACGGTGGTCGCCGTGAGGGAGGCAGCCCGCAGGGCTCACCGCTGAGGCGAGGAGGCCCTCTGTCCCGGCGTGGCCACCACTCCTGGCCCGCGGGTCCCGGTGCGTCGGTCCCCAGCACCGCCCGGCGGGACGCCTGGGCGGACCTCCTCGCCGGTGAGCGGGGGCGGTGCCGCCGGGTTCCCGTCACGGAGTGGGGTCAGCGGTCGTCCAGTGAGTCCAGGAAGGGTCCGATCGCCGTGAGCCAGGTCTCCGGCTGGTCGTAGTGGACCAGGTGGCCGGCGTCGGCGACCTCCGCGTACCGGCCGTGGGGCATGACGCGGACCATTTCCTGGGCCTCCGCGCGGCCGAGTTCACCGTCGAGGCCGCGGACCACCAGGGCGGGGCAGCGCACCTGGGCCAGTTCCTCCCAGTGCGCGTCGAAGACCCAGGTCTCGCGGGAGCGGAGCATCTGGTCCGGGTCGAACACCGGACGCCAGCCGTCCGGGGACTCGGCCATCACCTCGGCGTAGAACGCGCCGCGGGCCGGGTTGGGCCGCTCCACCCAGGGGTCGTCCTCGCCGAACCACTTGCGTACGTCGGCGAGTGTGGCGAACGGGACCGGCCAGGCCTTGAACCACTCCGCCCACTCGCGCTGCGAGGCGGCCCCGAGGGCGGAGGCCCGCATGTCACAGATGACCAGCCCGCGCACCAGGTCGGGGCGTTTGGCGGCGAGCTGCCAGGCGGTGAGCGCACCCATCGCGTGGCCGATGAGGACGGTGGGGCCGAGGCCGAGCTGTTCCAGGGCGGCCTCGGCGTCGTCGACGTAGGCGTCACGGGTGAAGGACGCCTCCGGGGGCTTGTCACTGCGGCCGTGGCCGCGCTGGTCGAGGGCGACCGCGCGGTACCGCCCGGAGAGCCTGCGGGCGGTGGACGCCCAGTGCGAGGCACGGCCCATCAGGCCGTGCAGTAACAGCACACCGGGGGCGTTCTGCGCGGCGCTCTCCGCCGGGTCGGCCCCGTTCTTGGGCGGGTCGCCGAACTCCCAGGCGGCGAGCCGTACGCCGTCCGCCCCGGTCACGTCGATGCGTCGCGCCATGGTCCTGGCACCCCCCAAGCTCGCTGCCTGCCCGCTGCCTGTGTACTGGCCCTGCCCGTTGCTACTTGCCCGCAGGCTATCGAATGAGCATTCGAAAATGGCTTCTTGCCCGGCAACACCCCTCGTTCGAGTGACACCCCGCGGGGATTGATCGCCGTGGCCCGGGGGAGATCTTCATCGGGAGGCGGACCGCTCGGGGAAAACGGTCCGAGGGGAATGACCCTGAGAGCTCGGGGCTCCGGGTCAGCACAGGGGAGGACAGGCCCCGGCGCCGTGCGGCGCCGGGGCTCCTCACGTGGTCACGGCACATCGTCCCGCCCCTCCCCTGCCGGGGTGACACCGCTGCCGGCCCGGCCAGAGCCACTCAGGTCATATGCCTCACGCGACAGCCTCGCACGCGAATCCGGTGAGCGCTGCGATTCGCCGCAGTGGATCTCGGATTCGGCGCGTTCACACCTCACACCGGGCGGGCGCGAACCGCCCGCCCGATGTCCCGCCCCGTCCCGTCGGCCGACCGGTCAGGGCTTGGCGACGAACACGTGCGAGGCCACCTCCGACTCCAGCTCGGCCGCCTCTCCGCTGCTGCCCACCAGCACCCCGCCCGCCGACTCCGTCACGCTGACCACCGAACCGGGCTGCACGCCCGCCCGGCGCAGCGTGTACATGAGCTGCGCGTCCGTCTGGATCGGCTCGCCGATCCGGCGCACCACGACCGTCTTGCCCCCGGCGCCCGGGTCGAGGTCGGCCAGGGACACCATGCCCTCGTCCAGGAACGGGTCGGCCCCGTCCTTCTCGCCCAGCTCCTCCAGGCCCGGGATCGGGTTGCCGTACGGCGACTCGGTGGGGTGCCTCAGCAGTTCCAGCACACGGCGCTCGACGGCCTCGCTCATCACGTGCTCCCAGCGACAGGCCTCGGCGTGGACCTGCTCCCACTCCAGGCCGATCACGTCGACCAGGAGACACTCGGCGAGGCGGTGCTTGCGCATCACTCGCGTGGCCAGCCGGCGGCCCTCGTCGGTGAGCTCCAGGTGCCGGTCGGGGGCGACGGACACCAGGCCGTCGCGCTCCATCCGCGCCACCGTCTGGCTGACCGTCGGCCCGCTCTGGTCGAGCCGCTCGGCGATCCGGGCGCGCATGGGGACCACACCTTCCTCCTCCAGCTCGAGGATGGTGCGGAGATACATCTCCGTGGTGTCGATCAGTCCGGACATATATGCCCCTCGATGAGATCTGCGGATGGCTCTGCCGGAGGCTGGACGGCTCACCGGCGCGTGCGCTGGCCCAGGAACCAATTCTGACGCATAGGACCGACAACCGGGCCGCGCAGTGGAAACGAAGGACCGCGCGGAGGGGAAACCCCGCCGTCGGGCGCCGTATTGACACGGCACTGGTCCAGACCGCACGGTGATCCGCGACACTCCTGCCCGAAGTGCCCGAAGGGATGCCGCATGAGCGACCGCACGCCGGCCGATCGGTTCCTCGACTCCGCGATCGACCTGCTGCAGCGGATCCGCGACGAGGAGGCCGAGTCCGTCACGGCGGCGGGCACGCTGCTCGCCGACACGGTCGCGGGCGGCGGTCGGCTCTTCGCCTTCGGCGCCGGGCACTCCTCGCTGGTCGCGCAGGACCTCGTCTACCGGGCCGGCGGACTCGCCCTGATGAACCTGCTCGCCGTGCCGGGGGCCGTCGGCGTCGACGTGATGCCGGCCACGCTGGGCTCCGCCCTGGAGCGGGTCGACGGGCTCGCGGGCGTCGTGCTCGACTCCTCGCCGCTCCGCGCGGACGACGCGCTGATCATCGTCTCGCTGTCCGGGCGCAACGCGCTGCCCGTGGAGATGGCCATGAAGGCCCGGGAACGGGGCGTGCGGGTGATCGGCGTGACGTCGGTGGCGTACGCGGCGCAGACGACGTCCCGGCACTCCTCCGGGACGTTCCTGAAGGACCACTGCGATCTCGTACTGGACTCCCGGATCGCGGTCGGTGACGCGGAGCTCACCCTCGACAACGTGCCCGCGCCCTTCGCTCCCGCGTCCACGGTGGTCACCACGGCGCTTCTGCAGTCCGTCATGGCCACGGCGGCGGCGGTTCTCGCCGACCGCGGCATCGAGCCCCCGCTCCTGCGCTCCGGCAACGTGGACGGCGGCCACGAGTGGAACGCCCGCATCTTCGACGAGTACGCCGACCGCATCTTCTACCGCCGCTGACCCGGGACGACGGTTTTTTCCGCCCCCGCCGCCCTTACCCGTCCCGGGGACGCTGTCCCCGGACCCCTGCTCCTCAAACGCCGGAGGGGCTGATTTCCAGCCCCTCCGGCGT
>NZ_JBHWHX010000056.1:0-34118 GCF_042732315.1 Streptomyces sp. NPDC059787
TCTATTCATCCTGACCCCGCAAACCGTGTTGACTTATGGACTGGTGGGTTCGTTTTTGTTTATACGACCCTGGACGGGGCCCCGCGCACACCGCGCGGGGCCCGTTCGGCGTTCCGGTGCACCGGGTCAGGAGACCGCGCTGCGCAGGCCCTCGACGTCGATGTGTTCCGTCTCGTCGTGTGCCGTCAGGTCGATGACCTGGCCGACGCCGTGTGCCTCCTCGTCGGCGGGCTTGAACCGCGCCTCGGCCTCCGCCTTGTGCAGCGCGAGCGCCTCCTGGCCGACGACGTCGGCGAGGTCCTCGTTCTGCACGGTGTCCAGGGTGGCGCCGTCCGTGTCCTTCTTCGTCCCGAAGAAGTCGAAGCCACCCTCGGACACCGGCCGCCGTACCGGTGCGGTCGGCGGTACGACCGCCACCGCCGTCGGCACGGTGAAGTGCCCGGAGGGCTGCCGCACGGACTGGGCCGGAGGAGCGGCCGGCGCGGGGGAGTCGGCGGTCGTACGCTCGTGCCCGTCGACCGCCTCGGTCTGCCCTTCGGCCTCGACCTCGGCCTCGTCCTCCTGCGCCTGTTCCCGCTCGGACCGCTTCGTGGGCTCGGGTCCGTCGTCCTCGGGGCCCTCGGAGGCGTCGTCGCCCTTCGGGGAGCCGTCGCCCTTCGGGGAGCCGTCGCCCTTCGGCATGTCACCGGTCCGGGCGTCGTCGTCGGCCTGCCCGGACGCCACGTCGGCCCGTACGTCCGTGTCGACGCCGTCCTCTACGGCGTCCGCGTCGGCGGCGAGCCGCGCCAGTGCCGCGTCGGCGCGCAGGAACAGCTTCGCCCCCTCCGGCGAGAAGACGGACGGAGCCGTCGGCGTCTCCTCGGCGACGGCCTCGTCCCGCTCCGCCGCCCCTGACTTCGCCTGCTCCGGCACCTCCGCGTCCTCGGGCGCCGCCGACGGTCCCGCCGGCAGCGCGCGGACCGGAACAGAGGCCTCTATCTCGAGCACCCGGCGTTCCTCCAGGACGCTCGCCCGGTCGACCTCCGACGCGGCGTACCGCCGCAGCAGAGCCGCGTGCTCGTTGCGCAGCCCGGCGAGTTCCGCGCGCTTGGCGCGCAACCGCTGCTCCAGTTTCGCCCGCAGCTCGCGCGACTCCTCGAGGTCGGACTCCAGTTCGGCGACCCGCTCCTCGAAACGCCATTCGTCGCTCGCACGCGCGCGCGTGAGATCGGCGACGCGTTTGCCCGCCTGGGCGTCCCAGTGCCGCATGACGACGGCGCCCGCGATCGCCGTGACCGCGGCGGTCGCGGCCAGGACACGAAGCACCATCGGTTGCGTGAACACCCAGGGCCCCAGGGCGCAGACGACGGACACGCCTGCGATCGCCGACGGGGGCAGCATCCTGTGCAGAGGCGGGGAATGACGGTGACGTCCACGTGGCATGGCCAGAAACTTACCGCGCGTAGGCGAATGATGGTGCCCCGCCCCGTAAAAACAAAGCCACGCCGAGGATTTCACAGGGCATCAGGGAACGCGCATCACACGTGAATAGACGTATTGCCCAATTATCAAGATCGTTTATTGCCCCGTGAACCACCCGCCGAACTCCGCCCGGCGAACTCCGCGTATCCCGGCCGCCCTGCCGGGCAGCCGTCCGCACCCCGTCGCCGCTGCGCCAATGCGCCGAACGGCCTCCACGGCACCCCGCAGGCTCCCGGACGTCCCGCCCGGCCCGAGGCGTACCCCGGCCCCTTACGGGCCTACGCTGAACATATGAGCAACCACAGCGGACGCCGCCAGGTCGCGGGCCTTCCTCACTGGGACCGCTGCGCGGTCATGGGAGTCGTGAACGTCACCCCCGACTCCTTCTCCGACGGCGGCCGCTGGTTCGACACGACGACCGCCGTCAAGCACGGCCTCGACCTGGTCGCCCAGGGCGCCGACCTGGTCGACGTCGGCGGCGAGTCCACCCGGCCCGGCGCCACCCGCGTCGACGAGGCCGAGGAGCTCAGGCGCGTCATCCCCGTGGTCCGCGGCCTCGCCGCCGAGGGCGTCACCATCTCCGTCGACACCATGCGCGCCTCCGTCGCCGAACAGTCCCTCGCGGCCGGTGCCGCCCTGGTCAACGACGTCAGCGGCGGACTCGCCGATCCGGCCATGATCCCCGTCGTCGCCGCCGCCGGCGCCCCCTTCGTCGTCATGCACTGGCGCGGCTTCCTGGAGGGCGGCAACATCGAGGGCGTGTACGCCGACGTGGTCACGGAGGTCGCCGAGGAACTGCGCGCGCGCGTGGAGGCCGTCCTGGAAGGCGGGATCGCCGCCGACCGTGTGATCGTCGACCCCGGCCTCGGCTTCTCCAAGGGCGCCGACCACGACCTGGCCCTGCTCGCCCGCCTCGACCACGTCCTGGCCCTCGGCCACCCGGTGCTCGTCGCCGCCTCCCGCAAGCGGTTCCTCGGCCGTGTCCTGGCCGGTCCGGACGGCGCGGCCCCGCCCGCGCGGGAGCGCGACGCGGCCACCGCCGCCGTCTCCGCCCTCGCCGCACAGGCCGGCGCCTGGGCGGTCCGCGTGCACGAGGTACGCGCCACCGCGGACGCCGTACGGGTCACCCGCGCCGTGGCGCAGGCGCGCACCACACCCCCCGAACCCGGCGCGCACGGCGCAGAAGGAGCCCGGTGAGCGCACCCCACACCGATGTCGAGCACGTCGAGGCCGCCAACACCGCCTTCTACGAGGCGCTCGAAAGGGGCGACTTCGAAGAGGTCGCGTCGCTCTGGCTGACCCCCGGCGACCTCGGCGTCGACGAGTCGTACCACGACCCCGCGGACACCGGCGTGGTCTCCTGCGTGCACCCCGGCTGGCCCGTGCTCACCGGACGCGGCGAGGTGCTCAGGTCGTACGCCCTGATCATGGCGAACACCGACTACATCCAGTTCTTCCTCACCGACACGCATGTCTCCGTCACCGGCGACACCGCCCTGGTGACGTGCACCGAGAACATCCTCAGCGGCGGCCCCGCCCCCGAGGCCGGTGAGGAGCTCGGCCCCCTGGTCGGCCAGCTCGTCGTGGCCACCAACGTGTTCCGGCGCACTCCGTCCGGCTGGAAGCTCTGGTCCCACCACGCCTCCCCGGTCCTCGCCGAGGAAGAGGACGGCGAGGACGACGACACCCCGGCCTGAAGGGGTAGACGGACCTCATGGCCTCTCCACCCCTCACCGGAAGTGGTGGGAATCACGACGGGGCGGGCAGGGGCGGCCACCGCCCTGTGGGCCCCCGGCCTCCCCAGGGGAAACGGACGGTGAGATCCCCGGCCACCGGCCCGCCCCCGCACCCCCGGGCCACCGGTGCTGTCGGTGCCCGCGGGTAGATTCGAATGCAGGCCGGTGTGCCGTCCGCACAGGCACCGACCGGCCGGACCGACGACTGCAGGAGTGATTCGCGTGGATCGTGTCGCGCTGCGCGGCCTGAAGGCCCGCGGGCACCACGGTGTATTCCCCAAGGAACGCGAGGATGGCCAGACCTTCATCGTGGACCTCGTCCTCGGCCTGGACACCCGGCCGGCCGCGGCCGACGACGACCTGACGAAGACCGTGCACTACGGCATCGTGGCCGAGGAGGTCGTGGCGGTCGTCCAGGGCGAGCCGCTCAACCTCATCGAGACGCTCGCCGAGCACATCGCCCAGGTCTGTCTGAAGCACGACGTGGTGCAGGAGGTCGAGGTGTGCGTCCACAAGCCGGACGCGCCGATCACCGTGCCCTTCGACGACGTGACCGTCACCATCACCCGGAGCCGCGTATGACCAGGCCGTCCACCCAGGGCCAGACCGACCCGACCGTCCAGCCCGTCCCCGCCTCCGTGGTCGAGCGGGTCGACGCCGCCGACACCACCCTGCACAATCCGAAACGGGCCGTGGTCTCCCTCGGTGCCAACCTCGGCAACCGCCTGGAGACCCTCCAGGGGGCCGTCGACGCCCTGGAGGACACCCCGGGCATCCGGGTCAAGGCCGTCTCCCCCGTGTACGAGACGGAGCCGTGGGGCGTCGAGCCCGGCAGCCAGCCCTCGTACTTCAACGCGGTCGCGGTGCTGAAGACCACCCTGCCCCCGTCCTCCCTGCTGGAGCGGGCGCACGCGGTCGAGGAGGCCTTCCACCGGGTCCGGGACGAGCGCTGGGGCCCGCGCACCCTGGACGTGGACATCGTCTCGTACGCGGATCTCCACTCCGACGACCCGCAGCTCACTCTCCCGCACCCGCGCGCCCACGAGCGCGCCTTCGTGCTCGCCCCCTGGCACGACGTCGACCCCGAGGCGGAACTGCCCGGCCGCGGGCCGGTCGCCGATCTCCTCGGCGCGGTCACCCGTGAGGGCGTCACACCCCGCGCGGACCTGGAACTCCGGCTGCCCGAGTAGCCGTTAAGGTCGACACGACCACATTCCGGGGCACCGTCCGGGGGAACGCGAAGGGACACCGTGAAAGAGCTGCGCATCAGGGTGCTGGCAGGCGTCTTCGTCGTGGCCGGGATCCTGTCCTGGGCCGGCGCCCGCCTCTGGAACTCCTTGGGCACCCTTCCGAGCGTGCCCGTGGCCGCGCCCATCGTCCTCGCCCTGATCGCGGTGGTCCTCGCGGCCACCGCGCTGTCCATCCGCGCCCGCCTCAAGGCCCAGCGCGAGCGGCAGGCCGACGCCAAGGGCGTCGACCCCCTGATGGCCGCCCGCGCGGTCGTGTTCGGGCAGGCCAGCGCCCTGGTGGCCGCGCTCGTCGCCGGCATGTACGGCGGCACGGGCGTCTTCCTGCTGGAGTCCCTGGACGTCCCCGCCCGCCGTGACCAGGCCATCTACGCCGGCTTCTCGGTCCTGGCGGGCATCGGCGTCATAGCGGCGGCCATCTTCCTGGAGCGCGTCTGCAAGCTCCCGGAGGACGACGACACCAACGGTCCGGGCACGGCACCGGTGGCATGAGGCGCACCCGCGTCGGCCCGGGGCCACAGACACACCCGCACCGACGCGGAGCCTCGTCCCACCTGCGTCAGCCCTGAGCCTCAGACCCACCCGCACCCACATCGGCCCAGGGCCTCAAGCGCGCCCGTGTCGGCGCGCGGTGCGTCAGCGCGCCATGATCAGGCTCATCGCCTCGTTGCGCGTCGTTGCGTCCCGCAACTGACCGCGTACGGCCGAGGTGAGGGTCTTCGCACCGGGCTTGCGGATGCCCCGCATCGACATGCACATGTGCTCGCACTCCACGACCACGATCACCCCGCGCGGCTCCAGGATGTCCATCAGGGAGTCCGCGATCTGCGTGGTGAGCCGTTCCTGCACCTGCGGGCGGCGGGCGTAGACGTCCACCAGCCGGGCCAGCTTGGACAGTCCCGTGATCTTCCCGCTGGTGGCCGGGATGTACCCGACGTGCGCCACGCCCCGGAACGGCACCAGATGGTGCTCACAGGTCGAGTACACCTCGATGTCCTTGACCAGCACCATCTCGTCGTGACCGAGGTCGAACGTCGTCGTCAGCACGTCCTCGGGCTTCTGCCACAGCCCCGCGAATATCTCCCGGTACGCCCGCGCCACCCGCGCCGGTGTCTCCAGCAGCCCCTCCCGGTCGGGGTCCTCGCCGACGGCGATCAGAAGCTCACGTACGGCGTTCCGGGCCCGCTTCTCGTCGAACTCGCCGATGGTGGCCATGCCGTCCAGCGTCACGGGGTCGGTCATGTGGGTGCCTCGTTCCTGTGCCTTCACGCGTGAGGGCACGCGTCTCAACTGCGGGTACGCAAAATGCCGCGCCCCCCAGGCTAGAACCTGGGGGGCGCGGCATCCATTCCGGGCCCGGTGGGGCCACCGGGAGCCTCGGGATCAGCTCTCGGGGCGTTCCTCCGGGGTCCGCTCCGGCGCCGGGGCGGGGTCCGCCGCGGTGCTCTTGGCGGTGGTGATGGCCGGCGTCGCGCCGTTCGCCCCGTTCGTCAGTGCCAGCTCCTTGGGGGAGAGGACCGGCGGGCGGGTGGACGGCGTACGGCGGGAGGAGCCGGTCCAGGCGGGCCTGGGCGGGCGCTTGACGATCGGCGCGAAGATCTCGGCGATCTCCTCCTTGCCCAGCGTCTCCCGCTCCAGGAGGGCCAGGACCAGGTTGTCGAGGACGTCACGGTTCTCGACGAGGATCTCCCACGCCTCGTTGTGCGCGGTCTCGATGAGCTTCTTGACCTCTTCGTCGACCAGCGCGGCGACCTCTTCCGAGTAGTCGCGCTGGTGAGCCATCTCACGCCCGAGGAACGGCTCGGAGTTGTCGCCGCCGAACTTGATGGCGCCGAGCCGCTCGGTCATGCCGTACTGCGTGACCATCGCACGGGCCACACCGGTGGCCTTCTCGATGTCGTTGGCGGCACCGGTGGTCGGGTCGTGGAAGACGAGCTCCTCGGCCGCACGGCCGCCCAGCATGTAGGCGAGCTGGTCCAGCATCTCGTTGCGCGTGGTCGAGTACTTGTCCTCGTCCGGGAGCACCATCGTGTAGCCGAGGGCACGGCCCCGGGAGAGGATCGTGATCTTGTGGACGGGGTCGGAGTTCGGGGAGGCCGCCGCCACCAGGGCGTGTCCGCCCTCGTGGTACGCGGTGATCTTCTTCTCCTTGTCCGACATGATCCGGGTCCGCTTCTGCGGGCCCGCGACCACACGGTCGATCGCCTCGTCCAGCATCTTGTTGTCGATCAGCTTCTGATCGCTGCGCGCGGTCAGCAGCGCGGCCTCGTTCAGCACGTTGGCCAGGTCGGCACCGGTCATGCCGGGGGTGCGGCGGGCGACGGCCGACAGGTCGACGTCCGGGGCGACCGGCTTGCCCTTCTGGTGCACCTTGAGGATCTCGAGGCGGCCCTGCATGTCCGGGCGGTCGACCGCGATCTGGCGGTCGAAGCGGCCGGGACGCAGCAGCGCCGGGTCGAGGATGTCGGGCCGGTTCGTCGCGGCGATGAGGATCACGCCGCCCTTGACGTCGAAGCCGTCCATCTCGACGAGGAGCTGGTTCAGGGTCTGCTCACGCTCGTCGTGACCACCGCCGAGGCCGGCGCCGCGGTGGCGGCCGACCGCGTCGATCTCGTCGACGAAGACGATCGCGGGGGCGTTGGCCTTGGCCTGCTCGAACAGGTCACGGACCCGGGAGGCACCGACACCGACGAACATCTCGACGAAGTCGGAACCGGAGATCGAGTAGAACGGCACACCGGCCTCGCCCGCGACGGCACGCGCGAGCAGGGTCTTACCGGTACCGGGCGGGCCGTAGAGCAGGACGCCCTTGGGGATCTTCGCCCCGACGGCCTGGAACTTCGCCGGCTCCTGCAGGAACTCCTTGATCTCGTGGAGCTCCTCCACCGCCTCGTCCGATCCCGCGACGTCGGAGAACGTCGTCTTCGGGGTGTCCTTGGTGATGAGCTTCGCCTTGGACTTGCCGAAGTTCATCACGCGGGAGCCGCCGCCCTGCATCTGATTCATCAGGAACAGGAAGACGACCACGATGAGGACGAAGGGCAGCAGGGACAGCAGAATGCTCACGAACGCGTTCTGCTTGGACGGCGAGACCGTGTAGCCGTCCGGGATCTGCTTGTTCTGGAACTTGTCCTGCAGCGTGCTGGCGATGGTGACGCCCTGGTCGCCGATGTAGCTCGCCTGGATCTTCGAGCTGTCCTTGACCTCGACGCCGTCCTTGAGCTGGACCTTGATGATCTGCTCGTCGCCGGTGGTCAGCTTGGCCGACTCGACCTTGTTCTCATTGATCGCCTGGACGACCTCGCCGGTGTCCACCGTCTTGTAGCCGCCGGACGAGCCGACGACCTGCATCAACACGACCACGGCGAGGACGGCCAGCACGATCCACATGACCGGCCCACGGAAGTATCGCTTCACGTCCATCCATACGGAGCGGTGCCGCCCCGTCCCTCCTGCCATAGTGAGTTTGATAAAGGCTGTTCTTCGGACGGTACCCCAGCTTTGTCCCCCGAAGCTGCGGGGGACAGCCGGCAATCGCGTCCACGCATGCTCCAACGCCGCGGAGCCCGCCGGGGTTCCCGATCACGTACGGCGGGCCCGGCCCCGGGGTTCAGCCGCCGTAGACGTGAGGCGCGAGCGTACCGACGAACGGGAGGTTGCGGTACTTCTCGGCGTAGTCGAGGCCGTAGCCGACGACGAACTCGTTGGGAATGTCGAAGCCGACCCATTCCACGTCGATGGCGACCTTGGCGGCATCGGGCTTGCGCAGCAGCGTGCACACCTTGAGGGAGGCGGGCTCGCGCGAGCCGAGGTTGGAGATCAGCCAGGACAGGGTCAGTCCGGAGTCGATGATGTCCTCGACGATCAGGACGTGCCGGCCCTTGATGTCGGTGTCGAGGTCCTTGAGGATCCGCACCACACCGGAGGACTGGGTGCCCGCCCCGTACGAGGACACGGCCATCCAGTCCATCGTGACGGGGGTGGACAGCGCCCGAGCGAGGTCGGCCATCACCATCACCGCGCCCTTGAGCACGCCGACGATCAGCAGGTCCTTGCCCGCGTACTCCGCGTCGATCTTCGCGGCCAGCTCCGCCAGCTTGGCGTCGATCTCTTCCTTGGTGATGAGTACCTTCTCGAGGTCGGCACCCATGTCTTTCGCGTCCACCCGCATCACTTTCGGTCGTCCCACCGGCCGGTCCGGTCCGTCCCGCGACTCGTACGGGTCGGTGGGGTCCGGATTCAGCCCTGCCGAATCACCAGTCTGCCACCCTGCCGGCGGGCCACGACCCGGCCGGGGAGATTGATGGCCCCCTGACCGCGCCAGCCGGTGATCAGCCGGTCGACTTCCTCGATGTGGCGGGCGAACAGCGAACCGGCCGGCGCGCCGGCCTCGATGGCGGCGCGGCGCAGCACACGGCGGCGTACGGCGGGCGGCAGGTCGTGCAGTGCGGCGCACTCCAGGCGGCCGTCGGCGTCGCGGACGCCGGCCTCGGCCCGGCCGGCCCAGGCGTCGAGGGCGTCCGCGTCGTCCCGGGAGAGCTGGGCCGTACGGGCGAGGGCCTCGACGACGCCCTTGCCGAGGGCCTTCTCCAGGGCGGGCAGGCCCTCGTGGCGGAGCCGGGAGCGGGTGTAGGCGGGGTCGGCGTTGTGCGGGTCGTCCCAGACGGGCAGGGACTGGACCATGCAGGCCTTGCGGGCGGTCTGCCGGTCGAGCTGGAGGAAGGGGCGCCGGTAACGGCCGTCGGCCCCCGAGACCGCGGCCATTCCGGACAGGGAGCGGATGCCGGAGCCGCGGGCGAGGCCGAGCAGGACGGTCTCGGCCTGGTCGTCGCGGGTGTGGCCGAGCAGGACGGCGGTGGCGCCGTGCCGTTCGGCGGCGGCGTCCAGGGCGGCGTAACGGGCGTCCCGGGCGGCGGCCTCCGGGCCGCCGCCCCGGCCGACGGTGACAGCGGTGGACTCGACGGGGTCGAGGCCGAGTTCGCGCAGGCGCGAGGCGACTTCGGCGGCGCGCAGGTCGGAGCCGGCCTGGAGGCCGTGGTCGACGGTGACGCCGCCGGCGCGGACGCCGAGACGGGGGGCTTCGAAGGCGAGGGCGGAGGCGAGCGCCATGGAGTCGGCGCCGCCGGAGCAGGCCACGAGCACGAGCGGGGAGGGCGGCTGCTCGTGCGGTGCGCGGCCGGGGGCTCGGCCGTGGTCGTCGAGGATGTCGGTCAGGACGCGGCGGACCGCCAGGCGTATCGCCGCGACCGCAGGATGGGGACCCATGTCCGGTTCCCTTCATGAAGTTGTCGGGGGGTGAGCCCGAGGTTCGGTCACTCAGAGTGTGTAGATGGTGACAGAACCGGGCCGTTCCCCGAGCATTGCACGCCTACTCAAGGCTCACGGTCCCTCGGACGGGTGATTGAAGGGGCGTTCGTCTGCCGTCGGCCGTGTGCGGCGCATGACGGTGCGCGGTGCTCAGGCTTCCGGTTTGCGGTGCACCCGTGTGATCCAGTCCGCCGGTTTGGCGATCTCCGCCTTGGTGGGGAGCGTGTTGGGCGAGGTCCACACCCGGTTGAAGCCGTCCATGCCGACCTCCTCGACGACGGCGCGCACGAAGCGTTCGCCGTCGCGGTACTGGCGGAGCTTGGCGTCCAGGCCGAGCAGCTTGCGCAGGGCCATGTCCAGGCGGGAGGCGCCCTTGGCGCGGCGCTGCTGGAACTTCTCGCGGATCTCGGCGACGCTCGGCACGACCTCGGGGCCGACACCGTCCATCACGAAGTCGGCGTGGCCCTCCAGCAGGGACATCACGGCGGTGAGCCGGCCGAGGATCTCACGCTGGGCGGGGGTCTGCACGAGTTCGACGAGGGAACGCCCCTCGTCGCCCTCGTCGCCCTCCTCGCCCTCGGGACGCCCTCCGGCGAGCGACTGGGCGGCCTCACGGACGCGTTCCAGGACGGTCATGGGGTCGACGTCGGTCTCCCCCAGGAACGACTGGATCTCGCCCTCCAGGTGGTCGCGCAGCCAGGGCACGGCGGTGAACTGGGTGCGGTGGGTCTCCTCGTGGAGGGTCACCCACAGGCGGAAGTCGTGGGGTTCGACGTCGAGTTCGCGTTCGACGTGGACGATGTTGGGGGCGACGAGCAGCAGCCGGCCGGCGCCGTTCGCACCGGCCGGGAGGTCGCGGGTGGCGGGGGCGAAGGTCTCGTACTGGCCGAGGACGCGGGAGGCGAGGAAGGACAGCAGCATGCCCAGCTCCACGCCGGTGACCTTGCCGCCGACGACACCGAGGACCGCGTTGCCGGGGCTGGTGCCGCGCCGTTCCTGCATCTTGTCGAGGAGTGGTTTGAGCAGTTCGCGGAAGCCTGCGACGTTGGCCCGGACCCAGCCGGGGCGGTCGACGACGAGGACGGGGGTGTCGTGGGTCTCCTCGGTGCCCAGACGAGTGAAGCCCCGGACGTGTTCCTCCGAGGCTTTCGCGTGCCGGCGCAGTTCCGCGACGACGGCCCTGGCCTCGTCGCGGCTCACGTCGGGGCCCGGCCGCATGAGGCGGGTCGCGGTCGCGACCGCGAGATTCCAGTCGACCATCCCGGAAGAGGCAGCACCACCGATGCTCGTCATGCGTCAACGGTACGTGAGTGGCCCGGTTTCGGGCAGGACGGCGAGGTGACCGAGGTGGACCGGGGGGCCGGCGGGGCGCCGGTTCCGGGGGCTCGGTGGCCCGGCGCGAGGGCTTGGCGGCCGGGCTCGGTGGCCGCTGGGCGCGGGGGGGTGCCGTGCTTCGGTTTCCCGCCCCCGCCGCCCCGCCCCGCCCCGTCCCGTCCCGTCCCCGGGGGCTCTGCCCCCAGACCCCCGTTCGCGCGGTTCCCCGCGCCCCTTCAGGCCCAGACCCCTTCGCGCCCACGCGGCGGAGCCGCGTGTCGGTACGGCCCCGCGCCCCTCCGGGGTCAGCGGCAGCCGCAGGACGACAGGGCCGTGGCTGCCTCGTCCAGGGCGGACTGGGCTGCCGTGAGGGCGGTGGTGTCGTTCGCCAGGAAGGCGAAGGCCAGGAGGCGGCCGTCCTTGTCGACGACCGTGCCCGCCAGTGTGTTCACGCCGGTGAGCGTGCCGGTCTTGGCGCGTACGACGCCGGCCGCACCGTCGGTGTAGCGGCCGGCGAGGGTGCCGGTGAAGCCGGCGACGGGCAGGCCGGTGAGGGCGGGCCGCAGCTCGGGGTGGGCCGGGTCGCCGGCCTTGACGAGCAGGGCGGTGAGGAGGTCGGCGGTGAGTTTGTCGCGCCGGTCGAGGCCGCTGCCGTCCTTGACGTCCGCGCCCTTCGAGGACAGACCGAGGTGCTTCAGACGGGCGGTGACCGCCGCGCCGGCGCCCGCGAAGTCGGCGCTCTCGCCGGTGGCCAGGGCGGTGTGGCGGGCGAGGGCCTCGGCGAGGTCGTTGTCGCTGTTGGTCAGCATCCGCTCGACGAGGGCGGCCAGCGGGGGCGAGGAGACCGTGGCGAGCGTGGAGGCGCGGGTGGTCGCCTTCGACAGGCCGGGAGGGGTGGCTTTGACACCTCGCTCCTTCAGCAGGTCGCCGAACTTCCGCGCGGCGTCGGCCGCCGGGTCCGCGACCCGCGGGGCCGGTCCGTTGGTGGAGCCGTCGGTGCGGGCCTCGTCGACCATCAGGGGGGTGACGGCCGCGAGGTTCGGGTTGACCCCGATCGGGTGGATCGTGGTGCCCTTGTAGAGGGTCGTGTCGTACGACAGCGTCACCTCGCGCACCCCGCGCTTGGCCAGGGCGGCGGCGGTCCGCTCCGCGAGGTCGCGCAGGCTCGCGAGACCGCCGGCGTCCTTGCGGGCGGTGAGCGTGGGGTCGCCGCCGCCGACCAGGACGACCTCCCCGGTGTCGGGTTCGTACACCGCGCGGGTGGTGAGGCGGTGGTCGGCGCCCATCGCGGAGAGCGCGGCGACGGCGGTGGCGATCTTGGTGGTCGAGGCGGGGATGAGCGCGTCCCCGGAGCCGGTGCCGTAGAGCCGTTCGCCGGTGGCCACGTCGACCACGGCGGCGGAGTGGCGGCCGAGCGCCGGGTTCCTCAGCAGCGGGTCGAGGACGGCGCCGAGGGCCTTGCCGCCGGGCGCCGACTTCACGGTGGTGGCGGTGCCACCGAGGCCGGTGAGCACGGAGACGGCCGGCGGGGCGGCCTGGGGTCCGCGGGGCGGCGTACCGGCGTGGGCGCGGGTGCCGCCGTGATCTGTGCCACGCGCGGCTTCCAGGGCCACGGCCCGGTCCCGCTCGGCCGTACGCTGACCCGAGGAGTCCCAGGGACCGGCGGCGGTCACCACACCCGCGGCCAGCGCCAGACCGGCGGTGGCGGCGGTCGCGGTGAACTGCCAGGTCTTCGGCCGCGCGACTCGCGGGACCTGCGGTGATCCCGGCCGGCCCGGCCGCGCGAACCGTGGCCCGACGGCCGCGGTGACGCGCGCCAGACGCGGTCGTACGGTCTCCGCGGCCCGGGCGAGACGAGGTCGTACGGCGTCCGCGATCCGCACGACGTGCGGTCCCGCGGCCCGCCAAGGCCTCAGCTCTGGCACGACCACCAGCCCCTTTCGCGATCACACACCTGCGTGAGGGACACTTAATCACCAGAACTACGTGCTGATCATGGAGGAGCGTCCGGTGGAGTTCGACGTCACGATCGAGATCCCGAAGGGTTCGCGGAACAAGTACGAGGTGGACCACGAGACGGGTCGGATCCGCCTGGACCGTCGGCTCTTCACCTCGACCGCCTACCCGACCGACTACGGCTTCGTCGAGAACACCCTCGGCGAGGACGGCGACCCGCTGGACGCGCTGGTCATCCTGGACGAGCCGACGTTCCCGGGCTGCCTGATCCGCTGCCGCGCGATCGGCATGTTCCGGATGACGGACGAGGCCGGCGGCGACGACAAGCTGCTCTGCGTCCCGTCGACGGACCCGCGCGTGGAGCACCTGCGGGACATCCACCACGTGTCCGAGTTCGACCGCCTGGAGATCCAGCACTTCTTCGAGGTCTACAAGGACCTGGAGCCGGGCAAGTCGGTCGAGGGCGCCAACTGGGTCGGCCGGGTGGACGCCGAGGCGGAGATCGAGCGGTCCTACAAGCGTTTCAAGGAGACGGGCGGCCACTGAGCCCTCCCGCTGCGCGACGCAGAAACGGGCCGCACGCGCGCGTGCGGCCCGTTTTGCCGTGCGTGCGCATACTGAGGCTGTACGGGGCAGGCTTACGGACGGTCTCACGGACGGTGTCGTAAAGGGAGAGCGGAGCAGGTGACGGACGCGGAGGGCCGCAAGCCGCAGTCGGACGAGGCGAGGAGCGTGTTCGCGCCTCCCACCGGTGTCGTGGCGCCGGCCGAGCCGGAGTCGTCGACGACGTCCGAGTTCGCCGTCCCCGAGGGGCTGGCCGTCCCGAGGACCGGTACGGAGTCCGAGACGACCTCCGAGTTCGCCCTCCCGGAGGGTCTGGACGTGGCCCCGCCGCCCTCGGACGGGACGGAGGGGTCGGCGTTCAGCACGCCGAGCACCTACAGCGCGAAGCAGTCGGCGGCGTTCACCCCGGCGAGCGGGATCCCGCTGGTCAGCCTGGCCAAGGACGTGCCGTGGCAGGACCGGATGCGCACCATGCTGCGCATGCCGGTGACCGAGCGGCCGGCTCCGGAGCCGGTGCAGCGGCACGACGAGGCCGGTCCGGCCGTGCCGCGCGTGCTCGACCTGACCCTGCGCATCGGCGAGCTGCTGCTGGCGGGCGGCGAGGGCGCCGAGGACGTGGAGGCGGCGATGTTCGCCGTGTGCCGCTCCTACGGTCTGGACCGCTGCGAGCCCAACGTCACGTTCACCCTGCTGTCGATCTCCCACCAGCCGTCCCTGGTCGACGACCCGGTGACCGCGTCGCGCACGGTGCGGCGCCGCAGTCCCGACTACACCCGGCTGGCGGCCGTCTACCAGCTGGTGGACGACCTCAGCGACGACGAGACGCACGTCTCCCTGGAGGAGGCCTACCGCCGGCTGGCGGAGATCCGCCGCAACCGGCACCCGTACCCCGGCTGGGCGCTGACCGCGGCGAGCGGACTGCTCGCGGGAGCGGCGTCGGTGCTCGTCGGCGGTGGCTTCCTGGTGTTCGTGTCGGCCGCGGTCGGCGCGATGCTCGGCGACCGGCTGGCCTGGCTGTGCGCGGGGCGCGGGCTGCCGGAGTTCTACCAGTTCACGGTGGCCGCGATGCCGCCGGCCGCGATCGGGGTGGCGCTGACGCTGGCGCACGCGGACGTGAAGGCGTCCGCGGTGATCACCGGTGGGCTGTTCGCGCTGCTGCCCGGGCGGGCGCTGGTGGCCGGCGTGCAGGACGGCCTGACCGGCTTCTACATCACGGCGTCCGCGCGCCTGCTGGAGGTCCTGTACTTCTTCGTGGGCATCGTGGCCGGGGTGCTGACGGTGCTGTACTTCGGCGTGCAGCTGGGCGCCAGGCTGAACCCGGACGCGGCGCTCGGCGTCTCCGACGACCCGCTGTGGCAGATCGCCGCGTCGATGCTGCTGTCACTGGCCTTCGCGGTGCTGCTCCAGCAGGAACGGTCCACCGTGCTGATGGCGACCCTGAACGGCGGGGTCGCCTGGGTGGTGTACGGCGCGATGCGCTACACCGGCGACATCTCGCCGGTGGTCTCCACGACCGCGGCGGCGGGCCTCGTGGGCCTGTTCGGACAGTTGCTGGCCCGGTACCGGTTCGCGTCCGCGCTGCCGTACACCACGGCGGCGATCGGGCCGCTGCTGCCCGGTTCCGCTACGTACTTCGGTCTGCTGGGAATCGCCCAGAACGAGGTCGACTCGGGGCTGACGTCCCTCACGAAGGCCGTGGCACTGGCCATGGCCATCGCGATCGGGGTGAACCTCGGGTCGGAGATCTCGCGGATCTTCCTGCGGATCGGGTCCGCGGAGAAGCGCCGGGCGGCGAAGCGGACGCGGGGGTTCTAGCGCGGGCGCCCTTTTGGTCTCGGCGCCGTCCGGCTCGGAAGCCGGTGAGCATCGGCGGCCGCGGGCCGGTGGGGCTTGTCGCGCCCACGCGGCGGAGCCGCATATCGACACGGCCCCGCGCCCCTTTGGGGCGCTTCAGTAGCCCCGGTTGTACGGCTGCTGCTGGTTCTGGTCGTAGTACTGGTCGTTGCCGTACGGCTGCTGGGGCTGCTGCTGCGGGTAGCCCTGGTCGCCGTACGGCTGCTGGGGGTACCCCTGGTCGCCGTAGTGCTGCTGCCGGGGCTGCTGCGGGGTGGGCGGGGTGATGCGGCGCAGCTGGGTCGTGGCGTCGTCCATGACCGGGTGCTGGGGGTGCTGCGGGGCGGTGGCCGGGGTTTCGGCGGCGGCGCGCTTCTTCTTTCCGCGCTCGCGCAGGTACTCGATGATGATCGGCACCACGGAGACGAGGACGATCAGGACGAGGATCGGCTCGACGTTGGTCTTGATGAACTCGATCTGCCCGAGCCAGTAGCCCGCGAGGGTGACACCGCAGCCCCAGGCGACACCGCCGATGAGGTTGTACGTGAGGAACGTGCGGTACTTCATGCGGCCGGCGCCGGCCACGATGGGTGCGAACGTGCGCACGATCGGCACGAAGCGGGCCAGGACGATCGCCTTGGGGCCGTACTTCTCCATGAACTCGTGCGCCTTCTCCAGGTTCTCCTGTTTGAAGAGCTTGGAGTTCGGCCGGCTGAACAGCTTGGGCCCGAAGAACTTGCCGATCATGTAACCGACCTGGTCGCCGATGACGGCGGCCAGCACGATCAGCGTGCACACCAGCCACAGCGGCTGGCTGATGTAGGTGCCCTCGGCCACGAAGAGGCCCGCCGTGAACAGCAGGGAGTCACCGGGCAGGAACGCGAAGAGTCCGGACTCCGCGAAGACGATCAGCAGGATGCCGGGCAGGCTGAAGGTCTCGATCAGGTAGTCCGGGCTCAGCCACTCAGGGCCGAGCGCAAGCGTGGTCACGGGGATGTGGCTCCTGCAGCTGGGGGGTAAGGGCTGGGCTGGCTGCCCAAATTATGAACGCAGCCGTCGGGGCCCAGGTTCCGAGGGGGTACCCAGGATGCCCTGTGACCCGTCCCGGAGAAAGCTGTGAGCCGTGGTGCGGGAAGCAACCCGCAGGTCGTGGCCCGGATGTGAGCCGGGCCACGACGCTCAGGCGGTGTGCCGCGCGGCGTTGGCGAGGATCGCCTCCCTGAGGTGCTCGGCGAGACCGGGCCGCATGGAGTCGTAGTACGCCTTGAAGCGCTCGTCGGAGACGTACATCTCCGCGAAACACCTGTGCATCTCGTACGGCACCTCGAAGTACCACTTGCCGACGTGCTGCCGGTGCTCCTCGGCCAGGTCCATGGCCGCCTCGCCGGACGGCTGCCCTCCGGCGGCCACCAGGGCGGTGTACCGCTCCTGCCAGTCGTCGACCTCGGCCTGGACGCGCTTCCAGTCCTCCTTGGTGTAGCTCGCCGCGCGGCGCTGCGACTCGGCGTACGCCTCGGTGCCGCCCCAGCGTTCCTCCGCCTCCTCGGCGTACTGCTCGGGGTCCTTGTCCCCGAACACCTCGAACCTCTCCTCGGGCGTCAGATCGATCCCCATCTTGCGTGCCTCCATGGCGTGCTCCACGGCCGCCGCCATCTTCTTCAGCTTCTCGATCCGGGCGGTCAGCAGTTCGTGCTGCCGGCGCAGGTGCGCGCGCGGGTCCGCGTCCGGGTCGTCGAGCAGGACGGCGACCTCGTCGAGCGGGAAGCCGAGCTCGCGGTAGAACAGGATCTGCTGCAGCCGGTCGAGGTCGGCGTCGCCGTAGCGCCGGTGCCCCGCGTGGCTGCGCCCGCTCGGGACGAGCAGGCCGATGTCGTCGTAGTGGTGCAGGGTGCGCACGGTGACACCGGCGAATCCGGTCACCTGTCCCACGGAGTAGCTCACTTCCGCTCCCTTCTCGGTACGCGCTCCAGCCTGGGTCCTCACGCCACGTGAGATGCAAGCCGGTTACCGATCTGCCCGACTTGTCCGTTTATCGTGTGCGCGTGGCCCAGGACAGCTCGCAACAGGAACCCCCCGCCGCCCCGGCACGCGCCCTGCTGCCGACCATCGTGCCCGCGCTGTTCGTGGGCGTGGTGACGAGCCTGGTCCTGGTGGGGGTCAGCACGGCGGCCGGGGAACTGCAGGACGTGCTCTGGCAGGACCTGCCGGACGCCCTCGGCGTCGGCGGGTACTCCGTGCTGTGGATGTTCGTGGTGCTCGTCGCCACCGGGTTCGCGGTCGGACTGGTGGTGTGGAAGGTACCGGGCCACGCGGGTCCCGATCCGGCGACCACCGGTCTCGACGCGCCCGTGCTGCCGCCCGCGGTACTGCCGGGGCTGCTGCTGGCGACCGCGCTCATGCTGGCCGGCGGGCCCAGCCTGGGGCCCGAGAACCCCATCATCGCCGTGAACGTCTCGCTGGCGGTCTGGGCGGGCCTCAGGACCTTCCCGCAGACCCGGGAACAGAGCTGGGCGGCGCTGGCGGAGGCCGGCACGATCGGCGCGCTGTTCGGCACGCCGGTCGCCGCCGCGCTGGTCATCTCCGAGGCGCTGGCCGGGCAGCCGATCAAGGGGCGGCTGTGGGACAGCCTCTTCGCACCGCTGGCCGCCGCCGGGGCCGGCGCGCTCACCATCTCCCTGGTGTCGGAGCCGAGCTTCGATCTCCGGCTGCCGCCGTTCGGGCGGCCCGGCTGGGGCGACCTGCTGGCGTCCCTCGTGGTGGCCTCGGTGGGCGCGGTGCTCGGCATGTGCGCCGTGTACGCCTTCCCGTACGTCCACGGGGCCTTCGCGCGGCTGCGGCACCCGATGCTGATGCTTCCGGCCGGTGGCGTGGTGCTGGGCGCCCTGGCGGCACTGGGCGGGCACCTGACCCTGTTCAAGGGGCTCGACGAGATCGCGGTCCTGGCGCGCGATCCCGACGGCTGGTCGGCGGGCGAGTTCGCCACGATGACGGTGGTGAAGCTGGCCGCGCTGCTCGTCGCCGCGTCCTGCGGCTTCCGGGGCGGACGGATCTTCCCGGCGGTGTTCGTCGGCACCGCGCTCGGGCTGTGCGCGCACGCCCTGGTGCCCGGGGTGCAGCCGGCGGTGGGCGTGTCGGCGGGGGTGCTGGGGGTCCTGCTGGCCATCACCCGGCAGGGCTGGGTGAGCCTGTTCGTCGCCGCCGTCCTGGTCGTCTCCCCCGGCATCCTCGTCCTCCTGTGCATCGCGTCGCTGCCGGCCTGGCTGCTGGTGACGGGGCGCCCGCTGATGCAGCTGCGGGAGGACGGGACAGCCGCGCGATGACCTTCCCCCGCCTCTCCTCGCTCCCGTCACTCCCGTCGCTCCCGAGATCAAGGAGCTCCCATGCCGCTCCACAAAGGCCCGCAGCACGACGGGCACCCCGTGTCCGTCAACCCCTTGCCGGGGCCTGCCGATCCGGTCGGGGACATGACCGAGGCGCCGCCCGAGCACCGGCTGCCCGACGCGCCCATGGCGCCCTCGACGGCGTGGTGCACCGTGCCGCGCGCGACCGTCAGGTCGAGCCCGTCCAGCGCGGGGCCACTGCTGCCGCACCCGTATGTCCTGTGTGCTTTCCCGACGGTGACCGCCGCGTCGGACACTCACATCCCCTCGCTAGTCAAAGTTGACTATTCGCTCGACCGTAATGCCCGCGAGACTTCTGGTCAAACTTGATCAGCGATCGTCCCCGGGGTGCCGCTCCCCCGTCCCGTACGGGTTCTCCTCGCCCTCGGCCAGTACGCCGACGAACGGCTCGCCCTCACCGGCGAAGGTGTAGGCGCCGCCCCGGATGCGCTCGATGAGGGAACGGGTCCACTCGGCGCCGGTGTCGGCGGAGTGGACCCAGAAGTCCATGATCTCCCCGATGTGGCCGAGCCGACCGGGGCCGCCCTCGGGCGTGTAGTACTCGGTGACGGCCTTGCGCCACTCCCCGATCGCACGCATCCGCTGCTCGAGCAGCGCGAGGGCCTCCGCGCGCTCCAGGTCGACCATCAGGCCGAGCCCCGCCGAGAGCACGTCCGGCTTCTGGTCGTAGGAGGTCAGGGCCTCCCGCAGCAGCCGGAAGAACTCCTCGGTGCCCTGCTCGGTGATCTCGTACTCCGTGCGCGGCGGGCCGCCGGCCGTGGACGGCGCGATCTCGTGCGCGTGCAGCAGCCCCTGCTTCGCCATCTGCTTCAGCGCGTGGTAGATCGAGCCGGGCTTGGCGTTGGACCACTCGTGCGCGCCCCAGTACTCCAGGTCGTTGCGCACCTGGTACCCGTGGGCCCGCCCGTGCTGGCGCACCGCGCCGAGCACCAGGAGACGGATCACTGACATGTGCCCAGCGTAGGACCCCCGGGACCGGCCCCGGGGGCTGCCCTGCCCGCTCGGAGCCCGCTCAGAACGGGAAGCCGCTCCGGCCGTGCTGCACCGAGATCCACTTCACCGTGGTGAAGGCGTCCAGCATGGTGTCGCCGTTGAGGCGGCCGATGCCCGAGTGCTTCTCGCCGCCGAAGGGGACGATCGGCTCGTCGTGCACGGTGCCGTCGTTCACGTGGAACATGCCGGTGTCGATCTGCTTGGCGAAGTTCACGCCGCGCTCGATGTCACCGGTGTGCACGGCGCCGCTCAGGCCGTACGGGGTGTCGTTGACGATGCGCACGGCCTCCTCCTCGCCGTCGAACGGGACGAGGAAGGCGACGGGCCCGAAGACCTCCTGCCGCAGCAGGGGCGAGTCCGCGGGCAGGCCGGTGAGGACGGACGGCTCGACCAGGTTGTCGGTGCGGTCGCCGTGCACCAGGGCGGTGGCGCCCTCGACGAGCGCCTGCTCGACCACGCCGGACAGGGCGTCCGCCTGGCGGGAGTTGATCACCGGGCCGATGACCGTCTCCGGGTCGCGCGGGTCGCCGGCCTTGAGGGACCTGACCTTGGCGACGAACTTCTCGGTGAACTCGTCGGCGACCGACCGGTCGACCAGGACGCGGTTGGCGGCCATGCAGACCTGGCCCTGGTGGACGAACCGGCTGAAGACGGCCGCGTCCACCGCGTAGTCGAGGTCGGCGTCGTCGAGGACCACCAGCGCGCTGTTGCCGCCGAGTTCGAGGACCGAGCGCTTGAAGAGGGAGGCGCAGACGGTGGCCACGTGGCGGCCGACCGCGTCCGAGCCGGTGAAGGAGATGACCTTCGGTACCGGGTGCTCCAGGAAGGCGTCGCCGATCTCCGCGATGTCGGTGATGACGACGTTGAGCAGACCGCCGGGCAGGCCCGCGTCCTCGAAGATCTTCGCCACCAGGGAGCCGCCGACGACCGGCGTGTTCTGGTGCGGCTTGAGCACCACGCCGTTGCCGAGCGCGAGCGCGGGGGCGACCGACTTGAGGGAGAGCAGGAAGGGGAAGTTGAAGGGGCTGATCACGCCCACGACACCCACGGGCACGCGGTAGACGCGGTTCTCCTTGCCGTCCACCGGCGAGGGGATGATCCGGCCCTCGGGGCGCAGCGCCAGGTGGACCGCCTCGCGCAGGAACTCCTTGGCGAGGTGCAGCTCGAAGGCGGCCTTCAGGCGGGTGCCGCCGAGCTCGGCGACGATCGCCTCGGCGATCTCCTCCTCGCGCTCCTCGACCAGCCTGAGCGCCTTCTCGAACACCGCGCGGCGGGTGTACGGATTGGTCGCCGCCCACTGCTTCTGCGCGCGGGCGGCCGCCCTGTACGCCTGATCGACCTCGTCGACCGTGGCTATCGTGATCGACGCGAGCTTCTCGTCGTCGTACGGGTTGAAGTCGATGATGTCCCAGGAGCCGGTGCCCGGGCGCCACTCACCGTCGATGTACTGCTGAGCCAGGTCGGTGAAGTACGACGACATGTGATCCCTCAATCCCTTGCTGCGTCGTTGCATCAGTGGGGCACCGATCGACCGCACGGCCTGATCGAACGTCATCGTACTTGTGTTTCATGTGAGTTGAGGGTCGCCTCGGGAGTCGAGGACTGCCTCAGGACATGTGCAGCAGCCCCCGCAGAAGGTCCCGGCTCTCCGCCGGACCCGGGCCGTCGTGCTGGAGCTCCTTGAGCGCCTTCTCGTACTGGGCCACGTCCTCGGCCTTGTCGAGATACAGCGCGCTGGTGAGCTGCTCCAGGTACACGACGTCCGACAGGTCGGACTCGGGGAAGCTGAGGACGGTGAACGCGCCCGACTCGCCGGAGTGCCCGCCGAGGCTGAACGGCATGACCTGCAAACGGATGTTGGGCCGCTCGGAGACGTCGATGAGGTGCTGGAGCTGGCCGCGCATCACCGCGCGGTCGCCGTACGGCCGGCGCAGGGCGGCCTCGTCGAGGACGACGTGGAACTCGGGGGCGTTCTCCGAGACCAGGTACTTCTGCCGCTCCAGGCGCAGCGTCACCCGCCGCTCGACGTCCTCCTCGCTCGCCCCCTTCATACCGCGGCGCACCACCGCGCGGGCGTACTCCTCGGTCTGCAGCAGGCCGTGCACGAACTGCACCTCGTACGCCCGGATCAGTGAGGCGGCGCCCTCCAGGCCCACGTACGTGGGGAACCAGCTCGGCAGCACGTCCGAGTAACTGTGCCACCAGCCCGCCACATTGGCCTCCTTGGCGAGGGAGACCAGCGACAGGCGCTCCTGCTCGTCCGTGATGCCGTACAGCGTCAGCAGATCCTCGACATCCCTGGTCTTGAAGCTCACCCGGCCCAACTCCATCCGGCTGATCTTCGATTCGGAGGCGCGGATCGAGTAGCCCGCCGCCTCGCGCGTGATCCCCCGCGCCTCACGCAGTCGCCGCAGTTGTGATCCGAGCAGCATGCGCCGCACCACCGATCCCGGCTCTCCCGCGCTCACGTTCGCCAGCCTCCCCAACGTCTTCAGGGCCCGCAGTCTGCCACTAAAACACTTCGAGCAGTACTCGTCCGGTTACGGAAACGGAATCCGGCCGAGGATACCGGTCGGGAAGGAGCACGGAACGGGCACGGAAGGAGAAGGAAGGAGCAACGAGGAGACAAGGGAACAGCCGGAAGACGACAGGAAGATGACGGAAAAATTGGCCAACAAACCAGTACGGCAGGGCTGATTTCGGTCAGCTGCACGTGCATCTGCCCTTGCATCTGCTGTACGCATCCGAAACCATGGTCTCCGCACCACCGCAGCCTCGCTACGACCGCGAATTCCCGGGAGTGCCTCGCATGGGGACGAATGGATCGACCATGCTCGAGCCGTTACGGCAGGGCCTTCCGCCGCTGAACCTCGCGGCCGCGTCCGACGCCTCCTCCTGCGCCCTCCCCGCCCGCTACGAAGCGGTCCGTGAGGCCCGGCAGTTCACCCGCAAGACGCTCGACCAGTGGGACCTGGGCGACCGTTTCGACGACGTGTGCCTGGTCGTCTCCGAGCTGGTCACCAACGCCCTGCGGCACGGCCTGCCGGCCGACACCCCGCGACCGGCGGCGCCGGACCTGCCGGTACGGCTGCATCTGATGCGGTGGACCGAGCGGCTGGTGTGCGCGGTGCGCGACCCCAGCGACGACAGCCCCGTCGCCCGCGAGTCGGACGACTTCTCCGCCGAGTCGGGCCGGGGGCTGTTCCTGGTCGAGTCCTTCAGCGACGGCTGGGGCTGGCACCCGATGGCCGGCGCGCTCGGCGGCAAGGTGGTCTGGGCCCTGTTCCGGCTGCCGCGCCCCGCCGACCGCTCCTGTCCCGGCACCTGACGGGCCGCGGCGCTTCCGGGCGCCGCGGTTCTACGCGCGTTGGCGCCTCCTGGGCCACTCCGGTCCGTCGGTCCGCTCCGGTCCCTTTCCGGAGCGGACCGGGATACGCCGTCCGTCCCGGCAGGACGGTCAGCCGGCGACCAGGTGGTCGAATTCGCCGTCCTTCACGCCCAGCAGCATGGCCTCGATCTCCGCGCGGGTGTAGACGAGCGCGGGGCCGTCGGGGAAGCGGGAGTTGCGCACGGCCACCTCTCCGCCGGGCAGCCGGGCGAACTCCACGCAGGAACCCTGCGAGTTGCTGTGCCGGCTCTTCTGCCAGGCCACGCCGTCCAGCCCGGCGGCCGCCATGCCGTTGTACACGCCGGGCGCGTCGGCACCGTCGTACACGTCACCGTCGTACACGTCGTGGTCCACAGGTCGCTCCCCGCTGGTGCACTGGCTGGTGTGGCCATTGATGCAGTGGTCAACTGACCGGGATCATAGCTTTGTTCATGTGCTGATGCATGAGCAGATGCACGTGCACGCGGGGTGTCCCCGCGACTACAGCCTTGACGGTCGTGCCGTGCCCGCTTTGACGGACGCTTTACCGGCCCCGCTTCCTAAGAGACGCACACGGGGGCCTTTCTGTTCCACCGTGTTTCCTTGTGTGCTCTCCGCGTTCCCCGCACGCCGGTCCACCCGTCCGTCGTGGACATGCTGTGCGAGGTGTGTCACGGAGGCTGGTGGGGTGCCGGGCGGGTCCTGTTAGCTGGCGGCGGTCGTCCGGCCGACGGGGCCGGCCACAGCCAGGGGGTTCGCAGTGACTTCGGAGGCTTCGGTGACGTACTCGTCCGCATCGCCGTCATCGCGCGGGCCGCACTCCCGGCGCGCACGGGTCGCGGTCGCGGCCGTGGGGCTGGCCGGCGCGCTCGCGCTGACCGCGTGCGGCGGGAACGGCTCCGACGGCTCGGACGACTCCGCGACCGGCCCCGCCCCGTCCGCCACGGCGACCGCGGACTCCGGTGGCGGCACCGGGGGCTCCGGCACGAGCGCGGCCCCGGCGAGCGAGCTGGAGGGAAGCTGGCTCACCACGGCCGACGGCAAGGCGGTGGTCCTGATGGTCCACGGCGAGGAGGCCGCCCTCTTCGCCACGGGCGGCACCGTGTGCAGCGGTACCGCGCGGGAGCAGGCCGGGACCCGTTCGATCCGCCTGAAGTGCGGCGAGGGCACCGAGGACCGGGCGAACGGCACGGTCGGCTCCGTCGGTGAGGACTCCCTGAAGGTCACCTGGGAGGGCGCCCTCGGCACCGAGACGTACACCAGGGCCGAGGGCGACTCCCTGCCGACGGGGCTGCCCACGGAAGGGCTGGGCTTCTAGTAGGGCTTGGTCATCTTCACTCGTGGGTGGCGTGTCCGTTGGCCGGTGGGTGTCGTTGGGGTGGTGTGACACCTGAGGAGTTGGCCGGGGTCCGGGAGGACCTGGAGGCGTTCGCGGCGGAGTTGTTCGACGGGTTCTTCCGGGCGGATCAGCGGCGGTGGGGGCAGGCGTATGTGCGCGGGCTGCTGCTGGACGGCAGGCGCAAGTCGGTGGAACCGATGGCGGCCCGTCTGGGTGAGGACGGCAACCGGCAGGCGCTGGCGCACTTCATCACCTCCAGTCCGTGGGATGCGGCGCATGTGCGGGCCCGGCTGGCCTGGCGGATGCATGAGGCGATCGGCCCGGAGGCGCTGATCGTGGACGACACCGGTTTCCTCAAGGACGGGGACGCCTCGGCGTGTGTGTCGCGGCAGTACACCGGCACCGCGGGCAAGGTCACCAACTGCCAGGTGGGTGTCTCGGTGCACCTGGCTACCGACCGTGCCTCCGCGGCCGTCAACTGGCGGCTGTTCCTGCCCGCCTCCTGGGATCCGATCTCGCCCGAGGCCGAGGCCGACAAGGTCGCCCGCCGCACCCGCTGCGGGATTCCCGACCACGTGGGGCACGTGGAGAAGTGGCAGCTGGCCCTGGACATGATCGACGAAACCCTCTCGTGGGGCATCGATGTCCCGCTGGTGGTCGCGGACGCCGGCTATGGCGATGCCGCCGCCTTCCGCCTCGGCCTGGAGGAACGAGATCTGCCCTACGCGGTCGGGATCTCGGGCCGGCACACCGCGCATCCGGCCGATGCCCGGCCCGTGAAGCCGGCTTATGCGGGTACCGGACGGCCACCGAAAGTGCAGTATCCCGAGCCCGCGCAGACCGTGAAGGACCTGGTCGTCGCGGCCGGGAAGGCGGCCGCACGGCCGGTGTCCTGGCGGGAAGGATCCCGGCCGGGCAAGGGCCGAAGCGGCTTCAAGCGCATGCACTCGCGCTTCGTCGCCCTCAGGGTCCGCCCGGCCGGACGCGGCATCCGCAAGGCCACCGGCGGTCCGGAGCTGCCCGAGCGGTGGCTGCTGGCCGAGTGGCCGACCACCGAGCCGGAACCGGTGCAGTTCTGGCTGTCGAACCTGCCCTCCGGGATGCCCCTGGCGACTTTGGTGCGGCTGGCCAAACTCCGCTGGCGCATCGAACACGACTACCGCGAGATGAAACAGGCCCTGGGCCTGGCCCACTTCGAGGGCCGCACCTGGACCGGCTGGCACCACCACGTCACCCTCGTCTCCGCCGCCCACGCCTTTTGCACCCTGCAACGACTGACGCGAGACCCAAAAGACCCGGCGCTGGTCTGAGCCTCTACCAAGTCGTCCGGGAACTGCAGACACTCCTCGCCACCTGGACCGGCGCCTGCCCCACCTGCCACCGCGACATACCCACACCGATACAAACCTGACCAAGCCCTACTAGGGCCGGTCCGCGGGGCGGATCGGTGGCGGGTGCGTGATGATGACCGGTGGGCACCTCCACGAACCCCAGAGGATCACTCATGCGCACCACGCCGCTCGCCGTCCCCGCCGCCCTCGCCGCGCTCCTCCTGCTGACCGCCTGCGGCGGCACGGGCGGGGACGGGGGCGGCGACGGGAAGCAGGAGAGCACCACCTGCTCGGTCGACACGGTGAGCATGGAGGTCGGGCCCGCGAGCATCGCGCCGGCCGCCGGGGACACCGGCGAGGTTCCCGTCGGCTTCACCAACCAGAGCGCCACCTGCACCCTGGACGGTTTCCCCGAGGTGCGGCTGGCCGGTGCCGGTGATTCCACCACCGTCGAGGTGCCGCCGGCCGAGGGCGCCAAGGCCCAGAAACTGACCCTGGCCAAGGGCGAGTCCGCGTCGTTCACCCTCACCTACGAACGCGGCACGCCCGGCGACGGCGCCTTCGAGGCGGAGAGCCTGCGGGTCGACCTCTCCGGCACCCGGACCTTCCGCTGGACCTACGGCCCGGTCGCGTCCGACGGCCGGACCGGCCACAGGATCTCCGTGAGCGCCTACCAGCAGGCGGGGGACTGAGCGCTCCGCCGGAAGTACGGCGATGCGCCGTCGGTCGTCCGCGGCACCGTCGCGGCCGGCCGCGCCCACGCGGCGGTGGTCGCACGTCGGTACGGTCCCGCGCCCCTTCGTGGGCGCCGCCGAACCACGGCGGACCCCGCCGGACCCGCTCGGCGCTCAGGGAAGGTGCGGGCGGGCCCTGACCTGGGCGTCGTCCGCCGCGCGGGCGCCCTCCTCCCAGCCCGCCGCGTCGCTCACCCCGCGCAGCCGGGTGGTCGTCGTCTCCGGGAACAGGCGGTCCGTCCGCTCGGTGACCGCCACCGCGCGGGAGGCGAGCACCGGGAGCAGGTCGTCGCTCACCTGGGTCTCGGCGACGGCCGCGAGACGTGTCCCCACGCGGTGCGCGTAGGCGGCGAGGAAGGACTGCCGGAAGGTCTTGGTCCGCTTGCGTCCGCCCGCGCGCTGTGCGGCCTCCGCCCTGGTCATCGCGGTGGTGGCCTGTACGAGCAGTGAGGTGTAGAGGAGTTCCACGGCCTCCAGGTCGGAGGCGAAGCCGACCACGGTGGAGAAGCCGAGCGGTTCGTTCCACACGGCCCGGCAGTGGTTCGCGCCGGCGACCGCGTCCAGCAGCACCGCCTTGGCCTGCTCGTACGGCGGCTCCACCCCGATCCGGCAGGCACCCGGCGTCGCGGCCGAGGGCTCCCGCGCGGCGAGCAGCGCCTCGTCGACGCTGTGCCGTGCCATCAGCTCCTGCGCCTTGGCGCTGAGCGCCTCCGCCTCGTCCGGGAACCCCGTCGCCTCCGCCTTGGCCAGCAGCGCGCGGATGCGGCCGAGCACGCGGGACTCCGGCCGCCGGTCCGCCGGGTCCGGCGCGGACGTCTCGTCGAGGGGTTCGAGGGCGGGCAGGCGCAGCAGCAGGCGGTACAGCTCCAGGACGGCCACGGCGTACGAGAAGCGGTCGCCGCGCGGGGCGTCGTCCGCTCCGAGCCCGTCCAGCTGGGCCTTCCAGCGGGGCCCGCGCGGCCGGTCGTCGCGCGGTGCCTGCGTGCGGATCAGTGCGGAGACGAGCCGTACGTGGACGTCGTCCAGCTCGCGCCGGACGATCCGTACGACGTCGGCGGGCTGCCAGCCGCGCCGCCAGGCGGTCGCCACGAACTCCTCGCCGCGCCGGGCGAGTTCGGTGTCGACCGCCGGATCGGCGGCGAGCAGGGACGCGCCGGTGTCGAGGGCGGTGTCGCCGGTGTCGTAGAGGGCGGCCCGGAAGGCCCGGTCGACGGTGCTGGACGTACTCACGGGCCGATCGTGCCATGTCCCGGGGATTCACCCGGAAGTGTCAACTTCGGGTTGACACCCTCTGACTGTCAACCTACGGTTGACACATGACGACGAACCCCGCCATCAAGTCATCCGTGCGTCTCGACGACCTCATCGCGGCCATCAAGAAGGTCCACGAGGAGCCCCTGGAACAGCTCCAGGACGCGGTGCTCGCCGGAGAGCACCTCGGCGACGTGGCCGACCACCTGATCGGCCACTTCGTGGACCAGGCCCGGCGTTCGGGCGCCTCCTGGACGGACATCGGCAAGAGCATGGGCGTCACCCGGCAGGCGGCCCAGAAGCGCTTCGTGCCGAAGGAGGGCAACGACCTCGACCCCAGCCAGGGCTTCAACCGCTACACGCCCCGCGCCCGCAACACGGTCATGGCCGCGCACAACGAGGCCCAGGCCGCGCACAACGCGGAGGGTCTGCCCGAGCACCTGGTCCTCGGTCTGCTGGCCGAGCCGCAGGGCCTGGCGGTCAAGGCGATCACCGAGCAGGGCGTCACCGTGGACGCGGTCCGCGAGGCCGCCCGCGCGGCGCTCCCGCCGGCCGTCGAGGACGCCCCCGAGCTGGTGCCGTACGGCCCGGCGGCCAAGAAGGTCCTGGAACTCACCTTCCGCGAGGCCCTCCGCCTCGGCCACAACTACATCGGCACCGAGCACATCCTGCTCGCCCTGCTGGAGCACGAGAACGGCGAGGGCCTCCTCAGCGGCCTCGGCGTCACCAAGGCCGCCACCGAGCGGTACGTCGCCGAGATGCTGGCGCAGTACGTGGAGACCCGGACGGAGGACGAGACCGGTCAGGAAGGCTGACCGGGGGCGTTGTCAGTGCCCCCTGCCACACTCGCAGCATGGCCGACCGGTGGGCACTCGCTCCGGCCGAGGACGGTGGCGTGGACGTCGCCCCCCTCGGCCCGGACGGGCTGCCCGCCGGTCCGGTGCTGCGGGAGGCGGACCCCGCCGAGGCCGTACGGAGCCGTCCCGGTGTCACGCGGTGGGTGTGGCGGTCCACCGCCGAGGTCTACCCGCGCCTGCTCGCCACGGGGGTGCGAGTGGAGCGGGCCCACGACATCGAGGCCGCCGAGACACTCCTGCTCGGCCACGAGGGGCGGTACGGGGAACCCCGTTCGGCCGTGGCGGCGCTGGCCCGGCTGCGCGGCGGCCCCGTACCGCCCGACCCGCCGCAGCGCCATGCCGAGCCGGGCGCCCAGTCCTCCCTCTTCGAACCCCAGGGCGTCCGGCTGCCGCTGACGGACCTCCTCGCGGTCTACGCCGAGCAGCAGCGGCGGACCGGCCGGGCCGCGCACCCGGACCGGATGCGGCTGCTGACGGCCGCCGAGTCGGCGGGGACGCTGGTGGCCGCCGAGATGAACCGCACGGGACTGCCCTGGCGGGCGGACGTACACCGCGCGGTGCTGCACGACCTGCTCGGCGAGCGGTACGCGGGCGGCGGCGAGCCACGCCGGCTCGCCGAGCTGGCCGACGAGGTGTCCGCCGCCTTCGGCCGCCGGGTCCGGCCCGACCTGCCTGCCGATGTGGTGAAGGCCTTCGCGCAGGCCGGCGTCAAGGTCACCTCGACCCGCCGCTGGGAGATCGAGTCCGTCGACCACCCGGCCGTCAAACCGCTGATCGAGTACAAGAAGCTGTACCGGATCCGGGTCGCCCACGGCTGGTCCTGGCTCCAGGACTGGGTGCGCGACGGCCGCTTCCGGCCCGAGTTCCTCGCGGGCGGGACGGTGACCGGCCGCTGGGTCACCAACGGCGGGGGCGCCCTGCAGATCCCCAAGGTGATCCGCCGCGCGGCCGTCGCCGACCCCGGCTGGCGGCTCGTCGTCGCCGACGCCGACCAGATGGAGCCGCGCGTGCTGGCGGCGATCTCCCGCGACCCCGGACTGATGGAGGTGGCCGGCCGGGAGAGCGACCTGTACCAGTCGGTGTCCGACCGCGCCTTCTCCGGCGACCGCGCCCAGGCCAAGCTCGCCGTCCTCGGCGCGGTCTACGGCCAGACCTCCGGCGACGGCCTGAAGAACCTCGCCGCGCTCCGCCGCCGCTTCCCCAGGGCGGTGGCCTACGTCGACGAGGCCGCCCGCGCGGGCGAGGAGGGCCGGCTCGTACGGACCTGGCTGGGCCGCACCTGCCCGCCGGCCGTCCGCACGACGGACGACGCGGTGGAGGAGGCCGGCATCCCGGTCGCGGAGGAGGCCGCCACCGATGAGAGCCGCCCCTGGACGCCGGGCTACGCCTCGACCAACGCCCGCGCCCGTGGCCGCTTCGCCCGCAACTTCGTCGTCCAGGGCAGCGCCGCCGACTGGGCCCTGCTGCTGCTCGCCGCGCTCCGGCAGACCCTGAGCGGCATGGCGGCCGAGCTGGTCTTCTTCCAGCACGACGAGGTGATCGTGCACTGTCCCGAGGAGGAGGCGGAGACGGTGGTGGCGGCGATCCGGGGGGCCGCGGACCTGGCCGGCCGGCTGACCTTCGGACAGACACCGGTGCGCTTCCCGTTCACGACGGCGGTGGTGGAGTGCTACGCGGACGCCAAATGACCGGATCGCCGGCCGGCCCCCTCGTCGTACCGCCCGTCGGGTCAGACGACCGGTGGCCGTCCGAGCCGGGTGAGCCGCCACACCGTCCGCCAGCTCATGGCCCGCCGCTCCCCGGCCGGCTCCCGCAGCCCTTCCACGAACCCGCCGAACCAGGCCCGCAGCCCACTGGCCGACCGGTTCCGCACCAGGGTGAGCAGCATCCACACGCCGAGATGGACGGGAACGAGCGGGAACGGCAGCCGCCGCCGGGCCAGCCACACCCGGTTGCGGGCGTTCACCCGGTAGTAGATGGCGTGCCGGGCGGGGGAGGTCTTCGGGTGCTGGAGCAGCAGTTCGGGCGCGTAGAGGATCCGCCACCCGGCGTCCACGGCCCGCCAGGCGAGGTCGGTCTCCTCGTGCGCGAAGAAGAACGCGGCGGGCCAGTCGCCGATCCCGTCCAGCATCGCCATCCGCAGCGCGTGCCCGCCGCCGAGGAACCCGGTGACGTACCCGCCGCGCATCGGATCCGACTTCCCGACCCGTGGCACATGCCGCTGCTGGGTCTCCCCCAGCTCGTCGGCGATCCGGAAGCCGACGATCCCGAGCCGCTCGTCGGCGGCGTACAACTCCCCCACGCGGCGCAGCACATCGGCGTCGACGAGCAGCCCGTCGTCGTCCAGCTCGACGACGACGTCCACGTCCCCGAACTCCCGCAGCCGCGCGATCGCCGCGTTCCGCCCGCCGGGGCAGCCGAGGTTCTCCTCCAGCTCCACGGTGGTGACCTCGCCGGGGAGCGACAGCCGCCGGGCGAACTCGGGCAGCGGGCAGCCGTTGCCCACGATGACGATCCGCGCGGGCGGGAGGTCCTGCTTCGCCACGGACTCCAGCAACGCGTCCACCTCGGCGGGCCGGTTCCCCATGGTCACCACGGCGACGGCGATCCTCGGCGTCCCCACGTCCTCACCTCACCATCCCGGCCGACGACTGCGTTCGCGATGCTAGCCGTTCATGCCGTGGCCTCCCGCGGTAGGCCGGGCGGTGATGTCGTTCAGGAGGGCTTGACCACGGAGACGACGGACCAGCGCTGCTCGCCCGTCCCCGAGCCGCACCGCGCCACCTGGAGCCTGGCGTCGTTCCCGGCGGAACTGCCGCCGACCACGCTCATGCACAGGTTGCTCGCGGCGTTGCGGATCCAGTAACCCCCCGACCGCGGGTCCAGCCACCAGAGCTGGTTGTCCGCGGCCGGCCTGCAGTGGTACTCGGTGACCTTGGTCCCGGCCGCGACACTGCCGTAGTGGGGCAGGTCCATGCACAACCCGTCCTTGCGGTTCCTGATGACGAAGAGGCTCGCTCCGCCGGGCCCGCCGTTCGAGTCGGCCACCTCCAGGTCCCAGAGCTGGTTGTCCTTGGTGGTGGGCCGGCAGTTGTACTGGCTCACCGGGCCGTCGACCGAGCCCTTCTCGAAGTAGGGCAGGTCGGCGCACTTGCCGGTCGCGACGTTCTTCAGTTGCGCGTTGACGCGGGTGGAGAGGGCGTTGGCCAGTTGCCGGGGAGTGATCGCGGGGGAATTCTTCGCCTTCGGCGTCTCCTTCCCGTCGGTCGCCTTCTGGGTGGCGGGCCGGGGCGCGGCCTTCACCTCGGCCGAACGGGACGGCGAAGGCTCGGACTCGGACTCGGACTTGGGCTCGGCCCCGGCCGGGGAGCCGGACGCGGACGCGGCTCCGCTCGGCGACGCCGAGGACGACGGGGACGCGGCCTGGTAGTCGGCGGCCGGGATGTCGTCGGACGTACCGGGGTCAAGCGTCGTCCCTCCGACGGGAGCCGTCTCGACCGTACGGTCCTCTTCACGGGTCAGGCCGAGCACCAGGAGAGGTACGCAGATCAGCACCGCCCCCACGATGGCGGCCGCGGCCACCATGGGCCCGCGCAGCCGCCCCGGCACCGCCGCGTCCGCATCCGCGTCCGCATCCGCGTCCGCTTTCGCGCCGTCGCCGTTCCCGGCCGCGACCACACCGACCGCGGCCTCGGCTTCCGCTCCGTCGGGTTCTGCCGCCTGCCGCTGTTGTTGCTGTTCCCGCTCTTGCTCTTGCTTCTGCTCTTCCTTCTGCTCCTGCTGCCGTCCCTCCTCGGCGGCGGCCGGCTCCGCGGCGGAGCCGGAGGCAGGAACGGGCTCAGGACCGCGCGGTCTCAGATCCGCGCCGGGGTCGTTACCCGGCGCGGGCACGGAAACCGCACGGCGGACGGCCACGGCCGGTGTCGCCCCGCCGGCCGGAGGTTCGTGCTGACGTGGCATAAACGCTGCTCCTCACTCACTACGACCCACCCGGCCCGTCGATCACGGGCATGCTCCAAGGGCTCGAAACTCACGCAACCCACTCTGAAGCACGCTTGGTTGCGTCCAAACCTCGACCGGGTGAACGTAGGACGACACACACGGCGAGCACGCCGTACTCACGGGTCAGGCTTCGGGCCGCGGCGCCGGCAGCCGTACCAGCGCGACCAGCCCGCCCGGCAGGAGACCTCCTGCGACGATCACGTAGAGAACCGGCACGACGGCTCGGCGTGGCACCACTCCGGGCGGCATCGGATCAAGGCGGCCACAGCCACCAGCAGGAAACAAAGAACCGCAGGTCATAACCATGACCTGCGGTTCGAGATGGAGCCGCCTTCGGGATTCGAACCCGAGACCTACGCATTACGAGCTCGCCAGAGCTTTACCCCAGGATTCACTCCCTGTCCTTGATTTTGCCGTCTGTGCAGGTCATCGAGCATGAGGGTATCCAGGGCACGCCGGTCGTTCACGAGGTTTCACCGTCCTTCCGGCCCCATCCTGGCCCCAGGATGGGGCCGGAAGCGGGCGGACCCAGAGTCGGCCGGACGGCCCTCCAGCTCAGCGCCGGGAGGCGAAAGCGCCTCCAGCGCACAGCCCTTGCGACGCAAAGAAGCCCTACCCCGCTGGGAGTAGGGCCTCTGGCCGTCTGCGCAGCCGCACTTTCCGGGCCGCTGAGGACAGGCTAGCGGCTTGGACGCTCCTTCGCCCCGCAATACGAGCACAGCGGATTCTCTTGAGGAAGGTTGTGGCGGAGCACGGCTCTCTGAGAAACGGTGCAGCTCAACAGCTACGCAATCGACCGTAGTGTGCGCGACAGGTGTGGCGCTATCACTGATGCGGGTGATGCCGCGGAGCGCCGAGCTGTTTGCGCGCGACGACGGGGAACTTCATGGGCTGCGGTCCGTCCTGCCCAAGGGGCCTCCGCCAAGACGACCTCCTTCCAGCCCATCGACAACACCGGGCTGTACTACAAGAGAACGGGGCTCTCTGCGTCGTCCCCGCGTTCGGTCCTACTCCGCCACCGTGCGAGCTCGTGGCGGGTGGCGAGAGTGTCGGGGTGGTCCAGGCCGAGGACCCTCTGCCGATCGGCCAGTACCTCGGCAAGGGCGGTGGCGGCGCCGGCCGCGTCCCCCGCCTCCCCCCGCCAAAGCGCGAGCTCGTGACGGGTGTCGAGGGTATCGAGGTGGTCAGGGCCGAGTACTCGCTCCTGGTCAGCCAGCAGCCCGGCAAGGGTGGTAATCGCGCCAGCCGGATCTCCTGCCTTCCCTCGCCAACGCGCGAGGCTGTGGCGGGTGACGAGAGTGCGGAGGTGGTCAGGGCCCAGTACCCGTTCCTGGTCAGCCAGCAGCCCGGCAAGGGTGGTAATCGCGCCAGCCGGATCTCCTGCCTTCCCTCGCCAACGCGCGAGGCTGTGGCGGGTGACGAGAG
>NZ_JBHWHX010000056.1:34215-41432 GCF_042732315.1 Streptomyces sp. NPDC059787
GAGTGCGGAGGTGGTCAGGGCCCAGTACCCGTTCCTGGTCAGCCAGCAGCCCGGCAAGGGTGGTAACCGCGCCAGCCGGATCTCCTGCCTCCCCTCGCCAATCCGCGAGATCGTGGCGGGTGGCGAGGGTGTGAGGGTGGTCTGGGCCGAGTACTCGCTCCCGGTCGGCCAGCAGCTCGACAAAGGCGGTGACAGCGCCGACCGCATCCCCCGCCTCCCCCCGCCACAGTGTGAGGGTGTGGCGGGTGCCGAAGACTTGCTCTGGGCCGAGTACTCGCTCCCGGTCGGCCAGCAGCTCGACGAAGGCGGTGACAGCGCCGACCGCATCCCCCGCCTCCCCCCGCCAGGACGCGAGGCTGTGACGGGTGTCGAGGGTATCGAGGTGGTCTGGGCCGAGTACTCGCTCCCGGTCGGCCAGCAGCTCGGCGAAGGCGGTGACGGCGCCGACCGCATCCCCCGCCATGCCCTGCTCAAACGCGAGGCGGTGGCGGGCGGCGAGGGTCGCGGAGTGATCCGGCCCGAGGTGGTGGCGAGCTTGGGCAGCGAGGTGGCGGAAGTGGGCGCGAGCGGCAACGGCCTGGCCTGACTGGCTGAGGCTTACACCTGTTCGGTACAGCACATCATGTACGTCCGGCTGGACCAGAGCGTCTTCGGAGTGGCTGGTGAGGGAGGTGGTGTTGGCGCGCAGGGTCTGGGCGAAGTCGGTGTCGCGTTCAATCTCGGGCCACACGGAAACCAGGGCGTCGGCGGCGGTGCGGGCGAGAGCGTGGCGCTGGTCGGGGGTGAGGGTGTCCTTCACGGCGCGCTGGGTGAGCTGGTGGACGCGGACGGCCTGACGGGGAGTGTTGGGGGTGTGTTCGATGAGGTGGAGCCGGTGCAGAGCACGCAGGGCGGCGGCTGCTTCGGCCTCGCTGACCGGGGCAGACGTCGGTGTACCCTCAGCGCTGGTGGGGGTGCGGTGTGCGTTGAGGTGGACGCGTGCGGGGGTGCTGGTCAGGGCGGTCTGCGGAATGCCGTTGGGGTCGAGGAAGGCGGTGAGCTGCAGCATCGGGCGGGCCAAGCCGCGGGGGCGGAGGCTGTCAGCGCGGTCTAGGGACAGGGTGAGGGCAGCGGCGGTCGTGTGGTGCTGGTCGTCGGGCAGGACGTCGGGAGCCGCCTCCGCGAGGGCTGTGGCGCGGTCGGACAGCAGGGCCCTGTATTCCATGATGGTGATGTGGGCGTCGGTGAGGTAGGCGGCTGCCTGGGACAGGGCCAGCGGCAGGTGTCCTAGGTCGGCGGCGAGGGCGGCGAGCTGGTCGTCGGGTTCGGTTCGGTCGTGGACGGCCAAGGTCTCGGTCAGGTAGGCGACGGCTTCGGCGGGGGTGAACAGGCCGACCTCAACGAGGCGGCGCCCGGTCCCGGTCAGGGCGGAGTCACGACGGCGGGTAGTGACCAGTGTCCTGCCCCAGGGGCTGTCGGGTGGCCACAGTCCGCGCAGGTCGGCAGGGTCTGCGACGTCGTCCAGCACCAGCAGCCACCGGCACCGTGCCCCGCTCGGCTTGGGTGCGAGCCAGGCCAGGAACGAGGCTGCGGCCCGGTCGGGGGCATGGGGGTCAGCCCGGCATAGCTCGACGCCGGCCTGCGCGTAAGCAGTCACCACGGCCGAACGTGTCGCGGCACTGACCCACACCAGAACATCCACCGCGCCGTCCCGCCACGCGGTGTACGCGTAGTCAGCGGCAAGCTGGGTCTTGCCCACCCCGCCCATCCCGGTCAGCACCTGGCACAGCACCGCCACGCCCCCGCGCTGCACGACCGTGCGCAGCCGGTCCGCCTCAACCCGGTGCTGGAAGGACTGCGCCCGGGGCGGGACCACGCCAACCTGGTGCGGCCAGGCGGCCGGTTCCTGCGGTCCGCGCTGATGCACAGTCAGACTCCCGCTGACCGCGGTCGCGCCTGGACCGATCGCAACCGCCGAACCGGTGAGGGAGATCTCCACCAACGATGGCACGCCCGCGCTGCCGGGTGTGGGGCCCCGGTAACCGGTCACCGCCTCCCCACCATCCGCAGCGTGCGCGTCACCGGTGTCCCGCGCACTCACCCCTGCCTTGGTGGCCACCCGGCCGCCCACGGCCACACCGCCGTCGACTGCGGGATCGTTCGGGTGATCACCTGTAGTCGACACCTGTGCTCGCCTCACTGCCGGGGCCGTCCGCAGTCGCGTCCCCAGTCCGCTCGGCCGTCGCCGACCCGCTCCCCGTACCCTCGGGTCGCCGCACCCCGCTGCTGGCACTGCCGCCGTTCGTGGCCTCGGCCTTGCCCGTCTCGGCAGCCCTGTCCACCGGCCCCTGCACTTGCCCGGAGGGCGGCTGCTGGAACAGCGCCCAGACCAGAGCAGCGATGCCCGCGGCTGCCTGGACCGAAGCTCCGACCAGCTGACCGGTGTCCGGACTGTTTAGCAGCCAGACCAACGGCGTCGAGACGATGCCCGCCACCGCCACCACCAAGACAGCGATCTTCCAACCCTGTGTCACACCTACCCCTCCCTCGAAGCAGTTCTTGCCAGAAGCTGACGACTTCTCCACTGATAGCAGCAGCGCCCCCTGGCCACCACGGGTTTCACAGACCCAAACGACCTGGGCGTTGCGTCCGTAGCGCACCGTCAGGCCCTGGCAGCGTGCGCAAGGGCCGATCTGGTTCGGCAGGCAGCGCAGGATGTGGGTCGCCGTGGAGGGGACGGTGGTGGGGTCGATACGTTCCGGCTGCTCATCTATGCAGTCGAATGTACGTCCGGCGTCCACTTCCGGCTGTGCGGGGGCATCGTGTCGTCCTCCTGGCGGTCAGCGGGGGCCGTCGGGGTTGGCCAGCGTGGGCGAGGGGCTGATCTGCGGGACGAGTCCGTACAGGATGCTCGGGCGGGTCTCGGGCCTGTCGACGTAGCCGCAGCTATGGGGGCAGGGCACCCACTTCCAGGGCTGGCCGTAGGCAGAGCGCAGGGATTCGCGGGAGCGTCGGGGGTCGACGGCGGTGCAGCGACGTTGGACGCGGCCTCGGAGGCCGCAGCCGCTGCACAGGCCGAAGGCGTCGCGGTAGGGGCCGCAGCGTTCGGCTTCGAGGGCGGCGAGGTCGTGCGGGAGGACGGGGTGAGGGTAGGGGCGTCCGCTGCTGTCGACGGGTTCGCCGGTGGCGGGGTCGAAGCGGTAGGCGCGTTCGCCAGGGCGGATGGGCAGGGACCACCAGGGTTGTCCGGGGGCGGTGGTGAAGACGTGGCGGACGTTGTGGATGGCGCGGCCTTGGTGGTCGGTTATGGGGAACTGGCGGGCGAGGATCCAGCAGCGTCCGCCGAAGGTGGTGTACGCCTCGGCGATGTCGCTGGGGTAGGGGTGCTGGGTGGGGTGGAGGCCCTGGCGGAGGGTGCCGGTGCGCAGCAGTTGGGTCACGGCGAGTTTGCTGGGCGTGTGGACGATCGGGATGTGCTGCTGAGGGATTCCGTCGAGCGGGATGACGGGCATGAGTGGTCCTTCCTGGTCCAACGGAGGGGACGGCGGTGGGCCGCCCCCTCCGGAGCTCGGGGCCTGGTCAGTCGGCGTTCAGGTCGAAGGCGGTGTGGTCGACGACCTCGATGACGCGGTCCAGGAGGTCCTGGTCGGCTGCGCGGCCGTGGTGGATCTTGTGGATCCGGCGGGCCGCGGTCTCCGGGGCCAAGATGCGGTCCGGTCGGTGCAGGTGGGTGCGGTCCTCGCCGTGCGGGTGGGGGCGTCCGACGACCAGGCCGGCGGCGGCGAGGATCGGCGGGACTTGAGCCAGCGTTTTGAGGGTGGGCGGCTGCTGCTGGAACAGGGTGTGGATGCGGCGTCCAGCTTCGGCCGCGTCGGTGGTGGCGTGGGCCTGCCACACCCATGACCGGCCACCGATCTGGAAGCGGTCGTCGGCGTCGGGCAGGCACAGCTCGGTCCAGGGCTCACCGTTGGGGCCGCCGTCCTCGAAGCGGACTTCGGCGTATCCGTCGTGCCAGAAGACGCGGGCCTCCCAGTCGGTGGTGTCCTTGGCGAGCTGCTGGACGACGTCGTCGGTGAAGCGCGGGATGACCAGGTCGCCCATCCAGCGGTGGTAGCTGATCTCAGCGTCGTAGGGGCCGAGCTGGTTGGGGTCCTCGTCGATGGTGACGCGGGCGGGGGTCCAGCTGTGGCCGCCTTGGGCGTCGTCGTCATGGATCTGCACGGACATGAGGTTCTCCTTGGGTGTGGGTCGGGCCGCCCACCTGGTGGGGTGGGCGGCCCGGTTGGGGGTGGGTCAGGTCGCCGGCTTGCTGGCGGCGGGCTTGGTGGGGGTCCGCTTGCGGGTGGTCCGCGACTTGGGCTCGGCGTCGGCGGCCGGGGTGGTCGGCTTGCTGGCGGCGGGCTTGGCGGGGGTCCGCTTGCGGGTGGTCCGCGACTTGGGCTCGGCGTCGGCAGCCGGGGTGGTCGGCTTGCTGGCGGCGGGCTTGCGGCGGGCCTTCATCGGGACGACGTTGTCCGGGGCCTGCGCCGCGGGTGCGGGCGCGGGGTCGGCCGGGGTCTTCGGCTCCGGGGCGGGCGCAGGCTCGGGCTGCTCGGTTTCGGTCTGGGCGGTCGCCTCGGGCTCGGCCTCGGTTTCAGGCTCGGGGTCCCAGGGGCGGTGGCCGACGTACAGGGGCTTGGCCTCGAAGACCGGCAGCAGGCGCTCGACGATGGTGGTGTGGAGGACGGTGGCAGGGTCCTGGTCAGCTTCGAGGTCGCCGATGTGGATCCAGGTGTGCCAGCGGCGGCCGTTTATCAGCGGGGGGAAGCCCTCGAAGGTCTGCGGGTCGTCGGGCTGGGCTCCGCCGGTGGCCCACATCTGAATGATGCTGCCGTTGCCGAGCGTGCGCAGGGAGAGCTGGCGGTCGTGAGGGCCGTCGAGGCTGACGATGTCGTCGAGGATGAGTTCGTTGATCTGCCAGAAGTTGGTGCCGAGGTGGGTGGTGAGGGTTTCGGCCGTGGCGTGCAGGGCCGAGGGTGCGAGTTGCACTGGGTTCTCCAAGAGGTTGGTTTGGTGCTGGTTGGGGCCCCGCCCCTGGTGGGGCGGGGCTGGCTTGGTGGTCAGGCGGGGAGGGCGGCCAGGAAGTCGCGGACGGTCTGGGCGAGCTGGGGGACGCCGGTGAGGAGGGGGGTGTTGGCCTCCTCACTGTTGGCGTAGCTGCTGGCCGTGGTGAGGGCGGTGCGGGCCTGGCTGATGTCGTCGCGGTCAAGGTGGCGGTGAGCGGCGTTGAGCTGGAAGGCGACGACGCCGAGGGCGGCGTCCTGCTCCTCGCAGGTGGAGCGGGTGGCGAGCTGGCGGGCACGGCCGGCTGCCTTGCTGATGGCGGACTGGATGGTGGCCGGGTCGAGGGTGAAGGTTTCCTGCGGCACGGGGCCCTCCAAGAGATCTTGCGGTCGAGTGGTGTGGCACTTTTCGCGTGGGCGGCGTTGTTCATCGCCGCCCACGCGGCGGGTCAGGGCAGGAGGCGGACGCTGTCGCCCTCGTCGAGGAGCATCGAGAGGCGGGAGCCGCTGTCCCAGTCGATGTCGAGTTGGTTGAGGGCGGGGGTGTAGCGGCGGATGGTGCCTTCGTCGCCGGGGCGGAGTTCGGTGTGGGGGTCGGTGGTGGCGACGAGGGCGATGCGCTGGCCGGTGGCGTACATGGGGTGCCTTCCTCCTTGATGGGCGTTTCTCTTTTGAATGGTGTGGCACATTACGGCCCGAAGTCCGGGGCGTGCACCCCGGACTTCGGGCCGCCTGTCGCGTCAGAGACCGCCGGCCGCGGCCCGGATCGCTTCGGCGGCGCGGGCGGCCAGCCAGCAGCCGAACGGCGACTCGTCGAACTCCTCGGCGGTCTTTTCGTCGTTGCGGATCTCGTTGTTCGCGCGCTCCATCGCGTGCCTCCTCAGTCGCGGGCGGGGGACTCCCCTCACCCATTCCTCTTATTCTAGCGGCAATTGGGTGGGGGGCAAGATTTTTCGGGGCGAACCCGCAGGTCAGGCGGCCTTTCCGCTGATCAGCCGGTCAGCGAGGGCCAGCGCCCGCTGCGCGGCCTCCGCCACCGCCAGGCGGCCCACGATCTCGTCGCGCTCCCTGAACAGCGCCTCACGCTCCCGCACGGCCTGCTCGTGCACGTCACCCTCCCGAAGGGTGTCGCCGCAAGCGACGACCACATTCGGGCCCAGCCCCCACACGATGGCGTTGACGGCTGCGCCGGCCGCGGCCAGCGGCTCCAGCTCGTTCAGCGCCCACACGTAGTCGGCCGGGTCGCACTGCATCTCGCGCAGATGCTGGGCGAGGGAGCGGAACATGCCGCCCGTGCCGCCGGCCGGTTCCATGAACTTGAAGCCCTTCTCGGGCGGCTCGGGGCAGACCATGCGGGCCATCAGGTCGCACAGCTCGGGCGGGGTGTGGTACTCGCCGAGGCCCTGCTTGGCTCCGAGCGAGCGCAGCGAGGTGATCGTCCACGACATCACGTCGGTGTCCGCGCGGCAGTAGGGGTCCGGGCTGCCGGTCAACTGCAGGATGCCGTAGCGCAGCGCGGTCTCGGTGACCCGGCGCACCGCGTACGCCTTCTCCTCCACGCCCTGCTCGGTGAGCCAGCCCATCAGCGGTGCCATCCGGGCCCCCAGGTCGGGGCGCTGGGACCAGGTGTGGGCGTAGATCTCGCGGTAGCCCTGCAGGAGCTGGTAGTCGCTGGAGGTGCTGATGATGCGGGTGACGTCCTCGGTGTGGCCCTTGATGGGGAACAGGGCCAGGCCGCCGACGATGCTGACGGGGATGTCTATGCGGTAGCCGCCCCAGTTGGAGGCGTGCCAGGTCTCGGCGACGGCCTCGCCCAGGCGCTGTCCGGCGTCGCGCGGGTTGCCGATCAGCAGCGGCACGACGCGGCGCGGGGCGGGGATCGGCGTCTGGACGGACGGCACCTCGGGGTGAGGATCGCCGAACAGGCTCTCGGGGGCGGCACTGGCGGCGACGACCGGGCGGGGCGCGGGGGCCGGGCGAGGCGCGGGCTCGGGGGCGGGCGCGGCGGCCGGCTGGATCGTGAGCTGCGCGGTCGGGCGGGGCGCGGGGGCCGGGCGAGGGGCCGGCGGGGCGGCGGGGGTGCGGGTCGGGCGGGGGCGGGCGGCGAACGTCGCGGGGACGGACGTCTCCTCGGCGAACAGGTCGAGCTGGTCCACGGTGTGCTCCTTCGAAGGTGTGGGTGTGGCAGCGCCCCGC
>NZ_JBHWHX010000057.1:0-41425 GCF_042732315.1 Streptomyces sp. NPDC059787
GATCGCACCGGGCCGGCGGCGCCGTGCCGGGGTCAGGTTCTGTCCCGGTCCTCCGGGAGCGCCGTCTCGTCCTCCACGACGTGCATCGCGGCCTCCTCCGCGCCGGCCGCTCCCGCGTCGATGCCGACGTCCTCGGCGACGGACTCCTTGGTGGTGTCCGGGTGGGCGCCCTCGTCCGGGGCGACCAGGCGTCCGGCGCGGCCGGTGCCCGCCTCCGGGTCGACCGGCTCGCCCTCGCCGCCGGGGAGGTCGCCCACCGCGTCCCCGGCGGGCGCGGACGCGTCCGGCACCTCCTGGGCCAGCCGCTGGTCGAGGCTCTCCCCGTCGTGCTGCTCTGCGGCCGTGGTGCCGTACTTGGTCACGCCGAGCGGCTTCTCCGGCGGGGAGTAGCCCTCGTCGAGGGTGTCGTCGTAGGTCCGTTCGTCGAGGGCGTCCTGCATGTCGAGCGGCGCGGCGTCCTCCTGCTCCTCGTTGCTCCCGGTGGGCTGGTAGGCGTCGTCCCCCATCGGCTCGGTGCCCATGGTTTCCTCCCTGTCGCGCTGCGTCGGCTCGTTCGCCTCGGGTGTCAGATCCGCGTTTCCCGTGACGCGACCTCTAACCCCAGTGCGTTCGGCGACAGGAAGGATCAGAGGGGCGCGTTCGGGCCGTCCGGGCGGGAGTGGCGCCGGCCGACCACGTCGAGGCTCAGCCGCCGGATCTCGGTCTCGTCGAGCCGTTCGTAGCCGTCCTCGGTGATGACCGACACGACCGGGAAGATGCGGCGGGAGAGATCGGGGCCGCCGGTCGCCGAGTCGTCCTCGGCGGCGTCGTAGAGGGCCTCCAGGGCGGCCAGGGCGGCCTCGTCGCGGGACATGCCGGGCCGGTGGAGCTTCTTGAGGGCGCCTCTGGCGTACGGGGATCCGGAGCCCTCCGTGTGGAAGCCGTGCTTCTCGTAGCGGCCGCCGGCGGCGTCGTAGGAGAAGATCCGGCCCCGTCCTCCCCCGGGCGCGGTGGTGTCGTAGCCGGCGAGCAGCGGGACGACGGCGAGGCCCCGCATCGCCTGGGCGAGGTTCTGGCGGATCATGGTGGCGAGCCGGGTCGCCTTGGCGCCGAGGGTCATCGGGATGCCCTCGATCTTCTCGAAGTGGGCGAGTTCGACCTGGTAGAGCCGCACCATGTCGAGGGCGATCCCCACGGAGCCGGCGATCGCGACGGCGGTGTGGTCGTCGGCGGGCAGCACCTTCTCCAGATCGCGCTGGGCGATCAGGTTGCCCATGGTGGCCCTGCGGTCACCGGCGATCAGTACGCCGTCGCCGTAGGTGAGGGCGAGGATCGTGGTGCCGTGCGGGACCTCCGCGGCACGGACGCCCTCGGGGAAGGTGCGCGTGCCCAGCAGTTCGGGGCGGTGGGCCGCCAGGAACTCGGTGAAGGACGAGCTTCCCGCAGTGAAGAACTCATCCCCCAGCCGCCCTTCGTGGTCGCTCTCCGCCATACCGTTTCCCCCTCGTCGCTCCTTCGCGCACCGACAACCGACTCCTACCTGGACCGGGTGCGCGGAAAACCCGTCGCCGTCAGCCGGAGCCGGGCGCCGGGGCGATACGGGCTTCGAGGCCGCCGATCCGGTGGACGGGCCAGGAGCGGGCGTAGCCGGGCGGTGTGCCGCCGGGCCCGGTGAGGGCGGCGACCGGGACGCGGTCCGCGGTGCGCAGGATCTCGGCGGCCGTGGTGTTCTCGTTGTTACCGGCGGTCGCGCCGGAGGAGCAGCCGGTGTAGTAGCCGATGGGGATCGCCTCGTGGCCGGTGATCAGACAGGGCGGGCGGACACCGAGCCGGTGCAGGTCGTCGGCGGTGCGGGCCCAGTCCCGGCGGCTGTCGACGTTGCGGTCCACGGTGTGCACGAGGACGGTCAGCTGCACCGTGAGATGACCGGCCAGGCCGAGTGCGACCAGGGTTCCGGCCGCGGGCCGCCACTTTCCGCGCGGTGCCGTGACCAGGTACCACAGCGCGTCGGCGACCGGGATCGCGAGCAGGGCGTAGGCGGGCTGGAGGAAGCGGGGCGCCGCGTACTCGATCATGAACAGGTAGGGCAGGGCGACGGTCGTGGCGCAGGCCAGCGGCACCACGGTGCGCAGGGTGCGGCGGGCCCGCACGGCGACGATCAGTCCGAGGACGGCGAGCAGCGGCAGGACGAACCACCACAGGGTGATCACCGGGTGGGGCATCTGGCCCGTGCACGGACGGCACAGGGCGCGCCCGCCCAGGCTGCGCAGCTGGTCGTCGACGGCGAGGTTCAGGCCGAGTCCGCCCTGGATGCGGGAGGCCTCGGCGAGCCGCTCCCGCAGGCCGCCGAACGCGGTGTACGCCTCGACCACCCAGGGGACCGCTCCCGCCAGCAGACCGCCGACGAGGGCGAGCAGGGACCGCCCGTGCCGGCCGGCCAGGGCGAGGACGAGGAGCGGGAGCGTCGCCCAGACGGCGTCGGTGGGCCGCATCCAGGCCATGAGCGCGGCCCCCGCCGCCACTCCCCACAGGGGGCCGCCGGACGAGGGGTCCGCGCGGTGGCGCAGGAGGCAGCCGGCGGCGGTCAGCGCGCCGACGGCGACCCAGTAGTTGGGCATGGCCTGGGGACCGTAGAAGAGCGTGATCCACAGGGAGGCGAAGAAGGCGCCCGCGGTGACCAGGACCCGGGTGGGGAACAGACCGCGCCAGGCGCGCAGGGCCAGGAAGAGGGCGAGGCCGGAGAGCAGAGCGAGGTGGACGCGCAACAGGGCTGTGGACTCGGACCAGGACGCGACGGGCGCCACCAGCAGGGACACCCCGCGGGAGCGGGGGGCGCTGAAGAAGGCGGCCGGGTGGTGGGAGGTGACCTGGCTGGTGTAGACGATCTCGTCCCAGCCGAGGCCCAGCACGGGGCGGACCAGGGCGAGTTGGGCGAGGACGAAGACAGCGGCGAGCACCGCGAGCGGGCGGGTGCCGCCGCGCGGTGACGGGCCCGGTCCGGCCCGCTGCTCGCGCTTCCGTATGCCGGCGAGAAGGGCACCGGTGCCGTCGGTCATCGTCCGTCCCTCATTCCCGCGCGTCATCGGGTCCCGGGTTCCACGGGCCCTGCGCTCTGAAGGACGGGTACCAGGAGACCGGCGTTCCGGAGATCACCGACAAACTAACCCGCGTGCGACGGGCCCGCAGGACGGGATACGGCCGTCCGCCCCGGGGCCCGCCGCCGGTCAGCGCGGGTGCGGACCCCGGTGCGGGGGCTGCTCGGGCGCCGGGCGGGGCCGGGGCGGCGGGACGGGACGCTCGGCGGGGGCGCCCTCGCGCACGGTCAGCTCGGTGCCGTGGTGACGGATGGTCAGCGGCGCTCCGGAGCGGAGCGTGTACGTCGCCCGGTCCCCGGTGACCTCCACGCGCAGGCACCGGCCGAGGAACCGCAGGGTGAAGGCCAGGCGGCGCAGCCTCGACGGCAGCCGGGGGGTGAAGCGGAGGCTGCCGTCGTCCCAGCGCATGCCGCCGAACCCGGCGACCAGGGCCGTCCAGGTGCCGGCCAGGGAGGCGATGTGCAGTCCGTCGCGGGTGTTGTGCTCCAGGTCCGCGAGGTCCATGAGGGCGGCCTCGGCGGTGTAGGCGTGGGCCAGGTCCAGGTGGCCGGTGCGGGCGGCGAGGACGGCCTGGACGCAGGCCGACAGCGAGGAGTCCCGTACGGTCAGCGGCTCGTAGTAGGCGAAGTTGCGGGCGATCTGCTCCTCGCCGAAGACCTCCTCGAAGTAGCCGGCACAGGTGTGCATCGCCAGCACCAGGTCCGCCTGCTTGATCACCTGTTTGCGGTAGAGGTCGAAGTAGGGGAAGTGCAGCATCAGCGGGTACTGGTCGGCGCGGGTGCCGGCGAAGTCCCAGCGCTGGTAGCGGGTGAAGCCCGCGTGCTGTTCGTGCACGCCGAGTTCGTCGTTGTAGGGGAGGTTCACGGCTTCGGCGGCGTCCCGCCAGCCGGCGCTCTCCTCCTCGTCGACGCCGAGGTCCGCCGCCCGGTCCGGGTGCCGTTTGCAGGCGTCGGCGGCGGCCAGCAGGTTCGCCCGGGCCATGAGGTTGGTGTACGTGTTGTCGTCGGCGACGGCACTGTACTCGTCCGGCCCGGTGACCCCGTCGATGTGGAAGACGCCCCGGTCGTCGTGGTGGCCGAGGGAGCGCCAGAGGCGGGCGGTCTCCACCAGGAGCTCCACGCCGGTGTCGCGTTCGAAGCGCTCGTCGCCGGTGGCCTGGACGTAGCGCACCACGGCGTCGGCGATGTCGGCGTTGACGTGGAAGGCGGCGGTACCGGCCGGCCAGTACGCGGAGCCCTCCGATCCCTCGATGGTGCGCCAGGGGAACGCGGCCCCGCGCAGGCCTAGTTGGGTGGCGCGCTCGCGGGCGACGGGCAGGGTGGTCTGCCGCCAGCGCAGCGCCTCGGCGGCGGCGTCCGGCACGGTGCAGATCAGCAGGGGCAGCACGAACACCTCGGTGTCCCAGAAGGCGTGGCCGTCGTAGCCGGAGCCGGTCAGCCCCTTGGCGGGTATCGCGCGCCGCTCGGCGCGGGCCCCGGCCTGCAGGACGTGGAAGAGGGCGAAGCGTACGGCCTGCTGGATCTCCTCGTCGCCGTCGACCTCGACGTCGGCGCGGGCCCAGAAGTCGTCGAGGTAGGCCCGCTGTTCGTCGAGGAGTCCCTGCCAGCCGCTGTGCGCGGCGGCGGCCAGCGCCGCCTCCACCTGGTCGCTCATCGCGGGCCGGGAACGGGCGCCGGACCAGCCGTGGGCGACGAGTTTCTCCACCCGCAGCCGCTGTCCCGGCTCCAGGACGGAGGTGACGGTCAGCCGGGCCATGTCCACGTTGCTCTCGCAGCCGGTGGTGGTGCGTTCGGGGCCGTCGACGACGTGGTCGGCGGCCACGGCGACCCTGATACCGCTGCGCCGGGTGCGGTGCACCAGGCGCAGCCGGTGGTCCTCGGCGAAGTCCTCCTCGGGTTCCAGCGGGGACTTCAGGGCGCGGGCGGCGCGCGGGTCGCCGTCCGGTCCGGGCAGGCTCTCGTTGGTGACGAGTTCGGACTGCAGCACCACGCGGGTGCGGCTGTCGACGGGCTCGACCTCGTAGGCGACGGCGGCGACGGCCCGCTGGGTGAGGGAGACCAGCCGGGTGGAGCGCACCCGGACCGTGGACCCGGCCGGGGAGGTCCACTCGCAGACCCGCTCGAGGACGCCCCGGCGCAGGTCCAGGGTCCGTTCGTGGCTGACGAGGCGCCCGTAGCGCAGGTCGAACGGCTCGTCGTCGACCAGCAGCCGGATCACCTTGCCGTTGGTGACGTCGATGACCGTCTGGCCCGACTCCGGGTAGCCGTAGCCGGCCTCGGCGTAGGGCAGGGGGTGAAGTTCGTGGACGCCGTTGAGGTAGGAGCCGGGCAGGCCGTGCGGTTCACCCTCGTCGAGGTTGCCGCGCCAGCCGACGTGGCCGTTGGACAGTGCGAACACGGACTCGCTCTGCGCCAGGACGTCGAGGTCCAGGCTGCGTTCGCGCACGGTCCACGGTTCGACGGCGTACGCCCGCTGTGTGATCACTTGTCGTCTCCGAGTTCGGCGAGGTCCGTCACGACCCGGTCGGCGCCGTGCGCGTACAGCGCGTCGGTCTGGCCCACCCGGTCCACGCCGACGACGTATCCGAAGTGCCCGGCGCGGCCCGCGTCCATGCCGGCCAGCGCGTCCTCGAACACGGCGGCCCGGGACGGCTCGACACCGAGGTCCCGGGCGGCGGCGAGGAAGGTGTCGGGTTGCGGCTTCCCCGGCAGGCCGCGCTCGGCGGCGACCACGCCGTCGATCCGGACGTCGAAGAGGTCCTCGGCACCGATCGACCGCAGTACGTCACGGCAGTTGGCGCTGGAGGAGACGATCGCGGTGCGCAGTCCGCGGGCGCGGACCGCGGCGAGGTAGCGCAGCGTGCCGTCGTAGGCCTCCACGCCGTCGGCGCGGATCCTCTCCAGCAGCAGTTCGTTCTTGCGGTTGCCGAGGCCGTGCACGGTGCGGGCGTCGGGCGGGTCGTCGCGTTCGCCCTCGGGCAGTTCGATGTCGCGGGAGGCGAGGAAGGTGCGGACGCCGTCGGCGCGCGGGCGGCCGTCGACGTACTCGTCGTAGTCGGTGTCGGTGAAGGGCCGGAGGGCGTCGCCGTCCCGTTCGCGGAGGAAGGCGTCGAACATCTCCCTCCAGGCGGCCTTGTGGACGACGGCCGTCCTGGTGACGACGCCGTCGAGGTCGAAGAGGCAGGCGAGGATGTCATCGGGCAGACCCAGATCCGTCATACGGGACACCGTTCCCCGTACGGCGCCGAACAGTGAGTGGCGCGGGCCACATGGCGGCAGGACGCCCGCTTCCCAAGTGACACACTCTCCCGTGTGGCGCTGACCTTCGACGACCTCCTCCGCCGTGCCCGTGCCCTTCCGCAGGGCGGCCGGCGCGCGATCCTCGGCATCGCCGGCAGTCCGGGCGCGGGCAAGTCCACGCTCGCGGAGCGGCTGGTGCGGGAGCTGAACGGCACCGGGGAGCCATGGGTCGCGCAGGTGCCGATGGACGGCTTCCATCTCGCCGACGCCGAACTCGACCGTCTCGGCCGCCGCGGCCGCAAGGGCGCCCCGGACACCTTCGACGCGGCCGGATACGCGGCACTGCTGCGGCGGCTGCGCGAGGAGACGTACGACGACGTCGTGTACGCCCCCGGCTTCGAGCGGACACTGGAGCAGCCGCTCGCGGGCGCGCTGCCGGTACCGCCGGCGGCCCGGCTGGTGGTGACGGAGGGCAACTACCTGCTGCTGGACACCGGCGCCTGGGCGCGGGTCCGGCCGCTCCTCGACGAGGTGTGGTTCTGCGTCCTGGACGAGGAGGAGCGGCTGCGGCGGCTGATCGCCCGGCACGAGGAGTTCGGCAAGAGCCACGAGGAGGCGGTGGCGTGGGTCGGGCGCAGCGACCGGCGCAACGCCGAGCTGGTCGCGTCGACGCGGGACAGGGCCGACCTGGTGGTCCGGCCACCGGAACCGGCTGGACGGGGTGCGGCCCGGTGACGCAGGCTCTCGTCTCATGATCAGAGAAGCCACCGTGCACGACGTCCCCGAGATCCGCGCGATGATCCGCGAACTCGCCGCCTACGAGAAGGCCGCCGAGCAGGCCCGCGCCACCGACGAGCAGCTCCGCGCGGCCCTGTTCGGCGAGCACCCCGCCGCGTCCGTCCTGATCGCCGAGGACGACGACACCGGCGGTGTCGCGGGGTTCGCGCTGTGGTTCCCGCGCTTCTCGACCTGGACCGGTACGCGCGGGATGCACCTGGAGGACCTCTACGTCCGCCCGGACACCCGCGGTGCCGGACACGGCAAGGCGTTGCTGGCCGCCCTCGCGGCGATCTGCCGGGAGGACGGTTTCGAACGCTTCGAGTGGGTGGTGCTCGACTGGAACGAACCGGCGATCGCCTTCTACGAGTCGCTCGGCGCGGAGCTGCTGGAGGAGTGGACGGTGTGCCGGCTGACCGGTGCCCCGCTGGAGGAACTCGCCGCGCGGGCGGTTCCCCCCGTGGGCGGGGGGCCGGTGCGACAGTAGGGGCCCGTGAGGGGCCTTGCGGCGGGTGATCGCCGTCAAGGTGGCGGTCGCCGATCCGCACCTCGATGCGGGATTCGACGGCGCCCGGGGCGAGTCGGGGCGGCATCTGCTGTACGGGTGGGGCAACGGCCCCTGGCGGCTGATGTTCCGGGCGCGCCTGCCGGTGATCGTCCTGACGCTGCTGTCCGGGCTCGTCGTGTTCGCCTTCGCCCGTGAACCGGCCGGTGCGGCGGGCGCCCCGGCCGCGCTCGCGCTGTACCACCTCTCCCCCGACGTGATCGCCCGCGGTTCGCCGGCCACGCTCGATGTGCCGGCCACCGGGTCCGTCCTGACCCGGGTGTGGCTGCCGTGGCGGGCACGCCGACGGCCGCGGCTCCGTCTGCCGCTCGCGGGCGTGGCGTTCGGGGCGGCGACGAGGAAGAGCGTGCTGCCCGCGCCGCCGGTGACGGGCCGTACTCCGACGAGGCGTTCGGCGGCCCGTCGAAGACCCGGTTCCGGCCGCACGACTCGAACGTCGACCGGGGCCAGGACCTCGGCCGGCTCGCCGACCGGCTGCGCGAGCGGTACCGCGGGGAGCGGATCCGGCTGGTCCACAAGGGCGGTGGGGCGCCCTCGCACTACGGCATCCGTGCCGCCGATCCGCTCCGGGTGCCGCCCGCCGAGGCGCACGGGGTGCCGGTGTCGGACTTCGCGGCGGCCAAGGCGACCGGCCGGCCGGGTCGATCGACAGCAGCCGCCCGGCCGACGACGTCGGCCACTCGATCACGGTCCACCGGCGCCGACCCGCACCGTCAGCCGGGCGTCGCCTGCCCCGCGCGCAGGAAGGCGTCGGCGCTCACGTGCGGCATCACGCTGCTCGCCACGCGGAAGCGGCCGTTGGGGACCTCGGCGGACCGGCGGACGTGCACGGCGAGCGGGCCCGCCCATTCGTAGCCGTGGCGCGCGGCGTGCCGGGCCAGCCGGTCGGTGAGCGCCTGCCCCACGCGGCTGCCGCGACGGGTCAGTTCCTCGTGCACGGGTTCGGCCAGTTCCACGTCGTAGGCGTTGGGGACCATCACCCGGCCCGCCCGGCACACCACGGCGTGGCTGTCGCACTCGCGCCGCAGGGCGTCGACGAGTTCGACCGGCTCCCGGCCGAACAGCCGCGCCCACAGCGCTTCCCATCGGTTCTCCAGGGCGTCTTCCAGCGCGCTCAGGGCGCTCATGCTTTCACCTGCTGTTGTAGTCGAGGGCGGGGAACGGTGGGTGTGGTCTAGCGTTCCTGGAAGTCGTCGGGCTTGATCTCGGCCTCCTCCAGCGCCTCGCGCATCGTGCGGCCGGTACCGCCCCGGGTGCGCGCCTCGTTGTCGTCCTGCCGCTCGACGATGTCGTCGGTGTCCCGGGTCTTCGGCCGGTTCTCCTCGGGGACGGTCATGTCCGGTGGCTCCTGGTGTGTCATGGGGTTTCTGCCTCGCTGTGCCGTCGGGTTCCCCCGGGAGGCGCGGATATCCCCGGTGGAGCGGTCCGGTGTGCTCCGGTGAGCAGCCTGGTCGTCACGGCGGGTGGGCTATGTTGAACCCTCGTGGGAGACGAAGGAGGCGCACCGGTGCGATCGCCGCAGCAGGCACGCGCACAGGCATCCGCGATCACCTCGGGGAAGGCGGGCCAGGACCCGGAGGTGTCCCCGACGGCCCAGCTCCGCACGCTGTTCGACCGGCCCCGGCTCTCCCCCGGCCAGCGGCGCATCGCCCAGTACCTGATCGAGCACATCGCCGAGGCGGCGTTCCTGTCGATCACGGATCTCGCGGACCGGGCCGGGGTGAGCCAGCCCTCGGTGACCCGGTTCGCCTCGGCGGTCGGCTTCAGCGGTTACCCCGCGCTGCGGGAGAGGCTCCAGTCGATCACGCTCGGCACCCGCTCCGGCGGTCCCGCCGAGGAGATCCGGGGCAACGAGCTGCAGGCGGCGGTGGACGCCGAGATCGAGAACCTGGAGAACCTGCGGCGGGACTTCGCCGACGCCGACCGGTTCATCGAGGTCGGCCGCCGGCTGTCCGCGTCCACTCCGCTCACCGTGCTCGGGCTGCGCATCTCCGTCTCCCTGGCCGAGTACTTCGCCTACGCCGCCCGCCGTGTCCACCCGGACGTCCGGCTCGTGACGCTGGGCGGCAGCGTCGCCTACGACGCGCTGCTGCAGTCTCGGGAAGCGGGCGGCAGCTGGGTGCTGGCGTTCTCCATGCCGCGGCACGCCCAGGAGACCCTGACCGCGGTGCGGGTCGCCCGCAGCGCCGGGCTGAAGGTCGCGCTGATCACCGATCTGGCGCTGGGCCCGATCGTGGACGAGGCCGACGTCACCTTCGCCACCGGCACCGGATCCCGGCTGGTGTTCGACTCCTACGCCGCTCCGGTCGTGATGTGCGCGGCGCTGCTGCAGGCCATGACGGACGCGGATCCGGAACGGACGCAGGCCCGGCTCGACGAGTACGAGCACGTCGCCGACGAGCACCAGTTCTTCCTCAGGGACTGACCCCGCCGGAGGTCACCTCATGGGAAACTCCCGTATCGAAGCACGCATGAATGTTTTCATACGTCTTGCAAACCAGATGGCATATATAAATACTGCTCACGGATCACGGCCCGGCCGCTCAGCACCGGGCGCCTGCACGGACACCCGAAGCCGCCGGCACCTACCCGCTCCGGCGGCCGGGGTGTCGGCCGGGCATCCCCTGCCCGGCCACTCGCGGCGGCCCCGGTCATCCCCTGGGTCGGGGCCGCCCCACTCCGTCGTCCATCCACGCGACGCCGTACACCCGGAAGCGATGACCATGCCCTTGACGACCACGCGACTCGGTCCCGACTGGCCCTGCCAGGTCAAGACCCCCGGCAGCTACGACTGGGAACGCTCGGCGGCCAAGTGGCTGCGTGAGCTGGTGCCCGCGCGCTACGCGAGCTACCCGGCGTTCGTCCGGCACCCCGTCCTGCTGGCCCGGCACGCCCAGATCCAGGTCGAGCACGAGATCCGGGTGGCCCGCACCGCCCTGCAGACCGCCCGGTCCGACCTGCCCCGGGCCGGACTGCGCGAAGGGGTCATCGAGCACACGATCAAGCTCTACGCGGCCGAGGTCACGCAGCTCCAGCACATCGCCCGCAGCGTACGGGCGGTCACCCAGGCCCTGGCCGAGTCCGGCCGCTGACCACGGCCCCCACCCGGTGCGCACGCCACAACCCCCAGGTCAGGACCGTCCGCGGATTCCGGACGAACAAGCCGGTCAACGAACCGGAAGACGTGTGCGATGCTCATGGCGTGATGAGGGAGCCCATTGTCCCGGCAGGGCCCGGAGCCGCGCCGGACCTGGTGGAACTGGCCAAGGTCGTCGCCCGGCAGCGTGCCGAGATGGACCGGCTGCGCGAGCAGGCCGCGACATCGGCCGTCGTGGAGCGGGCCAAGGGGGTCGTGATGGCGCTGAGCGGATGCTCCGCCGACGCCGCCGGGGAGACCCTGCTCCAGCGGGCCAAGGCGGCCCGCCGCACCCTGCTGGAGGAGTGCTGGATCACCCTGGGGGAACTGGCACCCGCCCGGTCCGGTGAGCCGTCCGCACGGCCGGCCGAGGAGACCGGGGACGCCACGGCCGGCCTCCCCGAGTCCGACCCTCCGGGAACACCCTCGGCCCCCGACGACGTCGCCGCCGCCCTGAGCCGCCTCGCCCGGGTCCTCGTGCGCACCGGCACCCCTCAGGAGCTGGCCCGGTGCCTGCTGGAACACCTCGGGCCGGACCTGGCCGCGGACTCGGTCATGATCTACGGCCGTCGTACCGGCGGCGGTCTCGAACTGCTCGGGCACGCCGGGATCGACGAACGGCTGGCCACCCGGTGGCGTCAGGTGCCCCCCTTCAGCGGGGTCGCCGCGCTGAACGCCCTCGAATCCGGCGAACCCCTCTGGCTGGAGGACTTCGCCGGGGACAGCACGCGGTACCTGCTGATCGGCGACCCGCCCGGGCGGTGGCGCTCGCGCGTCTGGCTGCCGCTGCCCGGCGGGGAGGGCCCCGAGATCTGCGTCGGTGTGCTGCGCGAGCGCTCCGGCCCCTTCACCCCGCGCGACCGCGCCCATCTGCGCGGAGTGGTCCGGCTCTGCGCCGGCCGGCTGCGTACGTTCACCGCCCCGTCCGAACCCGCGGCCGACCCGCTCCCGGACTCCGTACGGGCGCTGTTCGCGGCGCTGCCGGTCCCGGCGATGCTGCTGACCCCGCTGCGCGGTCCGTCCGGCGGGGCCGAGGACTTCCGGGTGGACGCCCTGACGGCGCAGGCGGCCGACGTCCTGGGCGGCACCGGGGGCGATCCGGCCGGGCGGCGGCTGCGGGAGGTGCGGCCCGACCTGGTCGACACACCGGTGTGGCGGGGCTGCCTGGACGCCCTGGCCGGCGGGGGGACGTACGAGAGCGAGCCGTTCGCCCACCAGGAGGCCGTGAACGGCGCCACCGAGCTGGCCACATACTCCGTACGGGTGACTCCGCTGGAGGGCGCGCTGGTCGTCACCTGGGTCCGGCACGCCTCCTCCGACCGGCAGGAGCAGCGGCTCGCCGACCTGCAGCGGCTGGGCAAACTCGGCTGGGCCAACTGGAACCTGACCACGTCCGAGGCGTCCTGGTCGTCGCAGGTCTTCGTGCTCCTCGGCCGGGACCCCGCGGACGGGCCCGTCCGGCTCGTCGACCTCCCCGCGCTCGCGGTGCCCGAGGACCGGTCCGCGCTGGGCCACGCCGTCGACGCCCTGATCCACGAGGGGCTGCCGCTGGACACCCCGTTCCGGGTCCGCGGCACGCGCGGTGTCCGGCATCTGCGGCTCGCCGCCGAGGCGGTGGCCGACCTGCACGGCACGCCCGTCGAGGTGCACGGCTTCGTGCAGGACCTGACCGCGCGGCGGCGGGCCGAGCTCGCCCTGGTGGAGACCGAGCGGGCCATCGTCACCCAGCACGACGTGCTCCAGGCCGAGCGGTCCCTGGTCGCCCGGCTGCAGAACGCCCTGCTGCCGCTGCCCGAGCGGGTGGTCGACCTGGCCGGACTGCGCGTCGAGGTCGCCTACCTTCCCGCCCAGGCCGGCATACACGTCGGCGGCGACTGGTTCAGCGCCATCGAACTGCCCGACGGCGACGCCCTGTTCGTCGTCGGCGATGTCGCCGGGCACGGGATCGGCGCCGTGGCCACCATGGCCCAGCTGCGGTTCACCGCCAAGGGCATGGTCATCACCGGCTCCTCGCTGACCGGCGCGCTCGCCCGGCTCAACACCCTGCTGCTGCACTCCCGCGACAGCCACGGCACCGCGACCATGGTGCTCGCCCGCTACCGGCCGGCGGAGCGGCGCCTGGTCTGGGCGCAGGCGGGACACACCCCGCCCCTGCTGCTGCGCGACGGCGAGGTGACGTATCTGCGCCGGCCCAGCGGCATACTGCTCGGCGGCACCACCACGCCCCACTTCGAGGAGGCCGAGTGCCGTCTCGAACCGGGCGACCGGGTGCTGCTGTACACCGACGGTCTGGTGGAGCGGCCCCCGGAGAACATCGACGTGGGCCTCGGGCGTCTCGCCGAGGCCGTGGCGGCCCACCCCGGTGACGAGGCCGGGTCCCTGGGCACGCTGCTGGAGGCGATGCTGGAGGACGAACGCCGCGACGACGTGTGCGTGCTGGACATCCGGGTGCCGAAGGAGCGGTAGCCACCGGGTCAGCCGGTGCGGGACTCCAGCGCGAGGCGGGTGTCGTCGCCGTAGACGCCGGTCTCGTCGCCCCGGACGCCGTACCAGAGCTGGAAGCGGGCGACGGCGGCGGAGAGGGTGGCGTCGTAGCGGCCGTCGGTGGCGCCGGACCGGTAGACGTCCGGGACGCGCAGCAGCCGCTCCTGGAGTTCGGTCACCTCGGGGCCCGAGTCGCCCTCGCTGAGGAACCCCCGCTCGGCGGGGGCGGGCGGGGCCGGGGTGACGGGGGCGGTCGTGGACGGACGCGGGGCGGGTGCCGCGCGGTCGCCGGCGCCGCGTTCCATGAGCAGGAGCGCGCCGCCGAAGCCCGCCACCGCGGCGGCGGCCACGGCGAGCGCCGGTGCGGTGCGGCGGATCCCGGAGGTGTGCCGGGCCGCGGGTACGGGCGGGAGTTCCCGCGTCCGGTCCTCGGACCCGTGCGGCGGCCGGGGCGGCGGCACCGACTCGTACCCGCCCCGCCCCTCCTCCTCGAACTCCCGGAACAGCTCCGCGAGTGCGTCGGTGCGGCGCGGGCGCAGGACGCGGACGGGTTCGAGGGGCGGCCCGTCGTGCGGCCGCCCCGGTCCGGACGGTGTCGTCACGTCGCTCTCCTTCCGTGCCGCGCGGGGAGTCGGCCCGCTTGCGCACAGAGGTACGTGACGGAGGCCCTCGGGGTTCAGGCGTCGCGGAGGAAGCGGCGCAGGGACGCCGTCATGGCGGACACGAACGCCTCCCGGCCGGTGTCGTCGAGGGCGTCGAGGGACAGGTAGGGGTTGAGGTCCTCCAGTTCGACCAGCAGCAGTTCGCCGCCCGGCGCGCGGCAGGCGTCGACGCGCTGGATGCCGTGGTCGAGGGTGTTCCAGTCGATGAAGCCCCGGGCGAAGTCCAGGTCGTCCCGGCCTGGTTCGTACGGCTCCAGCTCCCAGCGGCGCTCGGGGCGCGGGGCGTAGAGGGCGTACTGGAAGTCGTGGTCGACGAAGTAGAAGGAGACCTCGTGGGCGAAGTCGACGTACGGCTGCACCAGGACGTCCCCGTCGACGAGTCCGCGCACCTCGTCCGCGGGGACGACGCGCAGCCCTATGGAGTCGGCGCCGAGCCTGGGCTTGACCACGTACCGCTCCGTGCCGGGCAGCCGGTGCAGGTCCTCCGGCCGGTCGACGGTGGGGATCACCGGACGGCCGGCGGCGGTCAGGTCGAGCAGGTACTGCTTGCCGGCCATGTCGCCCCTGCCGGTGAGCGGGTTGTAGACCGGTGTGCCGGTCGCGGCGGCGCGCTCGCGGAAGGCGTCGTAGGCGTCCCGGTAGGCCAGTACGGGACCGCTGTTGCGGACCACGACGGCGTCGAAGCCGTCCATCAGGGCGGCGGCGTCCCGCGGATGGCACAGGGCGAGGTCGATGTGCTCGCGCAGCCGGGAGGTGAGGAAGACGTCCTCGTCGCAGTAGCGGCGCCCGCGGGCCGGGTAGGCCAGGTCGGTGACGTACAGGACGCGGGGGCGGGCGGGCGGCATACGTGCTCCTCGGGGACGGCGGTGGCTCGATCATAGGAACGACCTGCGGGAAGGGGACACGGCGGTACTGAGTTCCGTGTGTGGCGTGCACCGAGTGCCACCAGTGGCTTCCCGGTGCTACGTTCCGTGCATGAGCTCCAGCAGTGCGGCTCCCGGCCGCGGGGACAGGGCCGAGAAGCCGCCGATGCGGGACGCCCTGGTCGCGGCGGCGTTCCGGCTGTTCCTGGAGCGGGGCTACGAACAGACCACGGTCGACGATATCGTGGCGCTCGCCGGAGTGGGCCGGCGGTCCTTCTTCCGCTACTTCCCGTCCAAGGAGGACGTGGTCTTCCCCGACCACGAACGCTGCCTCGCCGACATGACGGCCTTCCTGGCGGCGGGCTCCGACGACGATCCGGTGCGCAGGGTCTGCGACGCGGCCCGGCTGGTGCTGCTGATGTACGCCGAGAACCCCGCGTTCTCCGTGCAGCGCTACCGCCTCACCAAGAGCGTGCCCGGACTGCGGGCGTACGAGTCGTCCGTGGTCTGGCGGTACGAGCGGGCGCTGGCCGGATTTCTGCGGGACCGTTTCGCCGGTCTGCCCGACGGCGTCCTCCGCGCCGATGTGATCGCCGCGGCGGTGGTCGCGGCGCACAACAACGCGCTGCGCTCCTGGCTGCGTTCGGACGGGAAGGGGGACGCGGAGGCCGCGGTGGACCACGCGCTGGGGCATGTGCGGGCCACGTTCGGCGCCGGGCCCGTCGCCGCGGCGGGCGAGGGGCCCGGGGACGTGGTGGTGGTCGTCTCGCGGCGCGGGGTACCGCTGTGGAGGGTGGTGCAGGAGCTGGAGACCGCGCTCGGGCGCGGGTGACCCTGCACGGATGTCCACCCCATTTTGGGGGTACGGAGTGCCTTTACGAGTGGCACTGAGTGCCATACTCTGTGGCTGTGCACGGTGGCAGGGCGCACCGGCACGCGCGTGCCGGGTGACCGCACGCGGGATTCCGGCCGAGTGCAGGGAGTTGACCAGCGTGTACCACCACTCAGGAAGCGTCGCTCAGCAGGCAGCCGGCTCCGCGACGGGTGTCCTCGATCCCCGGGGCGAGGACCATGCGGAGGCCATGCTCTTCCAGCGCTGCACCTGGTGCGGCACCGCCATGTACCACCGGCTGCTCTGCCCGGTCTGCCAGGGCAGTGACCTGCGCACGGAGCGCAGTGAGGGCGTCGGGACGGTCCGCCATTCCACGGTGCTGCACCGCAACACCCCGGCGGCCCGCAATGTGTCCCTGATCGAGATGGCCGAGGGGTTCGTGGTGCGCGGCCGGGTCATGGGGCCGCCCATCGGCATCCACGGCGGCGACCGGGTGCGGCTGTCGACGGCCAAGGACCCGGTGCGCAGCGAGCCGGTCTTCCAGCTGGTGGACGAGCCGTTCCGGGCCTGGACCTGACGGTCCGCCGGCCCGCGTCTCAGAGGGTGATGCGGATGCCGACCGTACCGCTCGGGCCCCGGCGAAGGCGGCTGCCCAGCAGGGTCAGCCGGCCGATGAGGCCGTACTTGCGGCCGATCAGCTTCCGGTAGCGGGCGGTGGTGACCGGATCGCAGATCTCCGCGGTGGCGGGCACCTGGTCACCGGTCGGGTTGCCGCGTACGTCGCAGGGGCCGACGAGGACGTCGGCGCGGGCGCGGATCCGCTTCACCTTCCACGAGTCGGCGACGGTCCACACCCCGAGCGCGTCACCGTCCCGCACCACCCACACCGGCGTGGCGACGGGCGTGCCGTTCTTCCGGTAGCTGGTGACCAACAGGTACTTCCCCGCCCCGAGCAGGTCCCGCAACGCGTCGTCCATGCGGGGAAGTCTAAGCAGGTCCGGCGAAGTCCGCTGCGGTTCGGCAGCGTTCTGGAGGTACGCGGGACCGTACCGACGTGCGGCCACCGCCGCGCGGGCGCGACCGGCCACGACGGCGCCGCGGACGATCGAGGGCACATCGCCGTACCGCCGGCGGAGCGCTCAGGCCCCCGGGCGCCGCGCGACGAAGACGAACTCCCGGCCCGGGCGGTCGGGGGCGTCCCGTACCTCCTCCACCACGTAGCCGTGCCCTTCGAGGTCCGCCTCGACCTCCTCCCGCTCGCGGAAACGCAGCGTCGAGTCCGAGGTCAGTACCGCCCCGTCCGCGGCGAACACGTAGGTGGTGCGGAACGTCACCAGCGGGCCGTCCACCTCGGTCACCCGGTGCCAGCTCTCGACCGTGCCGACACCGGGTACGTCCGCCCTGCCGTACGACTCCTCCCGGGTCCACCGCTCCCAGGCCCGCCGGGCCGGATCGCGGGTCTCGAACACCAGGCGTCCCCCGGGTCGCAGTGCCGCGTGGGCTCCGCGCAGGGTGCCGTGCCAGGCGCCGGGGTCGGCGACGGCCTGGGCGACGTTCGCCGTCATGGTCGCCAGATCGACCCGCAGCGGCGGCAGCGCCGTCGCGTCGCCCTCGATCCAGCGGACCCGTGCGCCGCCCGGCTTGCCCCGCGCCACGTCGAGGGACGCCCCGGCGGGTTCGACCCCGACGACCTCGATCCCCCGGCCGGCCAGGAGCAGCGCGAACACCCCTGTTCCGCAGCCGATGTCCAGCACCCGCCGGGCACCGAACTCCTCCGCCATGCCGAGGTACGCGTCGAGATCGCTCCGGTCGGGGTCGAGCGGGTCGTAGACCGCGGCGAGCCGCGGGTGGCCGTAGCACTCGTCAGCCACGGGCACCGCCCGCGCGCTCCACGGCGTCCGCCATCCGCCGCACCGCCTCTCCGAGCACCTCGGGCGAGGCGGCGAGGTTCAGCCGGGCGTGGCCGGCTCCTCCGGTGCCGAAGGGCAGGCCCGAGTTGAGCGCCACGCGGCCGTGCCGGAGGAAGGTGCCGGCGGGGTCGTCGCCGAGACCGAGGGCGCGGCAGTCCAGCCAGGCGAGGTAGGTGGCGTCGCCCGGCCGGTAGCGGACCGCCGGCAGCCGCTCGGCCAGGAGGTCCGCGAGCAGCCGGCGGTTGGTGTCGAGGCCGGCGAGCAGGGCGTCCAGCCACGCGGTGCCGTCGCGCAGGGCGGCGGTGTGGGCGAGGACGCCGACGTGGCTCGGGCCGTGGCCGACCTCCTCGGGCATCCGCGCCAGGTCGCCCGCGGCCTCGGGCCCCGCGACGGCGAGGGCCGCCTTGAGCCCGGCCAGGTTCCACGCCTTCGACGCCGACATCAGCGACAGGCCGCGCTCGCCGCCCGGCACGCTCAGGTACGGCACGAACCGCGTGTCGCCGACGGCCAGCGGGGCGTGGATCTCGTCGGCGACGACGCGTACGCCGTACCGCTCGGCGAGGGCGGCGACGGCGGACAGTTCGTCGGCGGTGTGCACGGTGCCGGTGGGGTTGTGCGGGCTGCACAGCAGGTGGGCGGCCCGCCGCCGGCCGGCCGTCACCCGCCGGAAGGTGTCCTCCAGGACGTCGAGGTCGATCCGCGCGTCGGCGCCGAGCGGGGCCTCGGCCACCTCCCGGTCCAGGTGCCGGACGAAGTCGTGGAAGGGCGGGTACACCGGCGAGTTCACCACCACCGCGTCCCCGTACCCGGTGACCAGTTTCAGCATCTCGACCACGCCCAGCATGACGTCGGGCACGATCGCGGTGCGCTCCACGGCGAGCCCGCCCCAGTCCCACCGCTTGTCCGCGAAGGCGGCCAGCGCCTGGGCGTAGGCGGTGCCCGCGGGGTAGCCGGTGTCGCCGAGCTCCATCGCCTCGGTGACGGCGCGGACGACCGGTCCGGCCAGGGGCACGTCCATCTCGGCCACCCACAGGGGCAGCACGTCCTCCGGGTAGGTCCGCCATTTCATGCTGGTGCGGCGGCGCAGGCGGTCCAGGTCGAGGGCGTGCAGCGGATTCGGTTCACCGGACGTCTCGTGCGGAACCCTGGTCATGAACACACGATAAGGGCCGTGGTGTGAACGGACATCGGGACGACGGCCCGCGCCCGGTCTGAACGCGCCGGGTTCCGGACCCGTATGGGAAGAGGGCCTCCGACTCAGGGAGGCCCTCGCGGTGCGCGCGCACCGCGCTGCCGAGGTTCGGGAGCCACGCATGAGGCACGCACGACGACGGGTCGTCCGGCGAGTGACACGGCTGGCGGCCGTCGGCGGACTCCTCCTGGGGGCCACGATGGTCACCCACGCCGTCGCCAGCGAGCCCCGCGCGCCCGACGCGGTCCCGTTCGCCACCGCCGAGGAGACGGCGGCCGGGCCGGGCGCCGGCCTGGTGTCGAAGCTCGGCACGTCCCGTACGGCGGGCAGCTGGATCGCCGCCGACGGCAGGACGGTGGTCGCGGTCACCGACGAGGAGGCGGCGGCCGAGGTGCGTGAGGCCGGCGCCGAGCCGAGGATGGTGCGGCACAGCATGGACGACTTCAGGTCCGCGACCGGGACACTGCGTTCGGCGCCGCGCGTGCCCGGGACGGCGTGGGCCATGGACTACCGGACCAACGAGGTGGTGGTCCGGGGCGACAGCACGGTGTCGGCGGAGGACTGGTCCGAGCTGACCGAAGTGGCGGAGGGCATCGGCGGTTTCGTCCGCATGGAGCGGAGCGAGGGCACCTTCACCACCCGGCTCAACGGGGCGCTGCCCATCCTGTCGACGGCCGGCCGCTGTTCGGCGGGCTTCAACGTGACCGACGGGGAGCGGGACTTCATCCTCACGGCCGGGCACTGCGGGCCCGACGGGTCGGTGTGGTTCGCCGACAACCAGGGCAGGCAGGAGGTCGGGACGACGGTCGGCAACAGCTTCCCCGGGGACGACTACTCGCTGATCGAGTACGCCGGCGGCCGGGCCGGCGAGGGCGCCGGTGTGGTGGCGGTCGGCGACGGCAAGGGCGTACGGATCACGGGGGTGGCGGATCCGACGGTGGGCCAGCGGGTGTTCCGCAGCGGCAGCACCAGCGGGCTGCGGGACGGTGAGGTGACCGCGCTCAACGCGACGGTGAACTATCCCGAGGGCACGGTCAGCGGTCTCATCGAGTCGGATGTGTGCGCCGAACCCGGGGACAGTGGTGGTCCGATGTTCTCCGAGGGCGTCGCGCTCGGTGTCACGTCGGGCGGCAGCGGTGACTGCCGGACGGGCGGTACGACGTACTTCCAGCCGGTGACGAAGGCGCTGGCGCGGCTCGGCGTACGGCTCATCGTGGCGCCCGGGGCCGACGGGGGTGCGGCGACGCCCTCCCCCGCCCCGTCGGACGCGCGGGGCGCGGCGGCTCCGGATGCCGCCTCGCCGGGGTCGTCGACCCCGGTGCGGGGCATCCTCCCGGATCCGTCGACCCTGTTGTCCCGGCTGGCCGACCCCCGCAACGTCGGCCCAGGGCTGCTGGTGATCGCGGGCAGCCTGGTCGCCCTGGTGGCGTCGCGCTGGATACGGGCGGAGCAGGACCGCAAGGAGTACCGGCGCCACTACTCGGCGTCGTGGGGCTGAGCGGACGGCGGGCGCGGACCTTCAGCCGATGGTGAGCAGCACGGTCGCCGGGGCGGCCCCGGCAGCCCGGCGGCCTGCCGTCGGGAGACGTGTTCGCGCAGGACGGCGGCGGTCCGGCCCGCGACGACCGGCCGCAGCCCGCTCACGGGGCCGGCCTGGCCGAGGGCGACGTACTGCACGGCGACACCGGCGCCGGACAGGGCGCCCCAGAGGAGGTCGGAGCCGACGAGGGCGTCGGCGGGAAGGAGGAGGGCGGCCCCTGCGGCGAGCAGGAGGCCGCCGAGCCGGCCGAGGAAGGTGACGGCGGCATGAGGCACGCGGCGGGACAGCAGTCCGCCGGCGAAGTCGACGATGCCGTGGCAGAGGGCCGAGGTCGGTGCGAGAAGGGCACCCGTTCGCTCACGGGTGCCCTGTCGACGGGATCACGATCCGAGGGGATCGGCCGGCAGCCGGTCAGGCGGCCCTGGCCGGCTGCGGGAGGGCCGAGGCCCACTCCTGGACCAGGCGCTGGTACTCCTCGCGCTGTTCGACGCTCAGTGTCCCGCCCGACCGGAGCCACAGGGCCCGGATCTCCTCGTTGACCTCGGCAGCCGATCGCTCGGAGGAGGGTTCAACAGTGGTGGACATGCCGTGAAGCATACGGCGCCGGACGTGAAGGCGCTGTGAGTAATCGCACGCACATCGGGCATTTCGGGCAGTGTTACTGATCACGTCCATCTGCCAAGGAACGTGGGCGAGTTCACATCCGGGCCCCGGGGAAGCTCCCGGACGCGAGGCGCCCGGCGGACCGGGCGCCCGTGGCGATCAGGTGCCCGGCTTGCGGCCGTACACGTAGACGTCGTCGCCGTTCTTCAGCAGCGACCAGTACTTCTTGGCGGCGGTCTTCGTCATGTTGACGCAGCCGTGGGAGCCCGGCGGGTTCCACATGCTGACGCCGACCGAGTGGAAGGCCTGGCCGCCGTCGAAGAACTGGCTGTAGGGCATCGGCACGTCGTAGATGGTCGAGACGTGGTCGATGTTGCGCCAGTAGATCTTCTTCAGGCCGGTGCGGGTCTCGTACCCGTTGCGTCCCGTGCGGACCGGGACGGGGCCGTAGACGAGCTTCTTGCCGTCCTGGATCCAGCTGAGCTGGAGCGTGAGGTCCACGCAGGCGATACGACCCTTGTTGGTGGGGCACTTGCCCGACTTGTTCGGGTTCTTCCCGACGGCCTTCTGCTTGTTCATCAGGTCCATCACGCCCCAGGTCACGGGACCGGCGTACCCGATGTTCGGCGTGATGCCGTGCTTGGTCTGGAAGGAGCGGATGGCCTTGCAGTCGGCGGAGGACTGCTTTCCGTCGACCGGGCGGCCGAGGAACTTCTCCACCTTCTTCTGGTACGGGCCCGCCGAGGTGGTGCAGCTCGCGGCCTGTGCCGGTGTCGCGCCCAGCGCGAGTGTGAGCGGAGCCACCAGCGAGGTGACCCCGAGGATGACGGCACTCCGTCTACTTATATCCCCCATGGTCCGTTTTGCCTTTCCGCAGAAGTGGGCGCATGGCCTGCGCACTCTGCCAGGTAGACGACCCAACTGGAAAATCGGTTGTGCGGACGAACCGGGGTGCGACCGAACGGTGACATCCGGTCAACAGGGCCGAGAATGATCGACTATCGCGGTGGGATCCCGCCCAGCGCCTGCCGGAATCCCGCGTTGACCGCCGTGATGCCGCCGTCGACGGCGAGGGTGGTGCCGGTGATCCACGCCGCGTCGCGGGAGGCGAGGAAGGCGACGGCCGCCGCGATGTCCTCGGGCTCGCCGACCCGGCCCAGCGGGTAGAGGCGCCGGGCCGCTTCGAGGTCGTCGTCCCGGCCCGCCCAGGCGCGGGTGCGGACGGTCCCCGGTGCGACGAGGTTGACCCGGACCCCGCGGGGCGCCGCGTGCCCGGCGAGGGTGCGGGTGAGGGAGATCAGGCCCGCCTTGGCCGCGCTGTAGGCGTGGTTGCCGAAGTCCTGGAGGCCGTTGACGGAGCCGACGCTCACGATCGCGCCCCGGCCGGAGGCGGCGAGGTGCGGGAGTGCGGCGCGGCAGCAGCGGTACGCGCCGGTGAGGGTGACGTCGAGGTCCGTGGCCCACTCGTCGTCCGGCTCGTCCTCGAAGCGGGGCGCGTCCGGGGTGCAGTGGGCGGCGTTGTTCACCAGGACGTCGAGCGAGCCGAAGGCGCTCACGGCGTGCGCCACGGCCGCCTCGACCGTGGCGCGGTCGGTCACGTCACAGGCGAAGGACTCGGCCGTGAGCCCCCGCTCCCGCAGCTCCGACGCCGTCCGCTCCGCCGCGTCGGGGTCCGCGTCGGCCACCAGGACCCGCGCTCCCTCCTCGGCGAAGCGCAGGGCGGTGGCCGCGCCGATGCCGCGTGCCGCCCCGGTGATGAGAACCCCGTACCCCGCGAAGCGCCTCGTGTCCGTCGTCATGGTGTGACGGTAGCCGCCGGGGCGATCACCGCGGCAGGGGTCGGAGGCGATCAGCGGTAGCCGGTGACGTCCGCCGGCTTGCCCGCGTCCTGCACCTCGACGAGGTAGCGCCAGGCGTCCGGGCGGCTGCCGTCGAGGTCGGTGAAGCCGTACTCCCGGGCGAGGCCGCCGCTGGAGAGGGAGGTGCCGTTGAAGCGGGCCACGTCCGGGTCGGTGGCGAGGGCGGTGACGGCCCGTCCGACGTAGCGCGGGGTCTCGGAGACGGCGAAGTGGGGGACGTCGTCGAGGGCGTCGCGCCAGTTGTCCTCCCGTACGCCGAAGTGGTCGAGCATGATCTCCGAGCGGAGCCAGCCCGGGGTGAGGGCGACGGCCGTGGCGCCGCGCGGGCCGAGTTCGTGGCCGAGGGCGAACGCCATGCGCAGGACGGAGGACTTGGCGAGGTCGTAGAAGAAGGAGACGCGGTAGTGGTCGCGGTTGTAGTCGGCGGTGCCGTCGGTGACCTCGACGACCAGTCCGCCGGGGTGGCGCAGCAGCAGCGGCAGCGCGTGGTGGCTGGTGATCGCGTGGGTCTCGACGGCGAGGCGGAGCAGGCGCAGGCCCTTGTCCAGGTCGTGCTCCCACACGGGTGCGTCCCAGTCGAAGAGGGTCTCGCCGCCCCAGATGTCGTTGACGAGGACGTCCAGCCGGCCCTGTTCGCCGGCGATCCGGTCGACGAGTGCCTTCACCTGCCCCGGTTCGAGGTGGTCGGCCGGCACCGCGATGCCCCGGCCGCCCGCCTCGGTGACCAGGTCGGCGGTGTCCTCGATGGTCTCGGGGCGGTCGTACTCGGAGCGGCGTTCGCGGGTGGTGCGGCCCGTGACATACACGGTGGCGCCCGCCGCCCCCAGTTCCACGGCGATGCCCCGTCCTGCGCCCCGGGTCGCCCCGGCCACCAGCGCGACCTTACCCTTCAACTGCTCCGACATGTACGGCCTCCCGTCAGCGGCTCTCTGCTGTCGCTTCGAGCGTGACGGGTAAGCCGGACATCTTCTGTCACCTTTTCGCGCCGGTCACCCGGGCGGGCCCTTCAGTGGCCGCGCGCGATCCATTCCTCCAGGTGCGGGGCCTCCGCACCGATGGTGGTCGGGTCGCCGTGGCCGGTGAGGACCTTGGTCTCGGGCGGGAGGGTCAGCAGCCGGTCCCGGATCGAGTCGATGATCGTCGGGAAGTGGGAGAAGGAGCGGCCGGTGGCGCCCGGACCGCCCTGGAAGAGGGTGTCGCCGGTGAACACGGCCCCCAGCCCCGGGTCGTACAGGCAGACCGCGCCGGGCGCGTGCCCCGGGGTGTGCAGCACGGTGAGGTCGGCGCCGGCGGCCTCGATCACCTGGCCGTCGACGAGCCAGGAGTCGGGGTCGCGGTCGGGGTGGGTCTGCTGCCACAGGTGCAGGTCGTCGGGGTGCAGCCAGATGGTGGCGCCGGTGCGCTCGGCGAGGGCGGGCGCGGCGTCGATGTGGTCGTTGTGGGCGTGGGTGCACACGATGGCGGTGAGGCGGCGGTCCCCCACCGCCTCGGCGATGGCGTCGGCGTCGTGGGCGGCGTCGATGACGATCGCCTCGTGGTCGTCGCCGACGATCCACACGTTGTTGTCGACGTCCCAGGTGCCGCCGTCGAGGCTGAACTGCCCGGAGGTGACGAGTCGTTCGACGCGGGCGGCCATCACAGCACCACCACCGAACGCAGCACGTCGCCCCGGTGCATCCGCTCGAACGCCTTCTCCACCTCGTCCAGCCGGACGGTCTCGGTGACGAACGCGCCCAGGTCCAGGCGGCCCTGGAGATGCAGGTCGATCAGCATCGGGAAGTCACGGGAGGGCAGGCAGTCGCCGTACCAGGAGGACTTCAGGGAGCCACCGCGGCCGAAGACGTCGAGGAGCGGCAGTTCGAGCTTCATCTCCGGGGTGGGCACGCCGACCAGGACGACCGTGCCGGCCAGGTCACGGGCGTAGAAGGCCTGCCGGTAGGTCTCGGGGCGGCCGACGGCCTCGATGACGACGTCGGCGCCGAAGCCGCCGGTGAGTTCGCGGATCGCCTCGACGGGATCGGTCTCGCGGGAGTTGACGGTGTGGGTGGCGCCCATGGAGCGCGCGGTCTCGAGCTTGCGGTCGTCGATGTCGACGGCGATGATCTTCGCCGCTCCGGCGAGCCGGGACCCGGCGACCGCCGCGTCACCGACGCCGCCGCAGCCGATGACGGCTACGGAGTCGCCCCGGCCGACGTTCCCGGTGTTGATCGCGGCGCCGATGCCGGCCATCACGCCGCAGCCGAGCAGCCCGGCGACCTGCGCGGAGACGGCGGGGTCGACCTTGGTGCACTGTCCGGCGGCGACCAGGGTCTTCTCGGCGAAGGCACCGATGCCCAGGGCCGGGGAGAGCTCGGTGCCGTCGGTGAGGGTCATCCTCTGCTTCGCGTTGTGGGTGTCGAAGCAGTACCAGGGGCGTCCGCGCAGACAGGCGCGGCACTTCCCGCACACCGCACGCCAGTTGAGGATCACGAAGTCACCGGGCTCGACGTCGGTGACGCCGTCGCCGACCGACTCGACCACGCCCGCGGCCTCGTGGCCGAGCAGGAAGGGGAAGTCGTCGCTGATCCCGCCCTGCTTGTAGTGCAGATCGGTGTGGCACACCCCGCAGGCCTGGACCCGGACGACCGCCTCACCGGGGCCGGGGTCGGGCACGACGATCGTCTCGATCCGCACCGGCTCGTCCTTGCCGGGTGCGATCACGCCGCGTACTTCCTGCGCCATGCTGCTGACTCCTTCATCTGCCGTGTCCGTACCCCCGACCCTACGCGGGAATGATCGCTTCCGCCGCCCGCCGTGCGGTGGGTGCGCCCCCGCGACGTAGCCTGAACCTCCGACCGACGCCGAGGGGGGCGACGTGAGCATCGCGGCAGAGGAATCCGGCCCGCCCGCCTGGCGGCTGCTCCTCGGATACGTACGACCGCACCGGTGGGCCCTGCTGGGCGGCGCCGTGCTGTCCCTGATGACCGGGGCGACGGGGCTGATGCTGCCGCTGGTGGCCCGGGACCTGATCGACGACCTCTCGGACGACCGGGCGATCACCGGCGCGCTGCTGCTGATGTCGGCGCTCGTGGTCGCCAACGCCGTGCTGGGGGCGCTGGGTTCGTATGTGCTGCGGCGCACCGCCGAGTCGGTGGTGCTCGGGGCGCGGCGCTCGCTGTCGTCGTATCTGCTGCGGCTGAGGATCACCGCCGTGGACCGCAGTGAGCCGGGCGATCTGATGGCCCGCATCACCTCCGACACCACCCTGCTGCGCGAGGTGACCACGGACTCGCTGGTCGGTCTCGGCACGGGCGGGCTGACGCTGATCGCGACCGTGGTGCTGATGGGTTTCGTGGACCCGGTGCTGCTGGGCGTCACACTGGGGGTGATCGCGCTCGCGGGCACGGTGCTGGGGGTGATCGTGCCGCACATCAACCGGGCCTCCCGGCAGGCGCAGGACGCCGTCGGTGTGATGGGTGCCTCGCTGGAGCGGGTGCTCGGCGCGCTGCGCACGGTCAAGGCGTCCGGTGCCGAGCCGCGGGAGGAGCGCGCGCTGCACGAGGCCGCGCAGGAGTCGTGGCGGCAGAGCGTGCGCGCCGCCAAGTGGTCGGCCGCGGCGGGCAACACGGCCGGCCTCGCGATGCAGATCGCGTTCATCACGGTGCTCGCGGTGGGCGGCGCGCGGGTGGCGACCGACGCCATCGACATCGGGACGCTGGTGGCGTTCCTGCTGTTCGTGTTCTATCTGATGTCGCCGATCCAGCAGGTCGTCGGCGCGCTCACGCAGTACCAGACGGGCAGCGCCGCCCTCGCCCGGATCCAGGAGGCGCTGCGGCTGCCCGCGGAACCGGCCGCCGGACCCGCGCGGTTGCCCGACACCGGAACGGCGCCCGCCGCGCTGGCCTTCGAGGACGTCCGCTTCCGGTACGCCGACGACCTGCCGTACGTCCACCACGGGGTGACGTTCACCGTGCCCGCCCAGGGCATGACCGCGTTCGTCGGTCCGTCCGGCGCGGGCAAGACCACCGTCTTCTCCCTCATCGAGCGGTTCTACGACCCCGGCTCCGGCGTGATCACGCTCGACGGCCGTGCTCTGGCCGACTGGGAGCTGCCGCGGCTGCGGGCCGCGATCGGGTACGTCGAGCAGGACGCGCCGGTGCTGTCGGGCTCCCTGCGGGACAACCTGCTGCTGGGCAACCCCGAGGCGGACGACGGCACCCTGACGCGGGTGCTGAAGACGACCCGGCTCGACGGTCTGGTGTCCCGGCTGCCGGACGGGCTGGACACCCTCGTCGGGCACCGCGGCACCAAGCTGTCGGGCGGGGAGCGCCAGCGGGTCGCCATAGCCCGCGCCCTGCTGCGCCGCCCCCGGCTGCTGCTGCTCGACGAGGCCACCTCGCAGCTCGACGCGGTGAACGAGGCGGCGCTGCGCGACACCGTCGCCGACGTGGCGCGTACGACGACGGTCCTGGTCGTCGCACACCGGCTGTCCACGGTCACGATGGCCGACCGGATCGTGGTGATGGACGCGGGCCGGGTACGGGCCGTCGGCACGCACCGGGAACTGGTGACCGCCGATCCGCTGTACGCGGAGCTGGCGGCCACGCAGTTCCTGGCGACGGCCGAGTGAGCGGCGCGGGACGGCAGGGGCCTGGCTTGCCGTGCCCGGCGGGCCGGAGGACGCTCGTAGGAGAGGCCGTCCCGGCCCGCCGGAGGTCCGGACCGCGGCCCCACGAAGGAGGTGGGTCGTCATGACGACCGCGTCACAACCCGTCTTCGGCACCGACACGCTGCGCCGGGGCATCGAGGCGGAGACGTCGGCGAACCTGGTGTCGCTCTACGCGGACGACGCGGAACTGCGCGTCGTGGACCGCAACACCCAGCCCAGCCACCCCAAGGTCCTGCACGGCCGGGACGAGATCGCCACCGTGCTGGACGACGTCTACAGCCGCGACATGACACACACGCTGGAGGCGTGCGTCGTCCAGGGCGATCACGCCGCCTACTGCGAGAGCTGCCAGTACCCGGACGGGGTGCGGGTGCTGTCGGAGTCGATGCTCACGCTGCGGGACGGCAAGATCACCGGACAGGTGATGATCCAGGCCTGGGACGAGTAGGAACGCCGGTACGGAGGTGATCAGCGCATCCGCGCGCTGTACCGCATGACATCGCCCGCCCGCACACCGTACTCGGGCCGGCCGGTGGTGAACGTCCGCTCCAGGCCGAGGACGGCGCCCGTGGCCGGGTCCGGGCTCTTCGGCTGTTGGCGGTTCCACCGCGCTTTCCTGCGTGAATCGGGCGTGTCTTTGTGGGGGGGGCGGTCGTCAGGTCGATCGGATGCGGGGGTGTGCCGGGTCCGGGGCTGAGGCGGGGGCAGTGGTGAGCAGGTGGGTCGGCGGCTTCTGTGTCAGCGGGTGTCCTTCCTGGCCTCCTTGTGCCAGAAGCCGACCGAGCACCTGGTGGCTTCCCGGCGGGACGAGGACTCGCTGGATGTGCCGGCCGCCGCTCCCGCCGAGGGGGTGCACGTCTCGGACCGGGTACGCCGGGCGGCCGAGGAGTACGCGGCGCGCACCCTGCGCCTTGCGCTGCACCGGCGCACCTCGGTGGCCGCGGTCCCGGCGACCCGGCCGGGCGGTCCTGGCAGACGCAGCGGGGCGGAGTGGCCGCGGTGCGGGTCCTGCCGCCGGCCGGGGTGAGCGGTGCGGAGATCAGCAACCGGACCCGGCGGGTGAGCGCGTGTCCGGGCAGGCACGGAAGCCGCCCGCCGGGTCGTGCGAGCTGGAGGACCCGCCCGAGGCCGCCGCGCGGGTACTCCTGGCCGCGATGGACCGCCGGCAGGTACCCGGGCGGTCGACGGCACCCAATTTTGTCGTGTACGCGGTCTTGTCGCGGGCGGCTCCCTTCCTTACTTTTCAGTAAGTTGCTTTTCAGAGCACGTGATTCCGGATTCTGGAGAGAGCCGTCATGCCGGTCCGCAGAACCAGGTACCTGTGCGCCATCGCCGCCGCGCTCGTCCTCGCCGCCACGGCGCCCACCGCCGCGACCGCCGATTCCTCCCCCGCCCTGCGGGAGGTGCTGTTCGTCGGCAACAACTGGGACGGCACCGCCGATGTCATCGAGTCCACCGGTGACTTCGCACGGATCGGCCGGATCGACGTCATCCCGGACAAGGACGAGCGGATGGCCGAGATCAACGCCGACCCGATCCGCTGGATCTACTTCATGGCGATCCGGAGCGGCGTCGGCGAGGGCCACGACCAGTTCGTCGACGACATGTACTCCACCCCGGACGGCACCTCGGTGGTGGTCTCCCGGCCGAGCTTCGCCGACGTGGTCTCCCTCGACCTCGCCACCGGGCGGGTCAACTGGCGCTTCCCGGTGTCGGGTTACCGCTCCGACCACATGGCGGTCTCCCCCGACGGCAAGCGCGTCGCCGTCTCGGCCTCGACCTCCAACACGGTGCACGTCCTGGACATCGGGACCGGTGAGCAGCTCGGCTCGTTCAAGACCGGCGACAAGCCGCACGAGAACGTCTTCAGCAACGACGGCAAGTACATCTGGAACATGTCCATCGGTGAGGTGAACACCGCGCTCGACGCGACCTGGCTGGACTGGACGAAGGGCGACCGCCGGATCACGGTCGTCGACGCGACCACCTTCAAGCAGGTGAAAGTGCTCGACATGCGTGAGCGGCTCGACGCCATCGGTCTGAAGGACCACTCGGACGCGGTGCGCCCGGCCGCGTTCTCCCCGGACGAGTCGAAGCTGTACTTCCAGGTGTCGTTCTTCAACGGCTTCTTCGAGTACGACGTCGCCACCGACCGCATCACCCGCACCAAGACCCTGCCGAAGAACCCGGCCACCAGCGACGACCGCACCACCTGGGTCAACGACTCACGCCACCACGGCATCACCATGAAACCCGACGGCACCAAGCTGTGCGTGGCGGGCACCATGGACGACTACGCGACCGTCGTCGACCGCGCGACCCTCCAGCAGGGGCCGCTCGTCACCGCGTCCAAGCCGTACTGGGCGACCGTCAGCGGTGACGGCAGGTCCTGCGTGGTCTCCGAGAGCGGCGCCGACCGGGTCACCGCCATCGACTTCGCGACCGGCGAGAAGACCGTGTCCGTACCCGTCGGCGACCACCCGCAGCGGGTGCGCCTCGGCCATGTGGAGGCCGGCTGGTCCGGCGCGTAGTGCGCGAAGGCGCTCTCCGGCCCGCCCTCGCCCCGGGTCAGCCCCGGCAGCCGCCGCTCCAGCTCGTGCACCCGGCCCGCCGGCACCGTGCCGTCCAGCACGCCGAGCACGCGTTCCACCTCGGCGACGAGGTCCGGGTGGCCGGGCGTCTCCAGGAGGCCGACCGTGATGTCGTCGAGCGGGAACGGGACGACGGCGGACTTGACGGTGATGCCCCGCCAGATCGCCGGGGCGGTGAAGTCCATCCGGTGGTCGTGGTACCAGAGCAGCGCGGCACGCTGGTCGAGCGGATCCGTGTACTCCCGTGTCGCCCTGCTCGTCACCGCGCGCGGGTCGTGCGCCCTGTGCGCCCCGCCGTGGCGGCGGGAGGCGGGGGCGGGCCAGCCGTCCGGGAGGACGAGGCCGGTGGGGTGACCGTCGGACTCGGCCGGGGTGTGTCCGCCGTGCGGGTGCACCACGGTCGGCACGGGAAGCTCGTTGCGGTGCAGCACGGTGACCGGCCGGCCGCGACGGGACTCGATCGTGGGGCCGGGACAGGTGCCGTTGCAGGTCCACAGCGTCGTCGGCACCCCCGGCAGGATCCGAGCGGTCACCTGACGCTGGGTGATCTCGTACCGGTCGGTGCCCCCGGAGGTGCCGGCCGGCGCCAGAACGGACGGGATCGGCAGGGGCACGGTGTACGGCTCGGGCAGCGGTACGGCGCTGCGCAGCTGCTTACCGGTACCGCCCGGGCGGCGCACCGGCGCGGCGGCGGCCGTACCGCCCCCGGCGACCAGCCCCAGCGCGGCGCCGAGCCCGAGGACCCCGCGTCGCGTCGACTCCGTGCCGGGCACGGTGTCCCGGAGAAGGCTCCGAGGGGGCTCGGTGCCGTACGGGTGGGCGTTCAGCCCGCGTGGGGCCGACCGGTCGGACATGGGTGCACTCCCGGCGCGACGTGTTCGCGCGTGCGTGGTGGATGGTCGCGGCGTGCTGCACGCCGAAGGGATGTGCGGCAACGGACCGTCCGACAACTCGCCACATACTGCACTTATTCGAACACGGCAACCAGTACCGACACCACTGCCGTCCGCCTGTTCACGTGAGGCCGGAGCGGTCCGTCCGGCCCCTCCAGCGCTCCTGATTCACCTGACTCACCCGACTCACTCGTTTCCCGCCGGTCACGAAGGAACGGCGACCGGATGATCCGGAGGAAAACCTGACAATCAGGTGTGTGACTCCCCGGAAGGGGGGTAGTCGCCCGGTATCACCTCCGATCGTGGGAAGGAGGTCCGTGAGAGCGCACCTACTCGCAGCGTCCGGGCCGCTTCCACCGACACGAAGCGGCCCGGCCCATCAGCGCGGGGGCAACCGGTGGAGTTCCACCTCCGTGAGCCGGCCCCTGGTGACCGTGGCGGTCATATAAGTGCAGTGGGGCTGCCGGCGGCGGTCCGTCGGTGATCCCGGGTTGAGCAGGCGAAGTCCCGTGGGAGCGGTGGTGTCCCACGGGATGTGACTGTGCCCGAACACCAGCACGTCAACCTCGGGGAAGCGTGCGGCGCACCGATTTTCCCGTCCCCGCGCCGGACCCGTCTCGTGGACCACGCCGAAGCGCAACCCGTCGAGATCCGCGTACGCGATCTCGGGCAGCCGGGCCCGCAAACCGGGTCCGTCGTTGTTGCCGTACACGCCGACGAGTCTGCGGCTGCGACTCTCCAGGAGATCGAGAGTGGCGGTGTCGACCCAGTCCCCCGCGTGCAACACGACGTCCACATACGGGAGTTGATCCAGCAGCGGCTCGGGAAGCCGCTTGGCGCGCTTCGGCAGATGGGTGTCGGAGGTCAGGAGCAGTCGCACGAACGGCAGCCTAGGCGGCGCCGTGCCCCGGGTGGGACGCCACGCCTCGAGTGATCCGGCGGGCACGCCGATCGGCGGGTGCGGGAGGCCGTCACGGCGGGCTCTCGGCGGCGAGGCGCAGCGGGGAACGCGGTGGCCGCGGCACTACGATCGGGCGACGCATACCAAGCCCGTACGTTCGAGGGCAAAAGACCCGAAGGGCCCCACATCCAGATGCCGGTCAAGGTCAGCGTCATCATTCCCGTGTACAACCCGGGGACCTACATCGAGGACTGCGTCTCCTCGCTGCGGCGGCAGTCGCTGCCGCCCGACGAGTACGAGGCGATCTTCGTCGACGACGGCTCGACCGACGGGACACCGGCCCGGCTCGACCGGCTCGCCGCCGAGGACCCCCGGATGCGGGTGATCCACCAGGAGAACTCCGGCTGGTCGGGCAAGCCCCGCAATGTGGGGATCGACGCCGCGCGGGGCGAGTTCGTAATGTTCGTCGACAACGACGACTACCTCGGCGACGAGGCCCTGGAGCGGATGTACGCGTACGGCGTGACCCACGGCGCCGATGTCGTCGTGGGGAAGATGGCCGGCAAGAACCGCGGGGTGCCGGTGGAGTTGTTCCGCCGCAACCATCCGCGGGCGACGGTCGAGAACGCCCCGCTGATCGACAGCCTCACCCCGCACAAGATGTTCCGCCGGGAGTTCCTCGACCGTATCGGGCTGCGGTTCCCGGAGGGGCGGCGGCGCCTGGAGGACCACGTCTTCGTCACCGAGGCGTATCTGCGCGCGGACAACGTGTCCGTGCTCAGCGACTACGTCTGCTACTACCACATCAGACGCGACGACGCCTCCAACGCCGGTTTCCAGCGCTTCGACCCCGTGGGGTACTTCGGCAATCTGCGGGAGGCGCTCGACGTCGTCGAGCGGTACACCGAGCCGGGCGCGGTACGGGACCGGCTGTTCCGGCGCTGGCTGCGGGTGGAGATGGTGGAGCGGCTGCGGGCCCGGCGGCTGCTGGGGCTCCCGGACGACTACCGCAGGGAGCTGTTCGCGGAGATCCACAAGGTCGTCGTCGAGCGGTTCGGCCCGGGTGTCGCGGCCGGGTTGCAGCCGACGCAGCAGGTCGTCGCCGCTCTGGCCGAGGCCGGCCGGTACGACGACGTGGTGGCCTTCGCCGAGTGGGAGGCCGGGATCGCGCCGACGGCGGCGCCCGTGGGCGCGGAGTGGCGAGACGGCTCGCTGCACATCGGTTTCACCGCCGAATACACCTCCGCCCGCGAGCCGATGACCTTCCCCGCGGACGCCGCCCTCACCCCGCTGGCCGACACCCCGAAGAACGTGGAGGAGGCGGTGGCGTGGGCCGGCGCTCAGACCGCGGCCCGGTTCGGGCAGGCCACCGCGGATCTGCTGCTGCGTGAACGGTCCAGCTCCGCCCAGTACTTCCAGCCCGTGGAGTTCACCCGGGAGACGGTTCCCGTCGACGGCGGTGAGCGGGCGCGGCTGGTGCTGCGGGCGACCGCGACCGTCGATCCCGCGAAGCTGCCGGGCGACGGGGTCTGGGACGCCGTCGTACGGGTGAAGCTGGGCGGCTGGACCAAGGAGTGCCGGCTGGGCCCCGCCCCGCGCGCCACGCGCCCCGAGCCGTGCGCGGCTGTGACCGGCCGCCGCGCGGTCCTGCCGTACTGGACCGAGCCGCACGGAAATCTCTCGCTGGACACGGGTGTCCAGGGCAAACGGCTCGGTCTGGGCGGTGTGCGGCGGCCGGACGTCACCGTCTCCGGGGCCCGGCTGAGCGCCCGGATCCCGTTGCACGCGGCCGAGGGCACCCGGGTGGGGCTCAGGTTCACCGCTTCCGGCAGGGCGCTGCACGCGTCCGGCACGCTCACCGGTGAGGCGGACGGGCCGGGCTCCCTGCTGGAGGCCACGCTGCCCGCCCGGCTTCCCCGGGGGATCTGGCAGGTCGCCCTGAGCCCGGACCCCGATGCCGCGCAACCCGCCTGGAGCGGGCTGCCGTTCGCGCTCCGCTCCGGCGGCGGCCGGATGCTGGTGGTGCCCGTACCGAGCCCCGGAACGGCGCGGAGACTGGCGCGCGGAGTGCGGCGCGTGCTCGGCGCCGTCCGTACGAAGGCGGCTCCCGTGATCAGCGGAAGACGGTGACGGAGGGCGGGCGCCGGAGACCGGCCTGCGGGTGGGCCCGCCCGGCCGGAGGAGATCGCCCCGGTGCCGCCCTCGACGGTCCGTGAACCCGGTTCGGACGGCGACGTCGTGAGGGACCGCGCCCGCACACGGATCCGGTGGATCCGGCGTACGGCGGCCACGGGGTGGGCCTCGTCGTGAGGCCCACCCCGTGCTGCCGACCGCTTCGGAGTCAGGACTTGGCGTAACGCTGCTTCAGGACACTGCGCTTGTTGGAGCCCTCGGCGTTCTTGCCCTTCTCGATGATCACCAGGTTGTGGTAGAAGTGCACGCCGACCACGTTGCGGTCCGTGTAGGTCGGCTCGTAGCTCTCGTCCACGAACTCCTCGTAGTTCAGCCCGTCCGTCAGACGCTTCAGCAACCCCATGCTGGTGTCCTTCGCGTCGAGGTCCTCGCTGCCCATCCATTCGGGCCAGTACGACGACTGCGTGTCCTCGACGGCGTAGATGCCACCGTCCTTGAGCAGGGGGAAGAGCGTCTCGAACGTCGTGATCACGTGCGGGCTGCGGTGGCTGCCGTCGTCGATGACGACGTCGATCCCGCCGATCTTGTCGGCGACCGCGTTCAGGGAAGCGGGGTCGGACTGGTCACCGATGAAGGTCGTGATGCGGTCCTCGTCGACAAAGGACTTGTCCTGGATGTCCATTCCGAAGATCTGCGCGTCCGGGAAGAATGCCTTCCACATACGCAGCGACGCCCCGCCCTGGCCGGCCCGACTGTATCCGCCGATCCCGATTTCCAGAAGGTTGAACTTCTCGTTCTTCAAGTGCTGGAGATGGCGCTGGTAGTGCCGCGTGTAACGGTGCGTCCCCCATTTGTCCGTCTTGAAGTGCACAGCCAGTTTGCTGAGGTCGTGGGAGATGGCATCCAGTCCGGTCGGCTTGACCGGCGCGGCCGGCTTGACCGTGATCTGTCGCTTCAACCGGCGCAGAACCCGCACGTTCTTCTCACCCAACGCGGACTTCACCATTGGCCTGATCGACATCGCGAGACGTTCCTTTCACTGGGACAGCTCTTTACGGACGAGGGGAAGTGCTTCGCGTCCGGCGACGTCCGCGCTCGCACCGGGCATTTCCTCCGGCGCGGCCCGCTCGCCGGTGGGTTCGGTGCCGCCGATGTCGCAGGCCTCGTCGGGGCGGGGCGGGCAGACCGGCGTCGCGGCCGTCGCCGTGCGCCGGCTCCGGCCGGGACGACCGAGTTCGAGGTTGCCGAGGGTTTCGGCGCAGGTGAGCGCGCCCGGCGCGGTGCCCGTCGGCGCGTCGGACGCGAGCAGCGTACGGACGCAACGGCCGGCCCCCAGCAGGTGGACGGCGCTGCCGGTGTCCTTCCGGCAGCCCTGGACGACCGTGCGGCGCACGTCGGCGCGGGGGTCGACCGGATACCGGACGGCGGGGGCGGTCAGCGCCGCGTGGGCCGGTCCCGGAGAATTCCCCTGGGGAATGCAGGCGGCCTGCGGACAGAATTTCGATTCGTCACCGACCGCGTCCTCGATCTCCGCGGCCGTGTCACCGACGGCGGTCCCGACGTCGCTGATGCCCGCGTCCGTCAGGGACTCCGGCTCGTGGAAGAGCGCGGGTCTGTCGGCCACGGGCACCAATTGTTCGAGCGAGGTGCGGGTGATCGGCCTCAGCCGGGTTCCGGCACCGCCGGACAGCACGAGAGCCTTCATTCGGCTCACCATAGTCGTGTTCCGGCTTGTGGAACGTCACTTGCTTTGTTCGTGCGTCACGAAATCCCGCGAAAGAGCGGGACGGTCGCCCGGACGCGGGCTAATCATCGCCTCTTACGATGTTTCCCTCCACACTCGTGTTCGGGGTGGTGGAGGTGGTACCGCGGTCCACGGCGGGGAGGCAGGTCCGCAGCGGGTCCTTGCCGCGCAGTCGCCGGGCTCGCGCCCAGCCGGTCTCCGCCCGGCGGGGTCGGGGCTGGTCAGTGGTCTCCGAGGTCACGACTCATCATCTTCCTTCTGTCCGCTGCCCTCCGGGTCCCCGGCGCCGTGCCGGACAAACACCCGCCCGCCGTACAGGCCTCCGCCTCCCGACGCCCCGGCCCGGACGGGAAGTTCCCGTCCGGGCCGGCGTCCTCGTCAGATGTTGGGCCGGGCCACGCTGATGTCGCCCAGGGCGGACTCCGGGTCGCGCTCCATGGCGGTGTCGCCCAGCGAGACGACGCCGACGGGGCGGCCTTCCTCGGCGACCGGAACGCGGCGCACGGCGTGTTCGCGCATCAGCCGCACCGCGTGGTCCAGGTCGTCGTCCGGTGCCACGGTCACCAGGTCGTCGCTGCACGCGCCGGCCACGGTGGTGTCCTCGGGATCGCCGCCCCGGGAGACCGACCGCACCACCAGGTCGCGGTCGGTGACCAGTCCGCGCAGCCGGTCGCCGTCGGTCACCAGGACGGACCCGAGGCCGCGGTCGCGCATGATGCGGGCGACCTCCGCGACGGAGGTCTGCGGCCCGACGGTCACCGGCGCGCCGGTCATGATGTCGCGCACGTGCTGTGCCATGACGTTTCCTCTCTCCTGTCTCTCGGTGGCGTCCCGGGTACCCGGCGGAGCGGTACGGTCACCGGGCGCGGGCGTTCCCGGCCGGCGGACCCGGCGGCCGTCAGGGCCGCAGCACGAACTCCGCCCACACCTGCTTGCCCCCGCTGACCGGAAGGGTTCCCCAGCCGGCCGACACGGCCTCGACGAGGAGGATGCCGCGGCCTCCGGTGGCCTCCCAGCCGATGCTGGTGGGCTTCACGGGGGTGCGGGGCGAGGCGTCGGCGACCGCGAGGCGCAGCCGGTCGTTGACCAGGGAGATGTCGAGACGGACCGGCCCTTCGGTGTGCACGAGGGCGTTGGTGACCAGTTCGGAGACGACGAGCAGGGCTCCGTCGACGTCCGCGGTCACCCCCCAGGAGCGCAGGGTACGCCGGGTGAAGCGGCGGGCGTGCCCGACCGCCTGGGGCACCCGCCACACCGTCCAGCTCTCCCGCAGCGGGCGGGAGGTCATGCCGTCGTAGCGCATCAGCAGCAGGGCGACGTCGTCGCTGCGCGGGGCCTTGCCGAGCAGGGCGTCCGCGACGGGCCCGAGGTGGGCGGGGTCGGCGGCGGACAGCTGCCGGGCGAAGCGGTTCATGCCCTCGTCGATGTCGGAGTCCGGGGACTCGACCAGGCCGTCCGTGGTGAGCGCGAGCATCGTGCCGGGTCGCAGCCTGAGCGGGCTCATGGGGAAGTCGCTCTGCCGCACCACGCCGAGCGGCGGGCCGCCCTCGGCCTCCGCGATCTCGGTGCGGCCGTCCGGGTGGCGCAGCACCGGCGGCAGATGGCCTGCGCGGACGCACCAGGCGAAGCCCTCCTCCATGTCGACGTCGACATAGCAGCAGGTGGCGAAGAGGTCGGTCTCCATGTCCATGAGGAGCCGGTTGGCGTGGGAGACCACCACGTCCGGGGGGTGTCCCTCGACGGCGTAGGCGCGCAGCGCGGTGCGCATCTGGCCCATGAGGGTGGCGGCGCCGGCGCTGTGACCCTGGACGTCGCCGATGACGAGGGCGACGTGGTTGTCCGGCAGCGGGATCACGTCGTACCAGTCGCCGCCGAGCTCCAGACCTGCGGTGCTGGGCAGATAGCGGGCGACGGCGACCGCGCCGGGCAGCCGGGGCAGGCGGCGCGGCAGCAGCTGGCGCTGGAGCATGCCGACCAGTTCGTGCTCCGCGTCGAAGGCGCGGGCCCGCATCAGGGCCTGTCCGGCGAGGCCGGCGGCGGCGGTGAGCAGGGCACGTTCGTCGGGGCCGAAGTCGTGCGGGGTGTCCCAGCCGATCAGACAGGCGCCGGCTATCCGGTTCCCGGCGGGCAGCGGCAGCATGGCCAGGCCGCCGGGGCCGACCTCGGCGAGGGCGGTCTCCAGCGGGGAGCCCGCCGGCCAGATCCGGGCGCGGCCCTCGCGCAGGGCGGCGGCGAGGGTGGGCATGGTGCGCACGGGCGCGTCGGGCCACTCGGTGCGCCACTCCGCGCGCCACAGATCCGGCCAGGCCTCCGGTTCCGGCGGGTCGAGAACGGTGACGACGAGCCGTTCGCTCTCCAGCTCGGCGAGCGCGATGCGGTCGGCCCGCAGCGGCCGGCGCAGCGCGGCGACCACGGCCCTGCCGACGTCGCGGACGGTGACCGCGGTGGCGAGCGCGGCGGCGAGGCGCTGGATCCGGGCCACGTCCGTGATGTCGGAGCGCAGCGTGGAGGCGTCGGCGACGGAGCCCACCAGCCGGGCGGGGCGCCCCTCCCCGCCGTGCACCAGCCGGCCGCGCAGCCGCAGCCACTTGGGCGGGCCGGTGGGCTGGAGCACCCGGAACTCCAGTTCGCGGTCGCCGATCGTCATGTGGTCGGCCTCGACGACGGACATCAGCGAGGGCAGGTCCTCCGGCACCGTCAGGCCCAGCAGGGTCTCGACCCGCCCGTCGAAGTCGTCCGGGTCGAGGCCGAACAGTTCCAGGATGTCCTCGCCGACCCGGACCCGCCCGGTGTCCATGGCGAGGCTGAAGCCGCCGGGCCGCAGGTCGGCGCCCTCGGCGGTGGCGGCCGGCGCGGGGAGGGCGAGGGCGTCGGCGACGAGGCCGAGGCAGAAGCGGTCGTCGGCGTCGAAACCGTCGGCGCGCTCGCTGACCGCGAGCAGGCAGCCGCCGCCGCGCAGGGGCAGCGCCGCCAGGAAGAAGTCACGGCTGGGCACGCGCCGTGACTGCGCCTGTGCGGCGAGGTCGGCCGGGCCCAGCCACACCGGCCGCCCGCGGTGGGCCTCGGCCACCGGGGCGTGCCCGGCGACGGGGTAGCTGTCCCGCACCCCGCACAGGGTTCGCGGCACCCCGACGGACTCCGCCAGGTACAGCAGCTCTCCGTCCGCGCCGGCCGTGTACACGGCGGCGAACGCGGCACCGGCGAAGACGAGGGCCTGCTCCAGGATCCTGCGCACCCGTTCGGGTGACTCGGGGTCGACCGCGATCGCCGTCAGGGCGCCTTCCGCACTCAGCGTTCTCGTGCTGCGTCCCGCAGCGCCCTCACTGACCACGTTGGCCATTACAGCGCTTATGGGGCACCCGCGCAGCCCCTGTGCGCGTTCGGCGGCTCCCGGGGTGCGCGGGGCGCGGAACACCCCGGTCGGCCCTACGGGCCGGGGTCCGGGGCATACGGAGGGTGCGTGGCCCCGCGGGGCGTACGGTCCCCTTCCCCGTAGCTCGTCGTGCGCGACGGCCCGGCAGGGGGGAGATTGGGTCCCGGGACCGGGTGGCGCGGCCGTGCGAGGAGGTGGTCGGCGTGTCCGAGGGGCAGTCGTCCGCGCGGACGCCGCCGGGCGGGCGGGCACCGGTCGGCCGTCCGCTGCTGTCCCTGACGCTGGCCTCGATGATGGACGAGGTGCACGCCCACTCCGGGGCCGTGTACCTGCTCTCGCCGGACCGTCCGGTACTGGAGATGGCGGTGATGGCGGGGCTGCCCCGCGCCTTCGCGGCCCCGTGGGAACGGGTGGGGCTGAGCGCGCCGATCCCGGTCTCCGACGCGGTGCGCGAACGACGGCTGGTGTGGGTGGGCGGCGAGGAGGAGATGGCCCGCCGCTATCCCCGGATCGCCATGGTGCTGCCGTACCCCTTCTCGCTGGCCGCGCTGCCGGTGGCGACGGGGACGAAGGCGTACGGCGCGGTCTTCGTGACCTGGCCCGGCACGCATCCGCAGGAGCTGTCCGACTGGGAGCGCGATCATCTGACCGCCGCCTGCGACCGGCTCGCGGTGCGGCTGGAGCGGGCCGCCGAGCAGAGCCTGCCGCTGGCACCGGAGCCGGATCTGCTGGCGGCGCCGCTGGTGGGCGGCATGGCCGGCACGCTCGGCACGGTGGAGGCGGCACGGATGGTGTCCCGGCTGCCGTACGGCCTGTGCTCGCTCGATCTGCACGGGCGGGTCGGCTTCGCCAACGCCGCCGCCGCGGAGCTGCTGGGCGTTCCGGCGAACCGGCTGCTCGGGGCCCAGATGTGGGCGTCGGTGCCGTGGCTGAACGATCCCGTGTACGAGGACCGGTACCGGGCCGCGCTGTTCAGCCAGCACGTCACCTCGTTCGTCGCGCTGCGCCCCCCGGACGAGTGGCTGTCGTTCCGGCTGTATCCGAGTACCACCGGACTCAGTGTGCGGATCAGCCGGGCGCGCGCGGTGACGGAGATGAACCGCGCGGCACCGCGGTCCGGGCAGGGGCAGCCGCGGCTGGTCACCATCACCCAGGTGCTGAGCCTGGCGGGTGCGCTGACCGAGACGGTCGGGGTGGAGGACGTGGTGCAGCTGGTCGCGGCCGAGGTCCTCCCGGCCGTGGGCGGCCAGGGGCTGGTGATCCTCGGGTCCCGGGCGGGCCGGCTGCGCGTGCTGGGGCACCAGGGGTACGCGGACGCGCGGGTGGTGGAGCGGTTCGACGGGATGCCGCTGTCGGAGCCGACCCCCGGCAGCCAGGTGCTGCGGTCCGGTGTGCCCGCCTTCTTCGAGAGCCGGGAGGAGGTCGAGCGTCTGTATCCGGCGCTGCTGGTGAACCCGTCCGAGTTCGCGGCGTGGGCGTATCTGCCGCTGATCGCCTCGGGGCGCCCGGTGGGGACGTGCGTGCTGTCGTACGCGGCGCCGCACCACTTCACGACGGAGGAGCGGGCGGTGCTGACCAATCTGGCGGGGCTGATCGCCCAGGCGCTGGAGCGGGCCATGCTCTACGACGCCAAGCACCGGCTCGCGCACGGGCTGCAGGAGGCGCTGCTGCCGCACACGCTGCCGTCGCTGGCGGGGATCGAGGCGGCGGCCCGCTATCTGCCGGCCACCCAGGGCATGGAGATCGGGGGCGACTTCTACGACCTGGTGCCGACGCAGGGGATGGCGGCGGCGGTGATCGGGGACGTGCAGGGGCACAACGTGACGGCGGCCGGGCTGATGGGACAGGTCCGTACGGCGGTACGCGCGTACACGGCCGTCGGGCAGGCGCCCGAGGAGGTGATGCGCAGCACCAACCGGCTGCTGCTGGACCTGGGTTCGGAGCTGTTCGCCAGCTGTCTGTACCTGCGGCTCGACCCCGCGCACGAGCGGGCCGTGATGTCCCGCGCGGGTCATCCGCCGCCGCTGCTGCGCAGACCGGACGGGCGGGTGCGGGTGCTGGACCTGGCCGGGGGCCCGCTGCTGGGCATCGACGGCTCGGCGGCGTACCCGTCGACCGAGGTCGGCCTCTCCCCCGGTTCGCTGCTCGTCCTCTACACCGACGGTCTGGTGGAATCCCCCGGCACCGACTTCGAGGACGCCGTCGCCGACCTGTGCCGCCGTCTCACCGACCTCGGCGACCTGCCCCTGGACGATCTCGCCGACGCCCTGGTCCAGCACGGCGCGGACGCGGAGAACCGGCTGGACGACATCGCCCTGCTCCTCCTACGGGCCCTGCCGGCCGGCTGACCCGGCCCCGCTCCAGGGGCGCGGGGAACCGCGCGAACGGGGGTCCGGGGGCGGAGCC
>NZ_JBHWHX010000058.1:0-39992 GCF_042732315.1 Streptomyces sp. NPDC059787
CACAAACCGCGTACAGCCGCACCACCACGCCCGCAAGCCGCCGGCCACCGCGCCGCCCCCCCCCCCCCCATGCGCGATGCCGCCGCCCGCTCCCCGCACGGGGAGCGGACGGCGGCATCGGTCTTCTTCTCATGGGGCTCTTATGGAGCGCTTATAGCTTCATCACCAACCGTCCCTAGCTTGCCGCCATGTTCTTCACCTACCTGAGGCGCGAGCTGCGCCGCCGCAGAAAGGCGGCCCTCGTCGTCGCCTCCGGGCTCGCGCTCGGCATCGCGCTGGTCATCGTGGTCAACTCCGTGTCCTCCGGCATGAGCAAGGCGCAGGAGAAGGTCCTGGAGTCCCTGTACGGGCTCGGCACGGACATGACGGTCACCAAGGCCGCGGAGGCCCAGTCCGGGACCACCGGCGAACGCCCCCGGTTCCAGTTCGACGCCCAGGACGACGACTCCGGCGAGGAGCAGAGCAGCGACCGCGTCATGGTGCAGGGCTTCCAGACCCTGGCGAGCTCCACCGTGACCAAGGTCGGCGAGCAGGACGGTGTCGCCGACGCGGTGGGCGGACTGAGCCTCCAAGTCATGAAGGTGAGCGGTGAGTTCACCCGGGGTCAGTTCCAGCAGGACGGCCAGGGCGCCGAGGGCGGTCAGGGCGGCGGTCCCGGTGGCGGCCAGTCCTCCCCGGAGGGCCGGGTCGAGGGCGGCGGCGCCAACTTCGACGTCAACAGCTACTCCGTCTACGGCACCGATGTCACCGAGCCCGCCCTCGGCCCGCTGACCTCCTCCGAGATCACCGACGGACGCACCTTCAAGACGACCGAGACCGATGCGAAGGTCGCCGTCGCCGACTCCGCCTACGCCAAGGAGAAGGAGCTCGAGACCGGTGACACCGTCACCGTCAAGGGCACCAAGTACAAGATCATCGGCATCGCCACCGCCACCAGCGGGGACGCCGCGGCCAACCTCTACCTGCCGCTGAAGCAGGCGCAGACCCTCGCCGACGCCAAGGACAAGGTCACCACGATCTACGTCCAGGCGACCGACTCCCAGCAGATCGACAGCGTCAAGTCCGGGATCCAGAAGAACATTTCCGGTACGACCGTCACGACCTCCGCCGACCTCGCGGACACCGTCTCCGGCTCCCTGTCCACCGCCTCCTCGCTCGCCGCGGGCGTCGGCAAGTGGCTGTCGATCGTGGTGCTCGTGGCCGCGTTCCTCGTCGCCGGCCTGCTCACCTCCTCCGCCGTCTCCCGCCGGGTGCGCGAGTTCGGCACCCTCAAGGCACTGGGCTGGAAGTCCGGCCGGGTGACCCGGCAGGTGGTCGGCGAGTCCATGGTCCAGGGCCTGATCGGCGGCGTCCTCGGCATCGCGCTCGGCCTGGCGGGCGCGTACGCCGTCACCGCCGTCAGCCCCACCCTGCAGGCCCAGCTCGGCGGCAGCGGCAGCGGCAGCGGCAGCGGCGGCGGTGGCGGCATGGGAGGACCCGGTGGCGGTATGGGCGGCCCCGGCCGGCAGACCGCCTCCAAGACCCTCGACGTCGCGCTCACCGCGCCGGTCAGCCTCACCACCCTCGCCCTCGCGGTCGGCCTCGCCGTGGCCGGCGGCCTCGTCGCCGGCGCCTTCGGCGGCTGGCGTGCCTCCCGGCTGCGGCCGGCCGACGCGCTCCGCCGCGTCGAGTAGCACCCGCCCGGCACCGGCCCAGGGGGGCCCGCCCGCAGCGGACGGGCCCCCACCCTCGTACGCGACCCAGGAGCAGACCCATGTACGAACTCAGAGGCGTCACCCGGCGCTACACGCGCGGCAAGGAGACCGTCAACGCCCTCGACGGAGTCGACCTGACCATCCCCGACGGCGACCGGCTCGTCATCCAGGGCCCCACCGGCGGCGGCAAGTCCACGCTGCTGCAGATGCTCGGCGGCCTCGACCGGCCCACCTCCGGCGAGATCGTCCTCGACGGCACCGACCTGGCCAAGCTGCCCGAGGCCCGGCTCACCCGGGTCCGCAGCGAGAACATCGGCTTCGTCTTCCAGTCGTTCAACCTGATCCCCACGCTCACCGCGCAGGAGAACGTCGAGACCGCGCTCGTCCCGCTCGGCGTGAAGGCCAAGGAGCGCCGGGAGAAGGCCGCCGAGGCGCTGGCGTCGGTCGGTCTGGGCGAGCGGCTGGGCCATCTGCCCAGCGAGATGTCAGGCGGTCAGCAGCAGCGCGTGGCCATCGCGCGGGCGCTGGTGAAGGAGCCGAAGGTGCTGCTCGCCGACGAACCCACCGGAAACCTCGACGAGTCGATGCGCGACGAGATCATGGACGTACTCATCCGCATGTGGAAGGAGCTGGGGCTGACCTTCGTCATGGTCACCCACGACTCGGCCATCGCGAAGGCGGCCCCGCGCCTGGCGACGATCCGCAAGGGGCGGATCACCGTGAAGGAGAACACGAAGGCCTGACCGGGAAGGTGTCAACCACGCGGTTGTGTAACGGAGTTCCGGCGGTGGCGTTACAGTCACCCGGCGACTTCCGCACCCTTTCCGGCGTCCCTTGAGGCGCTTGATCACCCCTCGGCATACTGCGAGATCCGGGGGGTGCGCGCATGCGTACGAGACCACCCCCGGCCGGGTGGCGTCGAGTTCGCCCGGCGATCCCGCTAGGGGGAACCTTGCGCAGACAAGTGAAGAGGGCGTGCGCGGCCACGGTCGCCACGGCGACCGCCGTGGCGCTCGCGGCGGGCATGGCCGGCCCGGCGTCGGCGAACGGGGAGCGCACGACCGCCGTCTCCTCGACGGAGGCGTCCGCGGTGAAGGCCAAGCACCGGATCACGCTGATCACCGGTGACCGGGTCGCCGTGGACGCCAAGGGCCGCGTGGTCGGCCTGGAGCGGGCCGAGGGCCGGGAGCACATACCCGTGCAGGTCCGCCGCACAGGCGGGCACACCCTCGTGCTGCCGGCCGACGCCGCCCGGCTGATCGCGAGCGGCAAGCTGGACCAGCGGCTGTTCGACGTCACCGAGCTGAACGAGGCCGCGACCCGCGGCTCCCAGAAGCGGGGCCTGAAGGTCATCGTCGGCTACAAGGGCGGCGCTCAGGCCGCCAAGGCCGACGTCCGTGACGCGGGCACGGTCCGCCGGACCCTGAAGTCCCTGAACGCGGACGCGGTGCAGACCCCGCACGAGGACACGCCCGAGCTGTGGGACGCCGTCACCGACGGCGACCGCACCGCCTCCGGCATCGCCCACGTCTGGCTCGACGGGGTCCGCGAGGCCTCCCTCGACACGTCCGTGGGGCAGATCGGCACCCCGAAGGCCTGGGCGGCCGGCTACGACGGCAAGGGCGTGAAGATCGCCGTCCTCGACACCGGTGTCGACGCCACCCACCCGGACCTCAAGGGCCAGGTGACCGCGTCCAAGAACTTCACCACCGCGGACGGCGCCGGCGACAAGGTCGGCCACGGCACCCACGTCGCCTCCATCGCGGCCGGTACGGGCGCCCAGTCCAAGGGCAAGTACAAGGGCGTCGCGCCCGGCGCCGAGATCCTCAACGGCAAGGTCCTCGACGACGCCGGCTTCGGCGACGACTCCGGCATCCTCGCCGGCATGGAGTGGGCGGCCGCGCAGGGCGCCGACGTCGTCAACATGAGCCTGGGCGGCACGGACACGGCCGAGGTCGACCCGCTGGAGGCCGCGGTCAACAAGCTGTCCGCCGAGAAGGGCGTACTGTTCGCCATCGCGGCCGGCAACGAGGGCCCGCAGTCGATCGGTTCGCCCGGCAGCGCGGACGCCGCCCTCACCGTCGGCGCCGTCGACGACAAGGACGCGCTCGCCGACTTCTCCTCCACCGGCCCGCGCGTCGGCGACGGCGCCATCAAGCCGGACGTCACCGCTCCCGGCGTGGACATCACGGCCGCCTCGGCGAAGGGCAACGCCATCGCCGAGGAGGTCGGCGAGAAGCCGGCCGGGTACATGACCATCTCCGGTACGTCGATGGCGACCCCGCACGTCGCGGGTGCGGCGGCGGTCCTCAAGCAGCAGCACCCCGAGTGGACCTCGGCGGAGCTGAAGGGTGCGCTCACCGGCTCCACCAAGGGCGGCAAGTACACGCCGTTCGAGCAGGGTTCGGGCCGCGTCCAGGTCGACAAGGCCATCAAGCAGACCGTGATCGCCGACCCGGTGTCGCTGAGCTTCGGCGTCCAGCAGTGGCCGCACACCGACGACAAGCCGGTCACCAAGGCACTCACCTACCGCAACCTCGGCACCCAGGACGTCACCCTCGAGCTGACGTCGACCGCCACGAACCCCAAGGGCAAGGCGGCCCCGGCCGGCTTCTTCACCCTGGGCGCCACGACGGTCACGGTCCCCGCGGGCGGCACGGCCTCCGTGGACGCGACCGTCGACACCAAGCTGGGCGGCACGACCGACGGCGCGTACTCGGCGTACGTGGTCGCCACCGGCGGCGGGCAGACCGTGCGCACGGCCGCCGCGGTGCAGCGCGAGGTCGAGTCGTACGACGTGACGCTGAAGTTCCTCGACCGCGCGGGCAAGCCGGCCTCCAACTACGTCGCCCACCTCGCCGGTCTCTCCGGCCTGGGCGCCGACCGGTGGTACCAGCCCTACGAGGCAGACGGCACCGTCACCGTCCGCGTGCCCAAGGGCGGTTACGTCCTGGACACCAGCATCCTGGTCGGCTCCGACCCGGAGAACTACCAGGGCGCCGACTGGATCGCCCAGCCGAAGCTGAACGTCGCCAAGAACACGACGATCACCCTGGACGCCCGCAAGGCCAAGCCGGTGAAGATCACCGTGCCGGACAAGGCGGCCAAGCCGGAGTTCGCCTCCGCCGACTACACCGTCGAGACGAACGACTCCTCCTACGGCTTCGGCTGGTGGCTGGACTCGTACGACAACTTCCGCTCCGCCCACCTCGGCCCGCAGATCACCGACGGCTCGCTGAGCCAGCAGTGGGACGCCCACTTCAGCAAGGGCGCCAAGGAGCAGTACAGCACCGTCATCGGCGCCAAGGTGAAGAACCTCGCCACCGGCTACACCCGGAACTACAAGGCCGGCGAACTCGCCACGGTGAAGGTCGGCATGGGCGCCGCGGCGAGCGGCAAGAAGGGCATCGTCAACCCCACGGGCTGGCTGCCCGGCAGCAGCGGAGCCTCCTCGTTCAGCGACGAGCAGAACCTGCCCGGCACCCGCACCCTGCACCTGTCCACCGCGGCCGGGGTGAAGTGGGACCTCGACTTCGAGCAGATCGGCGGTGTCGACGCGGACGGCTGGCCCGTCTCCGAGGCCGGGTACCTCATCGGCGCCGCGAAGGGCTACAAGGGCGGCAAGACGTACCAGGAGACCGTGAACACGGCCGTCTTCGGACCGCGTCTCACCTCCGACTACGGCGTCTTCCGTGACGGCAACAGCATCTCGGGGCTGCTCCCGCTGTTCGCCGACGGCAAGGGCCACGTCGGCTCCTCGGCGTTCACCTCGGTCACCACGAGTCTCTACCGCAACGGCAAGAAGGTCGGCTCGAACGACGACCCGCTGCTCGGCGAGAAGGAGTTCAAGGTCCCGTCCGGGGACGCCTCCTACAAGCTGACCACCTCGGTCAAGCGCAGCGCCAAGGTCGCCGCCGCCTCCACGCGGATCGACGCGAGCTGGACCTTCCGCTCCAAGAAGACCGCCGACCTCAAGCAGCTGCCCGTCTCCACGGCCCGCTTCCAGGCGGCCACGGGTCTGGACAGCAAGGCGACGGCCGGCAAGAAGGTCACGGTCCCGGTCACCGTCGAGGGCGCCGCCAAGGGCAAGAACCTCAAGTCCCTGTCGGTGTACGTGTCGTACGACTACGGCAAGACCTGGAAGAAGACCACGGTCAAGAAGGGGAAGATCACCTTCAAGAACCCGGCGAAGGGGAAGGCCGTCTCCTTCCAGGCCAAGATCGCCGACAAGAAGGGCAACACGTCGACGATCTCGATCTACAACGCGTACTACGGCAAGTAGTCCGTGAGCGGACGGCCCGCCGGAAGCACTGCTTCCGGCGGGCCGTTCCGCGGTCGGGGGGCCTCCGTCTCAGGGAGTCGTGGCGTCCGCCCCGGCTTGCCGGGCGTCCGTGCCCCAGCTGCACAGCAGCTTCAGGGCCTCCGCCGACGGTGAATCCGGCTCCGCGAAGTACGTGACCAGCGACTGCCCGGTGTCGTCACCGGCCGGACGGAACGACTCCCACAGCAGCGTCAGCTCACCGACCAGCGGATGCCGGACGCGCTTGACGCCGTGGCTCTTCTCCTTGACGTCGTGCGCCGCCCACAGCCTGCGGAACTCCTCGCTCTTCACGGACAACTCGCCCACCAGCGAGGACAGCTGCGGGTCGTCGGGGTGGTAACCCGCGTCCATGCGGAGGTAGGCGACCATGTCGTACGCCTTCTGCTCCCACTCCACGAACAGCTCCCGGTAGTCCGGGTTCAGGAACACCAGCCGCGCCCAGTTCCGCTCCTGCGCCGGAAGCCGCCCCCAGTCCCCGAAGACCGCCGCCGCCATCCGGTTCCAGGCGAGGATCTCCGAGCGCCGGCCCACGACGTACGCCGGGACCGCGTCCATCGACTCCAGCAGATGCCGCAGCGCGGGGCGGGCCTGCTGGGTGCGGGCCGCCGGCTTCCGCTTCTGCCGCTTCGGCTTCGCCAGATGCGTGAGGTGGGACCGCTCGGCGTCGGTGAGGCGCAGGGCGCGCGCGATCGACTCCAGCACCTCCGCCGACACGTTCTGCCCGTTGCCCTGCTCCAGGCGCGTGTAGTACGCCACGGACACCCCGGCGAGCTGGGCCAGCTCCTCGCGGCGCAGGCCCGGCACCCGGCGGTGCCGTCCGAAGTCCGGCAGGCCCACGTCCTCCGGCTTCAGCCGGGCCCGCCGGGTGCGCAGGAACTCGCTGAGTTCCGCTCGCGGGTCGAGGCCGCCGTTCGCGGGGCCGGCCGGGTGGGTGTGCTGCTCGTCCATGTCTCCAGTATTCCCGGTCGTACGCACAGCATCCTGTCCCCGTCAGTGGTACGCACAGCCAACGTAGGCAGAACCGTGGTCTGGGTAAGCCAGGGACGTCGGCGCAGGCTGGAGGCCGTGCCCGGCCGGACAGAAGGCGGCCGGGCGCACGACCTCACGAGGAGAACCCCCGGCATGACCACTGTTGCCGCATACGCCGTACCCGCCGCCAAGGCTCCGCTGGAGCGGACGACCGTCGAGCGGCGCGCGGTCGGCGAGCACGACGTCCTGATCGACATCAAGTTCGCGGGCATCTGCCACTCCGACATCCACCAGGCCCGTGAGGGCTGGGGTGAGGCGATCTTCCCGATGGTCCCCGGCCACGAGATCGCCGGCGTGGTGTCCGAGGTCGGCCCCGGCGTCACCCGGTACCAGGTGGGTGACCGCGTGGGCGTCGGCTGCATGGTCGACTCCTGCCGAGAGTGCGAGAACTGCGCGGCCGGCAAGGAGCAGTACTGCACCGGCGGCAATGTGATGACCTACAACGCCATCGGCAAGGACGGCGAGCCGACCTACGGCGGCTACTCGGAGAAGATCGTCGTCGACGAGAACTTCGTCGTCGGCATCCCCGAGGGAATCTCGCTGGACGAGGCCGCCCCCCTGCTGTGCGCCGGCATCACCACGTACTCCCCGCTGCGGCACTGGAACGCCGGCCCCGGCAAGAAGGTCGCGATCGTCGGACTCGGCGGCCTCGGCCACATGGCCGTGAAGATCGCGCACGCGCTCGGCGCCGAGGTGACGGTGCTGTCGCAGTCCCTGCGCAAGAAGGACGACGGGCTGCGGCTGGGCGCCGACCACTACTACGCCACCGCCGACCCGGCCACCTTCGCGGACCTGAAGGGCACCTTCGACCTGATCGTCTCCACGGTCTCCGCCCCGCTCGACCTCGACGCCTACCTGTCGCTGCTGCGGACGGACGGCGCGCTGGTGAACGTGGGCGCCCCGGAGGAGCCCGTCTCCCTCAACCTCTTCTCGGTGATCGGCGGGCGCAAGACCCTCGCGGGGTCGAGCATCGGCGGCATCGCCGAGACCCAGGAGATGCTGGACTTCTGCGCCGCGCACGGCATCGGCGCGGAGATCGAACTGATCGGCGCGGCCGAGATCAACGAGGCGTACGAGCGCGTCCTGAACAGCGACGTCCGCTACCGCTTCGTGATCGACACGGCGACGATCTGACGTTCGGCCCCGACCACATGGCCGGGACCGGCCGGCCGCCCGGTCCGGCGCCCGGGTGAACGTCGGCAGCGCGGCGGGCGCGGAATCGGGTCAGGGCCCCTGCCCCGGCGGGGGCCCTGACCGGTGTGTTCAGTGCGGGAGTGTCGCCGGGCTGCCGCCGTTCGCCTCGTAGCCGGCCACCGCCAGGGCGCGGTAGACGGTGAACTCGGCGGCCGGGTCGGGGGAGAGGGTCCAGGGGAGGGCGCCCACGTGGCCGTCGATGTGTATGAGCTGGCTCATGGCCTCCGCCCAGCGCTCACCACGGACCAGGAAGAAGACCAGCAGGTGCCGCACGTGCGCCGACATCGGGTCGTCGGGGCGGGCCGAGTGCACCGCGTGCAGCGCGCCGTGCATCGCCTTGGTGACGGTCTCGCTCCGGTAGAAACCGGCGACCAGGTTCACCTCGGGCAGGTGCTCGAACACCGCGAAGAGCGGCATGGCGGCGAGGAGGGAGCCCTGGGGCGCCCGCGCCGCCGCGGCCTCCGCGAACGCGTACGCCTGCTGCCGCGAACCGTGCCACTTCTCGCACCAGTAGTGCAGCGCGGCCAGGTGCGCCCCCATGTGGGCCGGGGCGCGGTCCAGGATCTTCAGCCAGACCTGCTCGAAGTCCTGCTGCGAGTAACCGAGTCCACGCGCCACGGACAGCTCCACGATGTACGGGACCGGGTCACCGGGAGCCAGCAGCGCGGCCTCGCCGCACGCCGCCTTCGCCTCCTCCATGATGATCCGGAACTCGTCCGTCCCGGGCGCCGCCGTACGCCACGCCTGCTGCACCAGGAACTCGGCGTGCACCGCGGCTCCCCCCGCGTCCTTGGGCAGCTCGGTCCGCCACACCCGCAGCCACTGCCCGCCCGGCGCCTCGCCCACCCCGCCGGGCCGCTGCTGCAGCTCCAGCGAGGCCGCGCCCGCGAACGCCTGGACGCGCTGCCAGCGCGACTCGCCCCCCGCCTCCGTGCCGGCCAGCAGCTGCTGCGCCGCGCGGTAGTCCTGGGTGCGCTGCACCAGGTCCAGGACGTCCAGCAGGTCCTGGTCGGGGCCGGGCATGCGGATGTCCAGCTCCTCCTCGCGGGCGAAGCCGTAGTTCGCCGGGTCCGCCGCGTCCGGGTGGCCGGCGGGGACCTGCGTGATCGTCCCGCGCCCGCGCCTCACGAACGGCAGCACCACGAAGCCGAGCATGACGAGCGCGATCAGGACCCAGAGAATCTCCATGTCACAAGCGAACCAGACCACGCCGACAATTGGCCAACCCGGTACCGGGCCCTGTGGAAAACCCCCGGCGTCCGCCCACGCCGCCCCGCCCCGCCCGCTCCGCGTCCGTCATCCGCGCCGTACGCGCACTACCCTCGGTGCCCATGAGCGACAGGCACATCAGTCAGCACTTCGAGACGCTCGCGATCCACGCGGGCAACACCGCCGACCCCCTGACGGGCGCGGTCGTCCCGCCGATCTACCAGGTGTCCACCTACAAGCAGGACGGCGTCGGCGGCCTGCGCGGCGGCTACGAGTACAGCCGCAGCGCCAATCCGACCAGGACCGCGCTGGAGGAGAACCTCGCCGCCCTGGAGGGCGGCCGCCGCGGCCTCGCGTTCGCGTCCGGACTGGCGGCCGAGGACTGCCTGTTGCGTACGCTGCTCAGCCCCGGCGACCACGTGGTGATCCCGAACGACGCGTACGGCGGCACGTTCCGCCTCTTCGCCAAGGTCGTCGCCCGCTGGGGCGTGGAGTGGTCGGTGGCCGACACGAGCGACCCGGCCGCCGTACGGGCCGCCCTCACCCCGAAGACCAAGGCCGTCTGGGTGGAGACCCCCTCCAACCCGCTGCTCGGCATCACCGACATCGCCGCCGTGGCCCAGGTCGCCCGGGACGCGGGCGCCCGGCTCGTCGTCGACAACACCTTCGCCACGCCGTACCTCCAGCAGCCGCTCGCGCTCGGCGCGGACGTCGTCGTGCACTCCCTGACCAAGTACATGGGCGGCCACTCCGACGTCGTCGGCGGCGCCCTGATCACCGGCGACGCGGAACTGGGCGAGGAGCTCGCCTACCACCAGAACGCGATGGGCGCGGTCGCCGGCCCCTTCGACTCCTGGCTGGTGCTGCGCGGAACCAAGACGCTCTCGGTCCGCATGGACCGGCACAGCGAGAACGCGACGAAGGTCGCCGACATGCTCACCCGCCACGCGCGCGTGACGAGCGTCCTCTACCCGGGACTGCCCGACCACCCCGGTCACGAGGTCGCCGCCAAGCAGATGCGGGCCTTCGGCGGCATGGTCTCCTTCCGCGTGGAGGGCGGCGAGGAGGCGGCCGTCGAGGTCTGCAACCGGGCCGAGGTGTTCACGCTCGGCGAGTCCCTGGGCGGCGTCGAGTCGCTGATCGAGCACCCCGGACGGATGACGCACGCGTCCGCGGCCGGTTCCGCGCTCGAGGTCCCCGCCGACCTGGTGCGCCTCTCCGTGGGCATCGAGAACGTCGACGACCTGCTCGAAGACCTCCAGCAGGCGCTCGGCCGGTAGACCCCGGTCACCAGCCCGTGAGCGGTGGAGTCGTCTCCGACGGCGGCTCCACCCACGGGCGGGCCGTCAGCGCCCACACCACGAACGCCACGGTCACCGTCAGCGACAGCAGCCACATCGCGCGGCGGGCGAGCGTCCTGCGGCGCAGGACGCGGACCCCGCGGCGGACCGCGTCCGCGTGGAGCTCGGGCGGCACGCGCGGCGGCGACTGCTCCAGCATCCGCCGTACGGTCGCCTCACGCCTCATCCGGGTCACGACGGCACCGCCTTGACGCCGCCCACCGCCGGGGCCGGTCCCGGGGGCGGGCGCAGTACGGCGGCCATCGCGCGGTGGAAGACGGTCCGCACGCGCTCCGCGGACAGGCCGAGCAGGGCCGCCGTCTGTTCCTCGGCGACCCCCTCGTGCAGCCGCAGGACCAGGACCAGGCGTTCCTGCGGGGAGAGCCGGGCCAGCGGGCCCTCAGGGCGGGCGCGGGGGCGGAGCAGCCCGCCGCGCCGGTGCCAGGCGCCGTTCGCGAAGCGGGTCGCCAGGTACTGGCGGGTGTGGGCGTAGGGGTCCGCGCCGTGCAGCCGGTCCCAGGCCGCGTACGTGTGGGCCAGTGCGAGGGTCAGCAGGCGCCGGGCGTGCGGGTTGGCGTCCGGCGGCTCGGCGGTGAGCAGGGTCGCGGTGTGCAGCAGACGGGTGCCGGCGCCTGCGACGTACGCCTCGAACTCGCGGGCGCGGAGGTTGTCCTGGGAGGTGTGCCGTGGGTGCAACCGTGCCTCCCCTCGCCCCTGAGAGCCCTCGGTTCTCATATCAGGGCAGGACGCGTCCCGCGGTCAAGAGACGTGCATGCGCGATGCTCCGGTTTTTTCGCCCCCGCCGCCCCTTCCCGTCCCGGCCCCGGGGGCGCTGCCCCCGGAGATCAGGAGTCCGCCCGGTCAGGGGTGGACATCCGAGCCGACAACGCTCCGTTGAAGCGCGTCAGGAGCGCGCAGAACGCCTCGCGCTCCTCCGGGTCCCAGTCCTGCGTCAGCTCGGCCATCAACTGGCGCCGCGAGGAGCGCACTTCCTCCAGGCGCGACTGTCCGCGCGGGGAGAGCTGGAGCACGACCGCGCGGCCGTCCTCGGGGTGCGAGGTCCGTTTGACCAGGCCGGTGTCCACGAGCGGGGCGACCTGCCGGGTGACCGTCGAGGAGTCGATGCCCATGCTCGCGGCGAGCGCCTTGACGCCCATGGGACCTTCCTTGTCGAGGCGGTTGAGCAGCAGGTACGCGGCGCGGTCCATCGAGTTGCGCACCTGGCCGACCCCGCCCAGACGCGTCTGTTCGGCACGGCGGGCGAACAGCGCCACCTCGTGCTGCAGCGTGTCGAGAAGACCGGTGTCACCGACGGCCGTCAGGTCCGTCCTCATGTCCATCGACATATCAGGTGTTGTGGGCATGGCCGGGGACTCACTTCGTGGAGGGCTGCTAATTGGGGGACAGGGTACGCGGCCGGACGTCGGCCCGTACCGGCGCTGCGCAAAGCCGAGTCCGCGGGTTGGTCACACCGGTCGCCGCCACCGGTGAACTGCGATGCTGGAGTCATGAGCTACAGCACGGCCGACTCCCTGCGGACCGTCACTCTCGACGATGTGCGCGGCGCCCAGAAGATGCTCTCGGGCGTGGCACGGACGACCGCGCTGGAGGGCAGCAGGCACCTGTCCCGGCGGGTGGGCGCACCGGTGCACCTGAAGTGCGAGAACCTGCAGCGGACGGGGTCGTTCAAGCTGCGCGGCGCGTACGTCCGGATCGCCGGGCTGCTGCCCGAGGAGCGGGCCGCCGGTGTCGTCGCGGCGAGCGCGGGCAACCACGCGCAGGGTGTCGCGCTGGCGTCGTCGCTGCTCGGGGTGCGGTCCACGGTCTTCATGCCGAAGGGCGCCCCGCTGCCGAAGATCAGCGCGACCCGGGAGTACGGCGCCGAGGTGCGCCTGCAGGGCCAGGTGGTCGACGAGACGCTGACCGCGGCGATGGAGTACGCGCACGAGACGGGCGCCGTGTTCATCCACCCCTTCGACCACCCGGACATCATCGCGGGCCAGGGCACGGTGGGCCTGGAGATCCTGGAGCAGTGCCCCGAGGTGCGCACGATCGTCGTCGGGGTCGGCGGGGGCGGGCTGGCCGCCGGGATCGCGGTCGCGGTGAAGGAGCTGCGGCCCGATGTGCGGATCGTCGGCGTGCAGGCGGCGGGCGCGGCGGCGTATCCGCCCTCCCTGGCGGCCGGGCGTCCGGTGTCGGTGCGCAACCCGGTGACGATGGCCGACGGGATCAGGGTGGGGCGGCCCGGTGACGTGCCGTTCGGGATCGTCGGCGAGCTGGTGGACGAGGTGTGCACGGTCACCGAGGACGAGCTGTCGGCCGCGCTGCTGCTCTGTCTGGAGCGGGCCAAGCTGGTCGTCGAGCCGGCCGGGGCGAGCCCGGTCGCGGCGCTGCTGAGCCGGCCCGGCGCCTTCGAGGGGCCGGTCGTCGCGGTGCTGTCCGGCGGCAACGTGGATCCGGTGCTGATGGAACGGGTGCTGCGGCACGGCATGGCCGCGCAGGGCCGCTACCTGGCCGTACGGCTCCGGCTGACGGACCGGCCGGGCGCCCTCGCCTCGCTTCTGGGGGCGTTGTCGGTGGCGGACGCTAACGTCCTCGATGTGAGCCACGTACGGACCGATCCACGGCTCGGGCTCACGGAGGCGGAGGTCGAGCTGCACCTGGAGACCAAGGGCCCGGAGCACTGCGCGGAGGTCAACAGGGCTCTGCGCGAGGCGGGTTACACGGTCATGGACTGACGCCCGACGGGGTGTCACTCCTTCGGGTCATTCCATTGTGAGACGCGATACATCGCGTTATGGTGTGTGTCTCGCCGCCGGGTGGCCCCCGTCCGTCCCGCCGCCCGCGCCCGACGAAAAACCTCAGCACACCGAAGCGCGCAAACCTAGGCTTTCCGAAGAATCACGACGACGTGGAGACTCATATGCCAGGCGCCATCTATGCCGAAGGTCTGGTGAAGACCTTCGGGAACGTAAGGGCACTGGACGGCGTCGACCTGGAGGTCCCCGAGGGCACCGTCCTGGGCCTGCTCGGGCCGAACGGCGCGGGGAAGACCACCACCGTCCGCTGCCTGACCACCCTGCTGCGGCCCGACAGCGGCAGGGCGGTCGTCGCCGGCCTCGACGTGCTGAAACAGCCCGACGCCGTACGCCGCTCCATCGGCCTGTCCGGCCAGTTCGCCGCCGTCGACGAGTATCTGACCGGCCGCGAGAACCTGCAGATGGTCGGACAGCTCTACCAGATGAAGGCGAAGGCGGCGAGGGCCCGCGCGGACGAGCTGCTGGAGCAGTTCCACCTCGCGGACGCCGCCGACCGCACCGCCAAGACCTACTCCGGAGGCATGCGCCGCCGCCTCGACCTCGCCGCCGCCCTGGTCGTCTCGCCGCCCGTGATGTTCATGGACGAGCCGACGACCGGCCTCGACCCGCGCAACCGCCAGCAGCTCTGGGAGGTGATCAAACAGCTCGTCTCCGGCGGCACGACACTGCTGCTCACCACCCAGTACCTGGAGGAGGCCGACCACCTCGCGCACGACATCGCGGTCGTCGACCACGGCAAGGTCATCGCCCAGGGCACCTCCGACCAGTTGAAGGCCCGCACCGGCGGCGAACGCGTCGAGGTCGTGGTGCACGAGCGCGAGCACATCGAGTCGGCGTCCGCCCTCCTCGACAAGTACAGCCTGCGCGGCGCCGGCCAGGGCGACACCACGGTCGAGGACCACATGCGCAAGATCACCACACCGGTCTCCGGCGGCGCCAAGCTCCTCGCCGAGATCATCCGCGATCTCGACACCAACGGCATCGAGATCGACGACATCGGCCTGCGCCGCCCCACCCTCGACGACGTCTTCCTCTCCCTCACCGGCCATGTCGCGGAGGCCGAGGACGACGAGGACACCAAGGAGACCGCGAAATGAGCACCGTCACCGACACCGTCCGGGTCACGGCCCCCGGCAACCCCATCGGCCGGTCGATCCGGGACTCCCTGGTCGTCGCCCGCAGGAATCTGATCCGCATGGCCCGGATTCCCGAGATGCTCATCTTCGGGCTGTTCCAGCCCATCATGTTCGTGGTGCTGTTCACCTACGTGTTCGGCGGCTCGATCCAGGTCGGCTCGTCCAGCTCCACCCAGGCATACCGCGAGTTCCTGATGGCCGGCATCTTCGCCCAGACCGTCACGTTCGCCACGGCGGGCGCGGGGGCGGGCATCGCAGACGACATGCACAAGGGCCTCATCGATCGCTTCCGCTCCCTGCCGATGTCACGTGGTGCGGTGCTGACCGGCCGCACCATGGCCGACCTGGTACAGACGGCGCTCACCCTCGTCGTGCTGGCGGTGGTCGCCGTGCTCGTCGGCTGGCGCACGCACGAGAACTTCGGCAAGGTGCTCGTCGGATTCGGCCTGCTTCTGCTGCTCGGATACGCGTTCTCGTGGATCGGCGCGCTCATCGGCCTGTCCGTGCGCACTCCTGAAGCGGCGACCTCGGGCGGCCTGATCTGGCTGTTTCCGCTGACGTTCATCTCGAACGCGTTCGTGGACGCGAACCAGATGCCGTCCTTCCTCCGGCACATCGCGGAGTGGAACCCGTTCAGCGCCACCGTGCAGGCATGCCGTGAGATGTTCGGCAACCTTCCCCCGGGCTTCCAGACGCCCGACGCGTGGCCCATGCAGCACCCCGTCTGGGCCTCGTTGATCTGGTCGGTCCTGATCATCGCGTTCTTCCGGACACTCGCCGTGCGCAAGTACCGCTCGGCGGCATGACGAAGCCCCCGGCACCGCAGGGGTGCCGGGGGCCCGTCGGGGACTCGCGGGGGCGGGTCAGCCGTTGTACGGCTTCGCCTCCAGGATCTTCACCGAGGCCTTCTTGCCGTTCGGCAGCTCGTACTCCGCGTCCTCGCCGACCTTGTGGCCGATGACGCCCGAGCCGAGCGGGGACTGCGGCGAGTAGGTCTCGATGTCGGCGCTCGCGTACTCGCGGGAGGCGAGCAGGAAGGACAGCGTGTCGTCCTCGTCACCGTCGAAGGCGATCGTCACGACCATGCCGGGCGCCACGGCGCCGTCGGCCGCCGGGGCCTCGCCGACCTTGGCGTTCTCGAGGAGCTGGGTGAGCTGGCGCACACGGAGCTCCTGCTTGCCCTGCTCCTCCTTGGCCGCGTGGTACCCGCCGTTCTCCCGCAGGTCGCCCTCCTCGCGCGCGGCGGCGATCTTCGCGGCGATCTCCGTGCGCGCGGGACCAGTAAGGTACGCAAGCTCGTCCTTGAGCTTGTTGTACGCCTCCTGGGTCAGCCAGGTGACGTTCTCGCTGGTCTGGGTCACAGGTGCTCCTCGTAGGTACTGGGAATACAAAGCATCGCCCTACCCAGAAGGATGTTCCTCCAGGGATGGGCGAAACCACGAGCCTAACAATTGAGTGCCCGCAGGGGGAGGACATAAGCCACCGGACTCGTGTCAGCGCAGGTCAGTGGCCAGGTATTCCCCGCGGTGTCAGTCCGTGTGACAGCCGACGAGCTCGGCCGAGGTGCCCCGGGAGGTGGTGCGGAGCGTGACGACCTCGTCGACGCGCGTGGCGTCCTCGTCGAAGCGGAAGTCGGCGCGGCCCACCTCGGCGCCGTCCTCGGACTGGGAGCGGACCGTGCAGTAGCCGACGACGCCCGCGTCCTTGTGCACCTCCAGGTGCACCTTCACGGAGTCCTCGGAGGTGTCGAAACCGATCACCTCGGCGCTGATCTGGTTCTGGGCGACGTAGTGGTAGCCGAACCAGCCGATCAGTCCGAGCATCAGCACCGACAGCACGGCGCCGACGACCTTGAGGGTGCGGTCGGCACGCTGGTCCGAGGAGCGGCCGTAACGGCCCTCGGGCAGCCGCGTGCTCGACGTACTCATGATCGTCTCCTCGGCAGGAGGGGACCGGTGTCCCCAGGCGGGTCCCGGAGCGTGAAATCCGGAATTTTTCGTCCCCCGATTCGGTCACTATAGAAGCCTGCGACTGCGCCGCCGCACTGAGGGCGCCTACCGACTTGAGGATTGAGTCTTGACTGACCAGCTGCGACTGATGGCCGTGCACGCCCACCCCGACGACGAGTCGAGCAAGGGCGCGGCCACCATGGCGAAGTACGTGTCCGAGGGGGTGGACGTGCTGGTGGTGACCTGCACGGGCGGGGAGCGCGGCTCCATCCTCAACCCGAAGCTGCAGGGCGACGCGTACATCGAGGAGCACATCCACGAGGTGCGCAAGAAGGAGATGGACGAGGCCCGGGAGATCCTGGGGGTGAAGCAGGAGTGGCTCGGGTTCGTCGACTCCGGGCTGCCCGAGGGCGACCCGCTGCCGCCGCTGCCGGAGGGCTGCTTCGCCCTGGAGGACGTCGACAAGGCGGCCGGTGAGCTGGTGCGGAAGATCCGTTCCTTCCGTCCCCAGGTGATCACCACCTATGACGAGAACGGCGGCTACCCGCACCCCGACCACATCATGACCCACAAGATCACGATGGTGGCGTTCGAGGGCGCGACGGACGTCGAGAAGTACCCGGAGGGCGAGTACGGACCGGCGTACCAGCCGCTGAAGGTGTACTACAACCAGGGGTTCAACCGTCCCCGCACCGAGGCGCTGCACCAGGCGATGCTGGACCGCGGCCTGGAGTCGCCGTACGGGGACTGGCTGAAGCGCTGGAGCGAGTTCGAGCGCAAGGAGCGCACGCTCACCACGCACGTGCCGTGCGCCGACTTCTTCGAGATCCGTGACAAGGCGCTGATCGCGCACGCGACGCAGATCGACCCCGACGGGGGCTGGTTCCGGGTGCCGATGGATCTCCAGCGGGAGGTCTGGCCGACGGAGGAGTACGAGCTGGCGAAGTCTCTCGTCGATACCTCCCTCCCCGAGGACGACCTCTTCGCGGGCATCCGGGACAATGCCTGACATGAGCGCAAGCGCAAGCCTGGCAATGACCCACCTGGTGCCTCTGGCCAAGGAACTCGACGAGGACAAGGTGACCCCTGGTGTTCTCGGGTTCATCGTGTTCGCGGTGATGGCTCTGGCGGTGTGGGCCCTGATGAAGTCCATGAACCGTCATATGGGCCGCGTCGACTTCGTCGAGTCCGAGGCCTCGGGGACCGAGAAGGCCGAGGCGACGGCCGCGGAGAAGCGGGGCTGAGCCCGGCCGCCGCTCCCGCGGGCAGTCGTACCGCTGGGGCGGCACGGATGGGCGCGACCTCGGCCTCGTCGCAGCGGCTGCCCACAATCACCGGCCGGTGACCAGCACACCCTGTGTTTTCTCGCCCCCACCGGCCGGTGACCGGCGTGCCCTATGCCTTCTCGCCCACCGGTACCCCCATCACCTCCCGGGCGTGGCGGCTGGGGACCATGCCCAGGTGCCAGGCCTGCCAGCCCGCCTCCAGGGTGACGCCCCGCTCCAGGAGGAGCTGGTACGCCTCCACGCAGTCGGTCAGCTTGCCGTCACGGGTGGCGTGGCCGGACCGGCCCAGCTGGGACAGTTCCTCCTGGGCCACCGCCGTACCGACCTCCGTGCCGCCCGGTGCCGCGTACGGCAGCAGCGTGCAGCGCAGGAAGCGCGCCCAGTCCTCGCCGCGCCGGTCGCCGTAGGACACGAACAGGGACACCGCCTCGTCGCACAGCGCCAGCGCCTGCTGCGTGCGCGCGTTGCCCGCGTCGACGACCGCCAGCTCCAGGCAGGTCCACGCCTCCCCGTGCGCGACCCCGATGCGCTGGAAGTCGGCGCGCGCGTCCACCAGGAGCTGCCGGGCGAACCCGGAGTTCCGCAGCGACCCCGTCCGGGCCGCCCGCTGGTCCCGGGTCACCCGCGCCGAGTGGTGCCGGGCGCAGGCCAGGCCGTACACGTCCCGCATCCGGGAGAACATCGTGCGGGCGCGTTCCAGCTCGCGCACCGCCCGGTCCAGGTCACCGGTCTCCTCCAGTGCCTGGCCCAGGTAGTACAGCGTCCACGCCTCACCGCGCGCGTCCTCGTTGTCCCGGTGCCGGGCGGCGGCCCGGCGCAGGTCCTCCACCGCCGGTGAGGCGTCCCCGTCGACCAGCCGGGCCCGCGCCAGCTCGGTCAGCGCCCACGCCTCACCGCGGGCGTCGCGGGTGCGGCCGTACAGCTCCAGGGCCGTACGCAGCTCGGCCTCGGCGCGCGGCACGTCGTCCGTCCGCAGGTTCAGCTGGCCGAGCTGGAAGTGCGCCCACGCCTGCCCGTGCACGGACTCGCCCGCGCGGTGCAGCACCAGCGACTCGGTGAGCAGGTCCAGCGCCTCGGACAGCCGGGCCCGGTCCCGCTCCACCGCCGCCAGCGCGTGCATCGTCCAGGCGCGGTCGGTGGCCAGCTCGGGCGCGGCCTGCAGCTCCAGCGCCTCCCGCAGCTTCGCCGACGCCTCCGTCAGGTTGCCCTGGTGGTGCAGCGTGATGCCGAGCGAGGTCAGCGCCCGTGCCGCGCCCGCGTCGTGCTGCGCCTCCCGGTACAGGTCCACCACCGACGTCAGCGTGGTCCGCGCCTTGTCCAGCTCGCCCAGCTGCCGTGCCGCGATACCGGTGCGCCACTGCACGGAGCGCACCAGCAGCCCCTCGTCCACGGCCTGCGCCAGCTCGTTGATCTCACCCAGCCGGTACAGGTCGCCGCGCAGCAGGCAGTAGTCGCACAGCGCGCCGAGCAGGTTCAGCACCGCCGCCCGGTCCACGCCCTCCGCGTGCCGCAGCGCCGCCGTGATGAAGCTGGACTCGTCGTCGAGCCAGCGCAGCGCCTCGTCCAGCGAGGTGAAGCCGTACGGGCTGAAGCGGTCCGAGCGGGTCGACATGTTGCCGTCGACCAGCCGCAGCACCGAGTCGGCCAGCTCGGCGTAGTTCACGATCAGCCGTTCCTGCGCGGCCGCGCGCTCGGCCGGTTCCTCCTCGTCGAGGAGCCGGGCCAGGGCGAAGGCGCGGACGAGGTCGTGCAGCCGGTAGCGGCTGTGCCGTACGCGGTCGATCAGACCGGCGCGGTGCAGCGCGACCAGGTGCCGGGTGGCCTCGGCCTCGTCGGTGGCGAGGAGGGCCGCCGCCGCGGCGGCACCCAGGGAGGCCCGGCCGGCCAGGGCGAGCCGCCGCAGCAGCCGCCGCGGGGTCTCCGGCTGGTCGGTGTAGCGCAGCCACAGTGCCCGCTCGACCGGCTCGACGGGCCCATAGGCGCCCAGGTCGGTGGCGAGCGCGAGGGGGGAGCGGGGGCCCAGGGCCGCCCCGGCGATACACAGCGCCAGCGGCAGGCCCCCGCACAGCTCCCGCACCCGCTCGGTGGAATCGGCGTCGTAGGGACCCGAGGAATCCTGCGCGGCGGCCGCGAGCAGTTCCTCCGCACCGGCCGCGTCCAGCGGCTCCACCGGCAGCTGGTGGACCCGGGCCGGCAGATCGTCCGGCAGCCCGAGCGGCGCGCGGGAGGTGACCAGGACGAGGCTGTCGGACCGCTCCGGTATCAGCGTGCGCACCTGCTGCGGATCGGAGGCGTCGTCCAGGACGATCGTCACCGGCATCCCGGTCAGGTGCTGGTGGTACAGCTCGCTCAGCCGTTTGACCTGCTGGTCGGGGGAGGACCGCTCACGGAACAGCAGCTGCTCGCGGGGTGCTCCGAGCCGGTTCAGCAGATGCAGCAGCGCGTCCCGGGTGGACAGCGGGGGCTCGCCGGGGCTGTCGCCGCGCAGGTCGACGACGCAGGCGCCGCGGAAGTGGTCCTTCAGGTCGTGCGCGGCGCGCACCGCGAGCGTCGTACGGCCGCTGCCGGGCGCCCCGTGCAGCACGACCACCGTCGGCCGGGTCTCCGTGGTCGCGCGGGCCGCCTGCGCCCACTGCCGGATGCGCGCCATCTCCTGCCGCCGTCCCGCGAACGGGCCCGACGGCTCCGGGAGCTGCCCGAACGACTGCCCCAGCACGCTCCGCCCGCGGGCCGCCGCGCTCTTGTCCGTGCCGCGCAGCCGGGGCCCCGCCTTCTTCGGCCCGGTGGACGCGGCCAGCACCCGCTGCTGGTCCAGGAACGGGCGGATCCCCCGTACCTCCAGTGCCGTCAGCCACTGCAGCCGCAGTTGCTGCGGCCCGCCCGGCTGGCTCACCGCGCCGGCCCGGTGGTGCGCGGCGGGCACATGCGTGCCGGCCACCTTCACCACCGTCGCCGCCGCGCCGACGACCCCGACGGTCACACCCGCGCCCAGCGCCGTCCCGGTGCCCGTCCCGAGCGCCATGTCGGCGACCACGGCCGCGACCCCCGCCACCCCGGCCACCAGCAGCGGGGTCCCGGCGCCCTCGCGGGCGTAACGCTGCCGGAAGGTGAGCCGCCCGGCCTCCGCCTCGTCCAGGGCGCGCGTGTACGCCTCGTACTCCTCGGCCGCCGCCTGCGCCATCGTGTCCAGTGCCCCGCGCGCCCGCGCGAGCAGCGCCTTGCCGTCGGTGCGCCCGCCCGACCTGCGCACCTCCTCCTCCACGGCCCGCGCCAACAGCCGCTCGGCGTCCGCCCGCTGACCGTCCCGCATCTGCTGTCCCCCTCCGGTGGCGTCGGCCGGTCCCGGCCGCGTTCCCTGGCCACAAGTGTGTCGTGCGGGGGCCGTCGTGTGGAGAGGGCCGGATCTCCCGGCTGTGTGCTGCCGGGCTCCGGGACGGGTACTGCGGCAGGATGGACACCATGCCGAACCGACTGGCCCATGAGACGTCCCCGTACCTGCTGCAGCACGCCGACAACCCGGTCGACTGGTGGCCGTGGTCCCAGGAGGCGTTCGAGGAGGCGCGGCGGCGGCAGGTGCCGGTGTTGCTGAGCGTCGGCTACTCGAGCTGCCACTGGTGCCATGTGATGGCGCACGAGTCCTTCGAGGACCGGGCCACCGCCGACGACATGAACGCGCACTTCGTCAGCGTCAAGGTGGACCGCGAGGAGCGCCCGGACGTCGACGCCGTCTACATGGAGGCGGTGCAGGCGGCGACCGGGCAGGGCGGCTGGCCCATGACCGTGTTCCTCACCCCGGACGCCGAGCCGTTCTACTTCGGTACGTACTTCCCGCCCGCCCCCCGGCACGGCATGCCCTCCTTCCGGCAGGTGCTCCAGGGCGTCCACCAGGCGTGGGACGAGCGGCGCGGCGAGGTCGACGAGGTGGCGGGGAAGATCACCCGGGACCTGGCCGGCCGGGAGATGCCGTACGGCGACGACCAGGTGCCCGGCGAGCAGGAGCTCGCCCAGGCGCTGCTCGGGCTGACCAGGGAGTACGACCCGCAGCGCGGCGGGTTCGGCGGGGCGCCGAAGTTCCCGCCGTCCATGGTGCTGGAGTTCCTGCTGCGCCACCACGCCCGCACCGGCGCCGAGGGCGCGCTGCAGATGGCGGCGGACACCTGCGAGCGCATGGCGCGCGGCGGGATCTACGACCAGCTCGGCGGCGGCTTCGCCCGGTACTCCGTCGACCGCGACTGGATCGTGCCGCACTTCGAGAAGATGCTCTACGACAACGCCCTGCTGTGCCGGGTCTACGCCCACCTGTGGCGGGCCACCGGCTCCGAACTCGCCCGCCGGGTCGCGCTGGAGACCGCCGACTTCATGGTCCGCGAACTGCGCACCCCCGAGGGCGGGTTCGCGTCCGCGCTGGACGCCGACAGCGAAGAGGCGGTGTCGCCCGAAGGGGGGCGTCAGAAGGGCGGGACGGGCCGCCACGTCGAGGGCGCGTACTACGTCTGGACGCCCGCGCAGCTGCGCGAGGTCCTCGGGGACGAGGACGCGGAACTCGCCGCGCGGTACTTCGGCGTGACCGTGGAGGGCACCTTCGAGGAGGGTGCCTCGGTGCTTCAGCTCCCGCAGCAGGAAGAGGTGTTCGACGCCGGGCGGATCGACGGCATCAGGGAGCGGCTGCTCGCGGCGCGCTCCGCCCGGCCCGCGCCCGGCCGGGACGACAAGGTGGTCGCCGCCTGGAACGGCCTCGCGATCGCCGCGCTCGCCGAGACCGGCGCCTACTTCGACCGGCCGGACCTCGTCGAGGCCGCCGTCGCCGCCGGTGACCTGCTGGTCCGGCTGCACCTGGACGACCAGGCCCGGATCGCCCGTACCAGCAAGGACGGCCGCGCCGGGGCCAACGCGGGGGTGCTGGAGGACTACGCCGATGTCGCGGAGGGCTTCCTGGCGCTGGCGTCGGTGACCGGCGAGGGCGTCTGGCTGGAGTTCGCCGGACTGCTCCTCGACCATGTCCTGGCCCGCTTCACCGACCCCGGCTCGGGCGCCCTGTACGACACGGCGTCCGACGCGGAGCGCCTCATCCGGCGTCCGCAGGACCCGACCGACAACGCCGCCCCGTCCGGCTGGACCGCCGCCGCGGGCGCCCTGCTCGGCTATGCCGCGCACACCGGTTCCGAGCCCCATCGCACCGCCGCCGAACGGGCGCTGGGCGTGGTGAAGGCGCTCGGCCCGCGGGTCCCGCGGTTCATCGGGTGGGGGCTCGCGGTCGCCGAGGCCGTACAGGACGGGCCCCGGGAGGTCGCGGTGGTCGGTCCGGCGCTCGACGACCCGGCCACGACCGCCCTGCACCGCACGGCGCTCCTGGGCTCCGCGCCCGGCGCGGTGGTCGCCGTCGGAACCCCGGAGAGCGACGAGTTCCCGCTGCTCGCCGACCGCCCACTGGTCCAGGGCGAACCGGCCGCCTACGTCTGCCGCAACTTCACCTGCGACACCCCGACGACCGACCCCGACCGGCTGCGGAGGGCGCTGGGCAGCTGAATCCGGACTCGGGGGTGCGCGGGGCCGTGTCGGCATGCGGCTCCGCCGTGCGGGCGTGACAAGCCACGACGCGCCCGCGGTTCCCCACGGCGCTCCCCCGGCAACGCCACCGTGTCAACCCCGCTCGGCCCGCAACGCGACCGCCCGCTCCACGATCGCGACCAGTTGCTCGTGGTGCGCCCCCTTCCAGTACGCGCGCCCGCACTCACCGCACTGCGCGAACACGTCGTACGTACGGTGCGTCCCGCCCTTCAACTGGTCGGCGACCTCGTCCTTGGTGGCCCGGCGCAACATCCCGTTGCAGGCGGTGCACCGGCTCCACGGCCGTAGCTCGGGCCGGAACCGGTCGAGCACGTAGGTGAGTTGCTCCTCGGGCCGGGTGCTGTAGACGAACGCCCCCGCCCACAGCTCCCGCCGCCGCAGCAGCCCCCGGTCCCGGCTGAGCATCACCCGCTGCTCCGCCGCCGACCGCGCGGCCAGCGCCGGATCGCCGATGTCGGTCGACTCGTACGCCGTGTCCACGCCCAGCAGCCGCAGCCGGCGCGCCAGCGTGCCGAGGTGCACGTCGAGCAGGAACCGCAACGGCGCGCCCGGCACCCGCTGCGGATGTGCGACGGCGCGTACGGTCACCGACTCGCCCGCGGTCGGCACATGGCCGGCCGGCACCTCGCGGCCGTCCACGAGCAGCGCGCCCACCTCGGTCAGCGGGACTCCGAGGGACTCGACGACATGGCCGAGGCTGGAGACGCCGTCGGTGGCGGCCTTCGTGGCACCGGTGGGCCGTGCCCTGGGGACGAAGAGCAGCAGCTCGGGGGCGAACTCGACGTGGATCTCGGGACCGTTCACCCGCCCAAGCATGTCATGTCCGGTGTCCGCCGCTCCGGGATTTCGCGGTGGGCAGGCCGTGCTCGACCACGTCGAGGGCCCGGTCGACGAGGGCGGCGAGGTCGTCGGTGTGGCCGCGTTCGGCCCAGTACGTCGTGGCCTCCAGCAGGCCGCCGAGCAGGGACGTCGTGGCGACCCGCACCTCCAGGCCGTCCGGGGCGAGCCCGGTGCGCGCGGCGATCGCGTCGGCGAGGAGCCGTCCGGTGGCCGACAGGCTCTCCCGCGTCCGGGAGCGCACCGCCGGGACCTCGGCCAGCAGCCGGGCCCGCAGCAGTGTCACCTCGGGCTGTTCGGTCATCGCGCGGCGCACGGTCCCGCGCAGTACGTGCCGGACGGAGGCGGGCCAGGGCTCGCCGGCGGGCCGCTCGGCGAGTGCCGCGGCCATCGGCCGGTCGTACTCGTCCGTGAGGACGATGTCCTCCCTGGCCGGGAAGTAGCGGATGACGGTCGACGGCGACACCTCGGCGCGCTCGGCGATCCGCTCGATCGTCATGGCGTCGTAGCCCTGTTCCCCGATCAGTGCGAAGGCCGCGCAGCGGATCGCCTCACGGGTCTTGATCTTCTTCCGCTCGCGCAGCCCCGGGGGCGGGTCGGCGGGGGTGAGGGGGGAGGGTGCGGCCTTCATGACGGCCATTGTCGGCGATTGTCGGCCACCATGGCCGGTACCGGTCCTGCGACCGGTACCGGCCACTACGACTGGTACCGGCCACTACGACTGGTACCGGTCACTACGCGTGCTGGTACGCCGCCAGGGAGATGCCGACGTAGTGGGCGATGAAGGCGGCCAGGGTGAGGGAGTGGAAGACCTCGTGGAAGCCGAACCAGCGCGGTGACGGGTTGGGCTTCTTGAGGCCGTAGATCACCCCGCCCGCGCTGTAGAGCAGACCGCCCACGACCACCAGGACGAGTACGGCGATGCCGCCCGAGCGCATGAAGTCGGGCAGGAAGAAGACGGCCGCCCAGCCCATCGCGATGTAGCAGGGCGTGTAGAGCCAGCGGGGGGCGCCGACCCAGAAGACCCGGAAGACGATCCCGGCGGCGGCCGCCGCCCAGATGCCCCACAGCAGCCACTGCCCCTTGGAGTCCGGCAGCAGCAGGATCGTCAGCGGGGTGTAGGTGCCCGCGATGATCAGGAAGATGTTGGCGTGGTCCAGGCGGCGCAGCACCCCGTCCATGCGGGGGCTCCAGTCGCCCCGGTGGTAGAGCGCGCTCACGCCGAACAGCAGGCAGGCGGTCAGGGCGTAGACCGCGCAGGCGAGGCGTGCCCGGCTCGAGTCGGCGAAGGCGGTCAGCACCAGTCCGGCGACCAGGGCGGCGGGGAACATGCCGAGGTGCAGCCAGCCGCGGAGCTTGGGCTTGACCGGATGCGGCAGGGAGGTCGCGACCGGACCCGGGCCGTCGGCCGCCGGGTCCTCGGGCGCGTCGGGGGCGAGCGCAGTCATGTCCGGCATCGTACCTACGGAACCGTAAGTTATGCCTCCGGGTGCCGAATTGACCCGCGTCGAGTGGCCATCATCTCACGGCGCCCTGTCGCATTGTCACGCAAAGAAACGGTCCGGTGAACCCAACGTACGCGCAAAGTGCCACGAGAAACCGTGGCCATCGTCACGTTGCTCACCTGTGCGGCCCTCTGGACAGATGGGCGCTCTCATCGGATGATCAAATGAGTGCGGTCGACACCGGATGAGCGCCCAAGCTCCCACCGTGAAGCATCCGGGTCGCAGCCCCCACGGGGCCTCCCAACAAAAAACCCCTCATTTAGGAGCAATCGTGGCGCGCGACATCGCGGCTCCCAGCGTCCCCACCACCCACCAGGGACTGATTTCCTGGGTCAACGAGATCGCAGACCTGACGCAGCCGGACCGGGTGGTCTGGTGCGACGGCTCGGAGGCCGAGTACGAACGCCTGTGTGAGGAACTCGTCGCCAAGGGCACCTTCCGCAAACTCGACCCGATCAAGCGCCCCAACTCCTACTACGCGGCCTCCGACCCCACCGACGTCGCCCGCGTCGAGGACCGGACCTTCATCTGCTCCGAGAAGGAGGAGGACGCCGGCCCGACCAACCACTGGAAGGCCCCCGCCGAGATGCGGGAGGTCTTCCGGGGCGACAAGGGCGTCTTCCGCGGCTCGATGAAGGGCCGCACCCTGTACGTCGTGCCCTTCTGCATGGGCCCGCTCGGCTCGCCGCTGTCCGCCATCGGCGTCGAGATCACCGACTCGGCGTACGTCGCCGTCTCCATGCGCACCATGACCCGGATGGGTCAGCCGGTCCTGGACGAGCTCGGCTCCGACGGCTTCTTCGTCAAGGCCGTGCACTCGGTCGGCGCCCCGCTGGAGCCCGGCCAGGAGGACGTCCCCTGGCCCTGCAACAGCACCAAGTACATCTCCCACTTCCCCGAGGACCGCGAGATCTGGTCCTACGGCTCCGGCTACGGCGGCAACGCCCTGCTCGGCAAGAAGTGCTACGCCCTGCGCATCGCCTCCGTCATGGCCCGCGACGAGGGCTGGCTGGCCGAGCACATGCTCATCCTCAAGCTGACCCCGCCGCAGGGCGAGTCCAAGTACGTCGCCGCCGCCTTCCCGTCCGCCTGCGGCAAGACCAACCTCGCCATGCTGGAGCCCACGATCTCCGGCTGGACGGTCGAGACGATCGGCGACGACATCGCCTGGATGCGCTTCGGCGAGGACGGCCGCCTGTACGCCATCAACCCCGAGGCCGGCTTCTTCGGCGTCGCCCCCGGCACGGGTGAGCACACCAACGCCAACGCGATGAAGACCCTGTGGGGCAACTCCGTCTTCACCAACGTGGCGCTCACCGACGACAACGACGTGTGGTGGGAGGGCATGACCGAGGAGACCCCCGCCCACCTCACCGACTGGAAGGGCAACGACTGGACCCCCGGGTCCGGCACGCCCGCCGCGCACCCCAACGCCCGCTTCACCACCCCCGCCGCGCAGTGCCCGATCATCGCGCCCGAGTGGGAGGACCCCAAGGGCGTGCCGATCTCCGCGATCCTCTTCGGCGGGCGCCGCGCCAGCGCCGTACCGCTGGTGACGGAGTCCTTCGACTGGAACCACGGCGTCTTCCTCGGCGCCAACGTGGCCAGTGAGAAGACCGCCGCCGCCGAGGGCAAGGTCGGCGAGCTGCGCCGCGACCCGTTCGCCATGCTGCCGTTCTGCGGCTACAACATGGGCGACTACATGGCGCACTGGATCGACGTGGCCAAGGACAAGGACCAGTCCAGGCTGCCGAAGATCTACTACGTCAACTGGTTCCGCAAGAACGACGACGGCAAGTTCGTCTGGCCCGGCTTCGGCGAGAACTCCCGCGTCCTGAAGTGGATCGTGGAGCGCCTGGACGGCCGCGCGGAGGGCGTCGAGACCCCGATCGGCGTGCTTCCGGCCAAGGCCGCCCTGGACACGGACGGCCTGGACCTCTCCGACGCCGACCTGGACTTCCTGCTCACCGTCGACAAGGACGTGTGGCGCGAGGAGGCCGCCCTGGTCCCCGACCACCTCAACACCTTCGGCGACCACACGCCCAAGGAACTGTGGGACCAGTACCACGCGCTGGTGAAGCGCCTGGGCTGACGCCCGCACAGACCCCGCGGCCGGTCGGTATGAGGATGCCCTGACCAGCGATCGTCACGCCACGACCGGCCGCGGAACACACCGGCGAGGCCCGCACAACGGCGTGCGGGACCATGGGCCCGTCGCCGTCCTCCCGCCCGCCCCGGCGGAGAGGACGACGACGGGCCCCGCCATTCCGGGCTCACGGGGACCGGTCCTCCAGGTACCGGGTGTGCGACTCCTGCCGCCGGGCCTCCGTCTCCCGCAGGCCCCGCGCCAGCCGCTCCGCCTCCGCGTGCAGCAGTTCCAGCTGACGCACCAGGTGCTGCTCCGGAGGCACCTGCCCGGGTGTCAGCCGCGTCCACCAGCGGGTCCGTACGTAGACGTCGACGGCCTCCGGCACGTCCTGCCGCACGGCCCGGGACAGGGTGTGCACGGCGTCCGGGTCCTGGGCGAGGATCTCGGTCACCCACCCGGGGTCCAGCAGCGCGGCCAGCATGTCCGTCAGCTCGGTGAGCCGGTCCGTCGCGATGGGCGGCAGGTCGACGTCCGCCAGGTACTCCCGCAGCCGCCCGAAGTCGGCCCGCACCTCGTCGAGCCGCGCGGACGGGTCCGGGAAGGCGGGCGGCGCGGGCCGCTCGGGCGGGGCGATCAGCGCGCCCACCCCGTACAGCCCGGCCACCACGACCGGCCAGTACGGTCCCGCCACGCCCGTGAACGTCAGCACCAGCCCCGTCAGCCCGCCCGCGCACCCGGCGATGTTCTTGCGGGACTCCACGTACCTACTGATAGCCACGGATCTCCTCGAACGCCCCGTCCAGCGACCCCTGCCCGTCGAACAGCCGGCCGCCGGTCAGCTCCGCGATGTGCTCCAGCTCGGCCCGGTCGGAGTCGCCGAACAGGATGGGGAAGACGGGGATGTCCTGCCGCTCGCGGGACAGCCCCTGGTAGAAGGCGTCGAAGTCACCGGCCCTGTCGCCCGCCGTGTTCTCACCGTCCGTCATCAGCACGATCGACGTGAACGTGTCCTCGCCGCCGCCCAGATGGTCGTACGCCTTCCGCAGGGACGTGTAGACCGCGGTGTCGCCCTCGGCCCGCAGCTCTTCCGTGTCCCGGCGGATCGCGGCGATCCCCTGCTGCGGATCACCGGGGCGTACGACATGGGTGCGCACGCTCTTCACGTCCGTGCCGAACGGCATCAGGGTGACCTCCTCCCGGTCGCGGAAGTCCTCGGTGAGGCCGGTGAGGGCCTGCTTCAGCCGGTCGATCCGCTCGCCCTCCATCGAGCCGGAGGTGTCGAGGACGTACACCGTCCGGGAGGGGCGGCGCAGCTGGTTCTCGTACGCGTCGAGCAGCCCGTCGGCGACGGAACGGCTGCCGGGGAAGGGCAGTTCGCGCCTGCGGCCGGTGTCCAGTCCGGCCGCGGGCGGAACCGAGGCGACGACCGGGCGGCGCAGCGTGCGGTCGGTGATCAGCCGCTGGACGGCGTCCGAGCGCAGCGCCTGGGTCACCCGGCGCACGTCGTCGCGGGTGGCCGTGTCGGTGGAGGCGAGGGAGGAGAGCGGATAGTCGGCGGTGACCACCCCGTCCTTCGGGCGGATCACCGTCAGGCCCTCGAAGCCCTTGAGGACGGACTCGTAGTTGAGGAGCGCGTCGACGTCACCGCGGCGGTCGTACGCGCCCGCCAGCCAGCCCGACGAACCCGAGGTGAGCTTCTGCCCCCCGAAGAACCCCTTCAGCCGAGGCGTCGCCTTCGTCACGTCGGCGTCGGTGAGCGCGGACTGCGCGCCGGAGAGCGCCGAGGCGACGGAGATCAGCGTGGAGAAACCGGAGTTGGAGCGGGTCGGGTCGGTCATGCCGTAGGTGAGCCCGCCGTCCCGGACGGCCCGCTCGATCGCGGACCAGGTGACGTCCTCGGGGTTCCAGCCCAGCTCCTCGACGACGGCGGACCGCACGCCGACGGCGACCGGGCTGGACATCACGGGCGTCTCCGAGACGATCTTCTCCGTCGCCTCCGGGCGCAGCCGCAGATAGTCGTTGGAGGACAGCCACACGGCGTCGTACCGGCCGTCCGTCTTCCCCGTGGCCAGCATGTCCACGGCGTCGAGCGTGCCCATGTAGGTCGGCCGGACGGTGACGCCGGTGTCCTTCTCGACCCGTTCGAGGACCGGGGTCATGTCGCTGAGTTCACTGGATGCCAGCACCCGCAGCGTGCCCGGCACGGCGGCCCGCGGGTCCTCGTCGTCCCGCGGGTCCTGCCCGGCGGTGCACGCGCTCAGCAGGACCGCGCCGGCGGCGAGCAGCGCGGCCAGGGACCGTCGTCTCATCCGAGGCCCCCCTCCAGCGCGCCCTGCGACCGGCTGCGCTCCAAGTAGGTACTGGCGTGCTGGAGTTCGGAGGTCAGGTTCTCCACCGTCGCCGCCATCGCCTCGGTCGCCCGCACCTTGTAGGTGTCGATGGCGTCGAGGGTGCGGTAGATCTGCTGGAACGCGGTGCGCAGGGTCTCGGCCCCGACCGCCGGGTCGGCGGCGATGCGCCGGCTCTCCCCGCTCTGCGTCGCCAGCATCTCCGCGTTGCCCCGGATCAGCTCCTCGGTGGTACCGCGCAGCGCGTCGACCTGTTCGACGACCTTCTTCTGGTGGTCGAGCGCGGACGCCAGCATCACGGAGATCCGCAGCGCCGACACGGTCGTCGTGGCCGCCCGGTCCACGCCCTTGATCAGCTCCTCGTTGTTGCGCCGTACGACGTCCATGGCGAGGTAGCCCTGCGCGCACACGGCGAGCTGGGTGAGCAGGTCCTGGTGCTTCTGCCGGACGGGGAAGAGGACGTCGGCACGGAGCGAGTCGGCCTGCGCGGGATCCGCCGTCTCCACGCCCGCGATGTGCCGCTCCACGGCCGTGTCCAGGGCCTCCGTGAGGACGACGTACTCCTGGAGCTTGCCCATGGTCTCCCACAGGCGGACCCGCTCCGTCTGCAACGCGGCGTTGTCGCGGCGCAGTTCGTCCTGCCCGCCGCGCAGCGCGCCCACGATGCCGTTCAGGGTGCCCTGCGCGGAGGCGTACTTGGCGACGTGGTCGCGCAGCCTGTTGCCGCCGGGCAGCCGGGAGAGGAACTTGCGGCCCTTGTTCGCGGGCAGGTCGCGCGGGTCCAGGTCCTCGACCACGCGCCGCAGTTCCACGAGCGACCCGGCCACCTTGGACTGGGCGTCGCCGCCCTTGTCGGGCAGGCTCCGGACCGTGCGTTCCAGCATGCGGTTGGACTGCGCGGTGGCGGTACGCATCTCGCCGGCGCCCAGTGCGGTGATCTCACCGACCTTGCCCGCGAACTCGGGCGAGCGGGCGTCCAGGGAGGCCAGCCCCTCGACGTACGCGGCGGCCTTGGCCGCCATGTCGGCGCGGACGCCGTCGTCGACGGGCACGAGCCCGCCGGCCCTCTCCCGGGGCACGGGCGTGACGGCCTCGGGCGGTGTGAGGACGAAGTCCCCGTCAGTGCTGTTCATCTGTTGCTGTTCCCCCCTTGTCCGCGCGCCCGTCGCGCCAGCTCGTGCAGCACCGCGGAGGTGGGCACGGGCGCCTGGCGGACGCCGGTCAGTCGCTGCTTGAGGTAGGCGGTGCGGCCCACGGCGGCCGCCGCGAACTCGGCGACGTCGCCCTGCGGGCGGAAACCGTGCCGGACGGCCAGCTTGCGCAACGCCGGGTCACTGCCGAGGAGTCCGGCGACCTTCCGGCCGTTCTCGGTGAGCGGGACGACGGTGTGGTCGCTGTTGACCGTGGTGTCCGGGTAGAGGACGGTGAGGTCGTCCGCGTGCTGCTGCTCGTTGAGGAGCGCGGACACCTGGGACTCGTAGACGAGGACGAGCGGGTTGCCGGCCCCGCTGACGAAGTCCCGGAACGCCGCGTCCGTGCTCGACTGCTGGGCGCCCTGGACGCCGATCAGCTTGCGCAGCAGGGGAGCGGTGCGCCCGATCTCGGCGTCGCTCGCGACCACCTTGCCGCCGTTGGCGACGTAGGAGGCGGCGGCCAGGTACAGCGCGCCGGAGTTGGAGGTCTCCGGGTCGGTGCTGGAGATGTAGAGGGTGCCGGTCAGCTCCCCGTACTCCTCGGCTCCTTTCAGTTGCTGCCAGGTGCGGTCGCGTTCGGCCGCGTCGAGGTAGGCGGCCGTCCTCAGCGTGCCCGGGTTCTTCCCGTCGAGCACGGCCAGCCCGTTGGCGGCCAGTACCTCGGCGGCGCCGCGGCGGGACACGACGACGAGGGGCGAGTAGAACGGGCGCGGGAGCGTTCCCCGCACCTCGTACTTCTCGGCCAGTCCGGCGGCGGGCGCCCGGCTGGACGGGAACGCCAGGTCGTACCCCTTGAGGTCCAGCTCCTCCATGGCCCAGGACCCGGAGGTCTCGGCCTCGACGGTGTAGCCCTTGGCGGCGAGGGCCTTCACCACGTCCGGATCGGCGAAGAACTCCGCCTTCTCCGATCCGATCACCATGCGCACGGTCTTCGTTGCCGTGCCCGTCTCCCCGTTGTCCCGGCCCGCGACGACGGCGGCCACCACGCCGGCCGTCAGCAGTACCGCGAGGACGATTCCCGTAATCCGTCTCACGGCCGGAGCATCCCGCCGGAATCCAACGTTCCCCGGCGGTCCCGGTGAACGGCCGGTGTCCGGGTGATACCGGTACGCAACGGGAACCGGCCAGTCCGGCCGGCGGGCGCGGGACGAGTGACGTCCCGCGCCCGCCGGCCGGGATCAGCAGGTGCTCTTCGCCCGGTCGGGGAACTTCTCGAAGGCGGCCTCGGTGCCGTCCCCGGCGATCTTGTCGATCGGGCCGTCGTAGCCGTGGGCCGGCCGGCTCGGCTTGCGCTGCAACGCCTTGGTCGTGTCGGTTCCGGGAACGCCGTCGGCCGGGTCGTCGTGGTCCCGGTTCGCCGTGAGGTGCCGCTGGAACGCCTTCCGGCTGCCGGTGCCGGGCCGGCCGTCGACGGGCCGTCATGTGACGGTCGTGTCGCCGAGGTTCTCCAGCAGCTGCCGGAGGCCCTCGGCGGTCCTCTCGACCAGGCCGCGGTCCACGCCGTCGAGCAGTCGCGCGTAGTCCGCCAGATGGTCGGCGAAGGCGGCCCGGGTGACCTCGTGTCCGTGCTCGGTGAGGCGGATCCTGACGGTGCGCCGGTCGCCGCCTTCGCGCACCCGCTCGACGAGGCCCTTGGCCTCCATCCTGTCGATGCGGTTGGTGATCGCTCCGGAGGTCACCATGGACGCTTTGAGGAAGGCCCCGGCGGTGAGGGCGTAGGGAGGCCCGGAGCGCTGCAGTGTGGTGAGCACGTCGAACTCACCGTGTTCCACTCCGTGCGCGGCGGCCGTGGCCCTGGCGGACTTGTCGATCACCCGGGCCAGCCGCTGGATCCGTGCGAAGAGCTCCACCGGCCAGAGGTCCTCCACCACATCGGGACGCTCCTTCGCCCACTGGCCGATGATCGCGTCCACGGCGTCGCTCATCTCCGTCGCTCCTCTCCGTCAACATCTTCTCAACGTTAAGAGACTTGACGTTGAGACGTCTGTGCTGCTTTTATCTTAACGTTGAGATTATCAAGGTTGAAGGAGGAGCCCGCCATGTCCGCGACCGACACTCCGCCCGCTGTGGTGCTGACCCGTCGTGCAGACGCCGAGACCTGTGCCGACCCGAGCAGCGTGATGACCCTTCTGGCCGATTCGGACGGCGGCGCGGGTGGCTTCACGAGCTACCGGTCCACCTTCGCGAAGGGCGCGGCAGGGGCGCCGGCCCACTTCCACACCCGGGCGTCGGAGCTGTTCTTCGTGATCGGCGGATCCCTGCGGGTGCTGGTGGGCGAGGAGGTCACCGTCCTGGAGGAAGGCGACTTCCTCGCGGTCCCGCCCCACACCCCGCACGCCTTCGCGGCCGCCCCGGACAGTGAAGCGGACGTCCTGTTCGTCTTCACCCCCGGCATGGGCAGGTTCGACTACCTGCGCCTGCTCGGCCGGGTGATGCGCGGCGAGGCCGACCCGAAGGAGATCGCCGAGTCGTCGGAGCGCTTCGACAACCACTATGTCGACAGCCCCGTGTGGCGTGCCGCCCTGGAGGGTTCCGCGTGATCGGCCCCACGACCCGGATCCGGGTGGCCCGGCCCTCGAGGGACCTGGCCGCCGCCGAACGCTTCTACGTGGAGGGCCTCGGGCTCGAAGTGCTGTGGCGGACCACCGAACGGGTCCCCGGCGAGCACGACCTGCTCATGGTCGGGCCGCCGGGCGCCGCCTGGCACTTCGAACTCACCCGTGACCCCGAACGGCCGATCGAGCCCGCTCCGACGGTGGACGACCTGTTCGTGGTCTACCTCGGCGCCCCGGTCGACGCGTCGCTGGTCGAACGCCTGGAGGCGCACGGGGGCACCAGGACTCCCGCGCACAACCCCTACTGGGACGAGTACGGCGTGACCGTCGCGGATCCCGACGGATACCTCCTCGTCCTGTGCTCACGCGACTGGACCGCCTGAACCGGGGTCCGCTCGTCGGGTGTCCTCGGCCGGGCCCAAGGACGTCGCCGTCTCCCCGGACGGCACGAAGGCCGCCCTCGCCGACGCCTCCGCCGGCACCCGGCTGCTGAACACCGGCGACCTGCCGGACGCCGCCGACGGCTACCGGGCCCTGCCCGCGGGCGCCACCGCCGGCTCGGTCACGCTCACCGCCGACGGTGTACGTCAGGCGCTGATCCCCGCGCGCCCGCCCCGGTTCCCGGGTGCCGGGGCGGGTCGGACTCGGTGTCGCCGCCGGGGAAGGTCTCCGCGGAACCGGCCCGGCGGGATTCCCCGGCTCAGGGCGGCACCGGGTGGCCGTAGTCCTGGTACCAGTGGACGTCGTACCAGCGGGCCATGGAGAACGGATGGCCCAGGTCCGTGAGCATGTGGTGGATGAATTCGGCGGTCGTGCCGTTGAACCGGATCCACGACTCGCGTAGCTCCCCGTGCGCGAGAACGGGCCACTTGTCCGGATCGGGGTCCCCGGTGAGCCAGTAGAACTCCTCCGCCTGCTCGGTACCGGCCCACTTCAACACCCCGCCCGCGGCCGGGTACACCGGGTACGGGTCCCGCAGGTGGCTGCCTTCCGTTCGGGCCCACTCACCGAGCCACTCCGTGTGCCGGACGATGTCCATGCTCTCGACGTGCGCGTCGGGGACCTGGAGCTGAACGTAGTCGTCGAAGGCGCCCGGCCCGCCGAAGATTTCGATCAGCCGTTTGTAGTCGCTGGGCAGCGCGGTCCCGAGCCGGGCCTCCACCGCCGCCCAGCCGACCGTGCGTACCCGGGTCGTCTCCCACCCGGTGAGGGCGACGACCCTGTCCACCCAGGACGCGGCTTCGTCCAGACCCGCCGCGGGATTCTCCCGCTCGGCGACGAGCACGACGAGCCGGTCGTCACCGTCGTCGTGGTGCGTCGTACCGCACCCGACCCACCGGTCCCCGCACGCCCACGCCCGCATCTCGACGACCCGCTCCCCGAACGGCGTCAGCAGCGGCAGCCCGGTCCGCACGCTCGCGGCCGGATCGACGATGCCGCCCGCGACGAGGCTGCGCGGCTCCCCGAACCGCGAGCTGATCGCCTCCTGGAGGTCAGGGAAAGCGATCCGCGCGGACGGCACCAGGCACACGTGCCCCGCCGCGTGCCCCGCCGTCCCGCACACCGGCGCGCTCATACGCTGAGCGGTCAGCCGGTGAACGGCCGCCAGCAACTCCTCCACCGAGTACATGTCGTCATTCAACCGGACGCCACTGACACCGGATCGCGGTCCGGGACAGCGCTTCCTCCTCCCGGCCCTGCGCCGAGCTCGCACCACACGGTCTTGCCGCCGGGCGGCGTCCCGTGCGTCACGCCCCACCTCAGCGCGAGCGCGTCCAGCAGTGCGAGCCCGCGTCCCGACTCCGCGTCGACGTCCACGTCCGCTCGCAGCACGGGCAGCACCCGGGGGTCGGGGTCGGTGACCTCCAGCCGTGTACGTCCGCCGTCGTCCCGCGACACCCGGACGGTGACGGGAACTCCCTCGCCGAGGTGCTGGATCACGTTGGTCACGAGTTCGCTCGCGCAGAGCTGGACGTCGGCGCCGTAGTCGCGCAGGGCCCGGCGTACGCCGGACAGCTCGGCCGGTGCCGCGAGCAGTTCGAGTGTCGTCCCCGGTCGCATCACGCGGCCCCCTCGCGGAGGGCGGCGGTCAGGGCCCGGGCGGTGAGGAGGTTGCAGTTGCCGAGCGCGATCAGCGGCCGGACCGGACAGCGGGAGGCGAGAGTCGGGAGGTCGACGCCGAGGGACGGCAGGGTGATGCCGTGCGCGGCGAGCGCCGCCCGCAACTCCTCGGCGCAGGCGTCGGCTTCGGTGGGGCTGTGCATGGGGTTCACGCCTTTCGGTGCTCTGTGTGACGAACCGCTCACACTGTGCCGCCGGTCGGCGTAGCGTGACAGCCCTTCGGCATCCCGGTCCTGAACTGCACGTATGCGGTGCGGGAAGAGGGAGCGGGCGGTAACGGCAACCCATGGAAGGTGAACGATGGGGCAGCGCAAGGACATCGACGGCTCGACGGGCGTCCCGACCTTCTACGGCAGCGAACTGCGCTGGAAGCGGGAGGAGGCGGGGCTGACGCTCCAGCAGTTGGTGGAGGGCAGCTTCTACGGCCCGAGCCACCTCAGCGAGATCGAGCGGGGGACGCGACGGATGCCGGCGGAGCTGGCGGAACACGTGGACAAGGTGCTCGGCACGGACGGCTTCTTCCGGCGGCGTTGTGAGGACGTGCGGAGGGCGAAGCGGCGGGGGCACGCGAGCTACTTCGAGCGCGTACTGGAGGCGGAGAAGCACGCGGAGACCATCGAGGAGTGGTGCCCGACGCTGATTCCGGGGTTGTTGCAGACGGAGGCGTACGCGCGGGCGGTGACGCGGTCGGCGCATCCCCTGGCGCCCGACGAGGAAGTTGAGGAGAAGGTGTCCGCACGGCTGGCGCGGGCTCGGCTCTTCGAGGACAACCACAAGACGCCGGAATACTGGGTGATCCTGCCCGAGTCACTGCTGCGTCAGCCCATCCTGCCGCCGGAGCAGCACGCCGAACAGTTGGAGCGTGTGACGGAGCTGGCGCGGCGCCATCGGATCGTTTCCCAGATCCTTCCGTGGAACTGCGGGCCGCACCCGCTGATGCTGGGCAGTGCCATGGTTATGACCTTCTCCGACGCTCCACCTCTGATCTACACGGAGGCGCAGTACAGCGGGGACACCATCGACGATCCCGGCCTCGTGAAGCACTACCGCAAGGCATACGATCGGCTCAGGGCCGCCGCACTGCCTCCGGAGGCGTCCCTCGCCCTGATCGAGCAAGCGGCTGAGGATGACCGAAATGGCGAGCTACGCAATTGACTTGAGTACAGCTGCCTGGCGCAAGAGCAGCTACAGCAACGGCGACGGCGGCAACTGCGTGGAGGTGGCCGAAGCCTTCCCCAATGCCGCCCGCTGGCGCAAGAGCACCTACAGCAACGGCACCGGCGGCGACTGCCTCGAAGTCTGCGACGCCCACACCGCCGTCGTCCCCGTCCGCGACTCCAAGGTCCCCCACGGCCCGGTCCTCACCATCACGGCCCCGGCCTGGACGGCGTTCGTGGCGTCGCTCAAGTGACCCGGCCCGCATCGCGCAGTCTGCCGGGACCACCGGACATGTTCGACCGGGAGCGGGACTGGAGCGAGCTGACCGCTTTCGCGACCGCCGAAGGCGCGGGGCCCCGGCTCGGAGTGGTGTCGGGGCGTAGCGGAATCGTGGCGCTCCCCGTACTTCCCGCATTGCCAAGTCCCCTGTGATCCAGCACACTTCATGAAACATGAGAGCAGCACGGGGGGCGTATCGCGGTTCCGTATGGGGTGTTCTGGCCGTCGTCTTCGTGGCGGGTGCGGCCGGACTCTTCTTCTTCCGGGACACCGCGCCGCTGCGCGACAGCCCACTGGCCGACATCCTCGCGACCGCGTTCAGCGCGGCGGCCGTCGGTCTCACCCTGTACGCGCTGGGTTTCACGGTCAGGGCCGAGCAGTCGGATCTCGCACGCCGGTTGACGGAGTTCAAGAGACAGGTGGACCGGCGTCTCATGGCCGCCCCACGCGGCTACTTCCCGGGCTCCGACAACGTGATCCCCGTCGGTTTCAAGGACTCCGCCGATCCCGGGACCACGGTGACGGATCCGCTGGGCGATTACTTCACCTCGTCACGGTGCAAGGACCGCCTGGTCGTTCTCGGCGGCCCGGGCTCCGGGAAGACGGTCGCCGCGACCCAGCTGATGGCCCATCTGCTGAGAGGATGGCAGGACGGCGACCCGGTGCCCGTGCGCATCCCGCTGTCCACCTGGAACACCGAACTCAAGCTGGTCGACTGGCTGTCCGGCTATCTGAAGGAAAGAGGTCTGGTCCGCTCCAGGGCCGTGGCACGCCAACTCCTCGAGGACCGTCTCGTCCTGCCCATCCTCGACGGCCTCGACGAGATGGACCCGCCCGGCGTGCCGCCCGCGAAGACCCGTGCGCTGAAGGCCCTGCGACGGCTCAACCGCGAGTACAGCGACCGGACGGGGCAGGCGCCGCTCGTGGTGCTCTGCCGAGCCGACCGCTACGACACCCTGAAGTCGAAGGAGAGGCTCGAACAAGCCACCGTCGTCACCCTCCAGCGGCTCTCCAGTGCCCAGCAGCTCGCGTTCCTGGGCAAGAGGGGGCAGGACGAGACGGGGGAGTGGCTGCCCGAGTGGCGACGGCTCGCCGAGGCCCTCACCTGGACCGGCACCCCGCGCGGGCTGGCCCGGGTCCTCGACACTCCGTGGCGGATGGCCCTGCTGACCACGGCGTACACCGAGCGGGACGACGACCGCCGTCCGCTGCGCAACCCCGACGCGCTCCTGGCGATGCCGTTGAACGCCGTACCGGACCACCTGCTCGGCCTGTACACCCGCGCCGCCGCGTCGACGTACAACCAGCGGCCGGACGCCGGCCGCCGACGGGACCCCGCGAAGGTCGAGGAGTGGCTGACCACCCTGGCCGGGCATCTGCGGGACGACCACCGGCCGGACGGGTCGGACGGCGCCCCGCGCCCCCGTGACGAGGTGGTCTCCGACACGGATCTCGTGCTGCACCGGCTGTGGCGGATGGAACGCGACTCCGGGATGCGGCATGTCGAGATCGCGCTGCTGATGCTGCCGTTCGTCGTCTCGATCAACCTGGCCGAGCGGATCGGCCTCACGCCTTGGGAGAGCCTCCCGTACCCGCGCCTCTTCGCCGCCTTCGGCCTGCTGTTCCTGATACAGGCGGTGCTGCCCGTGGCGCTGGAGAACACCCGGCGGCAGCCCGTTCCACGCCACCTCGACTGGCGGCTGCTGGGAGAGCCGAAGATGATCGGCCTGAACGTGATGTACGTCACCGGCTGGGTGCTGTTCCTGGTGGACCGGGGTCTCAGTCCGTGGCTGTTCGCGTTGGTCCTGGCCGGGAACGTCCTGTCGTTCGTGACCTCGCAGGCCGTCTGGAGCACGGGCGACCACCCGCAGGCCACCCTGACCGATCCACGCGACCCGCTGCGCGCGGAACTGCGCTACGCGTTCTTCTGGGCGGTCGTCACCTCTCTGTGGGTCGGCTCGCTGATCGCCCAGTGGTCGGAGAGTGTCCTCGGCTTCGCCTACGGCGCGCTCCTCGGCGTCCTCCCCGCCTTCACCCTCGCGGCGAGGGCCTGGCGCCGCTACGTCCTATTCAAGTTCGCCGCGGGCCGCCGGCTCCCCGCAGGACTGGGCGGCTTCCTCGACTGGTGCGTCGAGGCGGGCATCATGCGCGTCGAGGGCTTCGCCTACCAGTTCCGCCACCGCGAACTGCAGGAGTGGCTGGCGGCCCGGCCGAGCGCGGAGGGTGCCCCGGTGGGGGATCCTCCCTCGTCACAGGGACACCGGCGGCGGTCTTGAGACCGCTCTTCGGCCGACCGCCGAGGACGGCCGGCCCTCACGCGCGGGAAACGCCGACGGGGCGCTCCGGGCGTGCTGCCCGGGGC
>NZ_JBHWHX010000059.1:0-39455 GCF_042732315.1 Streptomyces sp. NPDC059787
TTCGTCGCCTGCGACACGTTGCCCGCGGCGTCCACGGTCCGTACGTACAGCACGTTGGGTCCGGCGGTCGGCGGCTTGGCGTTCGCCAGCGTCGCCTCGGCCGGGTGCGCACCGTCACCAAGCCTGGCCAGGGAACCACCGAGACCCAGTACACCCCCGCGGACGGCGGCCCGCTCACCTCCAGCAAGCTGATCAACGCCATGGGCCACGCCACCACGACGACCTTCGACCCTGGACGCAGCCAACCACTGACAGTCACCGATGCCAACGGCCACGTGACCCGCACGGAGTACGACGCCCTCGGCCGTCTGGTGAAGGGGTGGACGGCGGCCCGGTCGGACGAGGCGGTCCCGGACGTCGTCATCTCCTACCAGAGCGCGATCGCCACCAGCGCGCAGACCCGGCCCGCGGCCGTCACCGTCAAGACGCTGAAGGACAACGGCACCTACGGCAGCAAGGTCACCGTCTACGACGGCCTGATGCGCGAGGTCCAGGTCCAGACCGACGCCCACGGACCCGGCCGGATCGTCAGCGACACGACGTACAACGACCACGGCCTCGTCGACGAGCAAACCGGCAAGTACCTCGCCAAGGGGGAGCCGGCCCTCGAACTGTTCGAACCCCGTTCGAAGTCCCGGATTCCGAGCTGGACGAAGGCCCGGTACGACGGCATGGAACGGCAGATCCGCCTGTCGACCTACCTGGACGGCGATTTTAGGTACGCCACGTACACCACCCACTACGACACCAGCACGTATGTGAACCCGGCCGGCTCCACCACCCCGAGGACCCGCACGTACACCGATGCCCTCGGCAGGACCACCTCGGTCCACCACTACAGCCAGGACGTCCCGTCCAGCGGTACGGGCCGCGCGACCGTCTACGAGTACGACTCACGCGGCAACCGCAGCAAGGTCACCGATCCGGCGGGCAACGCCTGGTCGTACACGTACGACGCCCGCGGCCGCGTAACCTCCGCCACGGACCCGGACACCGGCAAGACGGACACCTCGTACGACGACGCCGACCGGCCCAGCAAGGTGACCACGTCCCGGTCGCAGACGACGTACACGGAGTACGACGTCCTGGGCCGGATCACCAAGATCCGAGAGGGCTCCGAAACCGCCACTCCGGCCAAGGAGTTCACCTACGACACCCTGCCCGGCGCACTCGGTCAGCCAGTGGCCTCAATCCGGCACACCGCGAACGGCGACTACATCAACCGCATCACGTCCTATGATGCCGGCTACCGGCCCACTGGCCGGGAGACAGTGATCCCCGGCAATGCGATGACGACGGGTTTCGCCGGCACCTACGCATACACGTACAGCTACACCGAGGTCACTGGTCAGCCGCAGTCTGTCACTATGCCGGCCGTGGGCGGGCTCGCGCAGGAGAAGGTCGTCACCCGCTATAACGGTGACGGCCTGGCGGAGTCCACCTCGGGCCTGGCCTGGTATACCTCCGACGTCACGTACTCGCCGTTCGGCGAGGTCATGCGCACGGTCTCCGGTTCCCAGCCCCACCGCGTCTGGACGACGAACTTCGTCGACCCCCGTACCGGCAAGCTCCAACGCACGGTCGCGGACCGGGAGACCGCGGGCCCTCACCGCATCAGCGACAGCTATTACTCCTATGACGCCTCCGGCATCATCACGTCCCAGGCCCGCAAACTGGCGGAGGCCTCCGGCGAAACGTGGGACACCCAGTGCTTCACGTACGACGCCATGGGCGAGTTGGTGAACGCTTGGACGTCGAGCGTGGCTCCCGCTGGTAACGGCACCGGCTGCAAGTCCTCGGACGGCACCACGTGGGGCCCGCGCACTGACTACGAGGCGTCCTCCGGCCCGGTGGCCGACGCGCCGGACGAGGCCACCGACGTGTCGGACCCCGACGCCGCCCTCGCGTCCTCCCTGGCGGCAGCCGCGCCCGACGCGGCCACGGTCGCCACGGGCGCGACCGCCTACCGCCAATCCTTCACCTTCGACTGGCTCGGCAACCGGGCCGGGATGACGGAGCACGACCCGGCGGACGCGACGAAGAACGTCAGCTACTCGTACGGCTATGGGAGCACGCAGCCGCACACCACGAAGTGGATCAGCTCCGCCCCGTCCGGCAAGGGCAGCAGCTACTCCTACGACGCGGCGGGCAACACCGAGGTCCGCGACCTGCCCACCACGACCCAGGCACTGACCTGGACGGCAGAGAACAAGCTGGACACCATCACCGACGACGGCACCAAGACGACGTACGTCTACGACGCCGAGGGCAACCGTATTCTGGAGAACTCACCGGCGGGCTCGACGCTCTACCTGGGCGAGACCGAGCTCACCACGAATTCCTCGGGCACCATCACCCGTGCCGCGCGTGCTTACGCACATGCCGGCGCCCCGACCGCGGTCCGCACCACGGCCAACGGCGCGACCACCGGTCACAAGCTCAACGTCCTGCTCGCCGACCACCTCGGCACGGCCAGCACGGCCGTCGAACTCACGAGTGGCCAGCCAGTCACCCGACGTGCCTTCAAGCCCTATGGCGAAACCCGCGGGGCCAAGCCATCGGCCTGGCCTAACAAGCGCGGCTACCTCGGCGTCGGCATCGACGACGCGGCCACCGGCCTCACCCACATCGGCGCCCGCGAGTACGACCAGGTCTCTGGCCGCTTCCTCTCGGCGGACCCGGTCATCGACATCGCCGACCCGCTCCAGATGAACGGGTACACGTACAGCAACGGCAGCCCTGTCAGTAAGAGCGACCCCACCGGCCTCATCCTTTACTACGAGGGCGGCGGAAAAAGCGACAGCAACTCCGGGAACACCCGCAAGGGCCGCGACGGCAAAGACATAGCTGCGGACAAGATCCGACACGATGCCGCCGTCGCGGCGGTGGCCCTCTACCTGAAGTTCCTGTGGCGGCACCGCTCGGACGTGCAGGTGCAGACCGAGTACTACATTCCCGGAGCACAGCGCAAAAACGGGAAGGGCGGTTTCGCCGACGTCGTCGTGATCTTCCCGGACACCATCTTCGTGTGGGAGGTCAAGTCGGCGAAGACTGCGGAACTGGATGGCCCTTCGACCCTCGACCGCTACATCAACGCGCTGCGGAAGATCGAGCGGAAGGAAGGCACCTTCCGGACGGTCGAGCGGGGCAACGCCCTTCCGCAGATAACGACCCTGGACCCGCTGGACCCGAAGAAGCAACTGGTGGCCGAGTCCACACAACAGCGCAAGGGCTCCACTCGCACCGGGGAGGAATACAAAGGCGTAGTCGGCTGGTGGACACGCAAGATGCCTCCGCGAGGCAAGGGGCCCGACGGTTACCAGCGTGAGACGGTGCCGATCCTGGAGAAGATCCAGGTTTGGCAGCCCACTCCGGAGCAGCAGCGGAACATCACCATGGGCGCCGTCGCGTCGATGGCGATCTATGTGGTCGGCAAGATGTTAACCAGCCCGTTCGGGCTGGAGTAGCGAACGGGTAGAGTGCGCCCAAAAGTCAGTGAGGTACCCAGGAGGTTCACAGTGGGCGCACTCCAGCCGGTCGGTCTCGACGTCAGTCATGGTCTCTTCGTGGAACTCACGGTCTACGCGGAAGAACCGGGAAACCTGAAGGACGCGGCCTTCGGCTGGCTCACAAGCGGTATCCGGGAATACGATCAAAAATCAAACATAAGCGCACTTCCGGGGAGTGTGAAGGTTTCCGCGAAGGGTTTCTCGCGGGTCATCGACACCGTTCCCCGGAAGAACCGGAAAGGCTTCTGGGGGCGCATACAGGTCTCCCCCCAGGGGACTTTCGATGTGCTGTACAACCCCTACACCACCGATGCGATCTCCTGGCTGGAACGCCAACTTTCCGAGCAGCCTGAATCCGCCGGCGTGAAGATCGGCCGCTTCACAGAGAACGGGGACGTCGGTAATTCCGATATCTCCTTCACCGTCGTCTTCGAGGAAGAACTTCCGGACTATGTGAAGCTCGGTTTCCACGTGGACACTGCGGCTCTGGTCGCTCCCGGGACGACGGTCGCCGAGCACGAGCGTCTGCTGGCCGCGGTGCGCTGGGCCTGCGACCGGTACAGGGTGGTGTTCGGCCACGTCTCGTACCGCCGCAGCGGCGGGGCCACCGAACTGGAGAGCCAACTGCGCGGCCGACCGAGCGATCCGGTGAGCAACACACCGCAGTGGCGCGCCCTGCTCAGAGGCTACTCATGGCTCATGGTGGTTCCTTCCGAGATCGCCGAACTCCTCGGCGGCACCGAGACGTTGCGCGAAACGGGAGCCTTCTCGGCTGTCTCGGTCCTGCCGAACGACGCCCTCCTGCTCCAGGCGACGCCCACCTTCCAGCAGTACAGCAGCGAGGCGGTGCAGGCCGTCTACCGCGTGGTGCGCGACGTGCTGGTCCACGGCGACTTCCGCGGCCCGTCGCCGGTGCCGGGTCAGCCGCCGACGAACATGGTGGTGCTCAACGACTGACTGGCAACGGTCACGTGTCGTCATTTCCCGTAGCCCCGAAATTCCGAGAGTTGCGTCTCGGCATGCAACAGAGGAGCGATCAGCTTCGATGGGCCGGCTTCCACGACCGGATCACCCTCGGCGTCACCGGTGTTCACACCAAGGGTGCGCGCTGGCTCAAAACCGGTGTCCAGCATCACCCGCTGTTCGTCCTCTTCAGGATGCCTCTGAGAGCTTCAGCCGCTTCGCCTCCTTGTCGGCGGCTGCCCGTGAGGAACGTACGGCAACTCATCCGATCAAAGGCACGACCTGCCGTTTCCCGCCACTGAACCCTTCTCATCCTGGGGTCTGAGGCTGATGGCGAAGGGCTGATGAGGGTTCGTGACGTGGATGGCGTCCCGCCAGGTGGTGTAGGGGATCAAGGCGCCGGAATCCGCAGGCCAGAGACGGCGGCTCCGCCCAGTCGGGGACTCAACCCACATCACCAGCAGGCTTCGTGGGCTGCCGCGTCTACGGAGATCGCGATGGGCCTCGTACCGGAACGCGTAGCGCTTGATCCTCTGCACCACGTCGTGGGACACGACCTACGGCCGCTGTCTGCGAGTCGGCCCCTTCGGCTGTCGGTTCACTCCGGAACTCGGCCGTGGAGGAACAAGGCCGACCTCCAGCACACGGCCCCGACCCCGCCGCACCATCGAGTAGAATCCAAAGGACATTCGTGCAGGTCAGCGACGCAACCCCTCTCATCGCCGCAGGTCACCGCGCTGGCTGGTCTCTTCCGGGACAAGTGACCATAGTGATCCACCGCTCGGCCCACTGCAACACCGCATCCACCGATCCCGACCACTTGATCCGCGCCTTGCGGCACCACCTTCGTGAGCTCCGGTACCGCAGCTACGTCATCGATGGATGCCTTGCCGCCCCGGACTCAAAATGACGACATCACGCCCACAACTTCAGTAGAGGCGATGGTGAACGTGTACCACCAGCAGACGAAGAGCCTCCCGCGACCAACGTGCACCGTGCCAGACGCAGCGCCTTGCCCGTGCCGACGGCGGCTGAGCGGCAACGCCGGACTCGGTCTCTCAGTCCGGTCACCTGCCACGCAACGACTCCGAGTCGACCAATCCCAGATGCCCGAGTTCAACGGAGCATAGTCGGCACCAAGTCAGCACGGGACGGGTGATGACGTGGGCTTTTAGTCAACACCGCGCCGTCAGATCACCCTGAACTATGCGTCCTGGACGGCACTCGTTCTGACCACCGTCAAGCCCCTGCGACGCCTTTCCATGAGTCGGCATGGTGGCCGCGCGCATAGCCGACCCTCGAACTATGTTGTCTCGCCACATGTGCGTCTGACCTGCGGATTCCTACGGTGTGGCGACACGCAAACGTCCCCGTCACACCCCAGGAAGTGGTGCCGATGTCGTCGCCCGCAACCGCTCCACCAGCCCCGAACAACCTCAAGCGCATCGTCGCCGCGTCCCTCATCGGCACCACCATCGAGTGGTACGACTTCTTCCTCTACGGCTCCGCCGCCGCGCTCGTCTTCAACAAGTTGTTCTTCCCGGACTCCGATCCGCTGGTCGGGACGCTGCTGTCGTTCCTGACGTACGCCGTCGGGTTCGCCGCGCGGCCGCTCGGCGCGCTGGTCTTCGGGCACTACGGGGACCGGCTCGGGCGCAAGAAGCTGCTGGTGCTGAGCCTGTTGATGATGGGCGGGGCGACGTTCGCGATCGGGTTGCTGCCCACGCACGCGACCATCGGCAGCGCCGCGCCCGTGCTGCTCACCGTGCTGCGGCTGGTCCAGGGGTTCGCGCTCGGCGGTGAGTGGGGCGGTGCCGTGCTGCTGGTGTCCGAGCACGGGGACGCCCGGCGGCGCGGGTTCTGGGCCTCGTGGCCGCAGACCGGCGCGCCGGCGGGGCAGTTGCTGGCGACCGGTGTGCTGTCACTGCTGACCGCCGTGCTGTCGGACTCCGCGTTCGGGGCCTGGGGCTGGCGGATCCCGTTCCTGCTGTCCGGGGTGCTGGTGATCGTCGGTCTGTGGATTCGTCTCTCTGTCGATGAATCGCCGGTGTTCAAGCGGGCACTGGAGCAGGCCGAGGCCCGCAAGGCGGACGCGGGCGCCGAACGGATGCCGGTCGTGGCGGTCCTGCGGCACCACTGGCGTGACGTGCTGGTGGCGATGGGGGCACGGATGGCGGAGAACATCAGCTACTACGTGATCACCGCGTTCATCCTCGTGTACGCGACCACGTCCGCCGGTGTCTCGAAGCAGACCGCGCTCAACGCCGTGCTCATCGCCTCGGCGATCCACTTCGCCGTCATCCCGGCCTGGGGCGCCCTGTCGGACCGGCTCGGGCGGCGTCCGGTGTATCTGATCGGCGCGGTCGGGGTGGGGCTGTGGATGTTCCCGTTCTTCGCGCTGATCGACACCGGCGGTTTCGGCAGCCTGCTGCTGGCGGTGACCGTGGGACTGGTGCTGCACGGGGCGATGTACGCGCCGCAGGCCGCCTTCTTCTCCGAGATGTTCGCGACCCGGATGCGCTACTCCGGTGCCTCCATCGGCGCCCAGTTCGCCTCCGTCGCCGCGGGTGCGCCGGCGCCGCTCATCGCCACGGCGCTGCTCTCGGACTACGGCAGCTCCACGCCGATCTCGCTCTACGTCATCGCGGCGAGCCTGCTGACGGTCGTCGCCGTGGCGGCCGCCAAGGAGACCCGGCACCGGGACCTGGCGGACGCGGACCCGTCGGGTGGCGCGGGCGAACCGGTCGAGGCGGTCCAGGACGCGCGCACCGTCTGATCCCGCAGGACACCGGCCCCCGTACGCGCCCCGCGTACGGGGGTCAGTGCCGTGCGGGAGGCGGCGTGCCTCCGGACAGGCGGTGCAGACGCAGGGCGAGCTGGATCTCCAGGGCCCGGGCCGGGCTCTGCCAGTCGTCGCCGAGGAGGCGGCCGACGCGCTCCAGCCGCTGGGCGACCGTGTTGACGTGGACGTGCAGTTCGTCCTTGGTGCGGGCCGGGCTCATGCCGCAGGCGAAGTAGGCGTCGAGGGTGCGCAGCAGCTCGGTGCCGCGTCGTCCGTCGTACGCCACGACCTGGCCGATGGTGCGGGTCACGAAGCCGGCGATGTCCCGCTCGCCGGCCAGCAGCAGCCCCAGGAAGCCGAAGTCCTCGGCGGCGGAGCCGTCACCGGCGCGGCCGAGGAGGCGGAGGGCGTCCAGGCAGCGGCGGGCCTCCGCGTAGGCCGCCGCCACGGTGTCGGGGCGGGCGGTGAGGTGTCCGACCGGGGCGGACGCGCCGACGGTGACCGGTTCGTGGACGGCCGTGCCCAGGTGGCGGGCGGTGCGGCGGGCCAGCTCCGTGGCGGTGTCGCCGGGGGCGAGGGGCAGCAGCAGGACGGTGCCGCCGTCGCGTGCGGCGGCGAGGCCCTGCCGGGTGGCCGCGAGGTGGGAGGCCGCGGCCCACAGCCGTCTGCGGGCGTCCGCCTCCTCGTCGGCGTCGGCGGCGGGGCCCTCCAGGCGGGCGGCGAGCACGGCGTGGGTGGCGTCGAGGTCGGCGCGCAGCCGGGCCGCGCGCTCGCGCAGCAGGCGCGGGTCGCGGTCGCGGGCGTCGAGCAGGTCGTCGAGCAGTTCGCCGCGGACGCGCTGTTCGGCCTCGGCGGCGGAGCGGCGGGCGAGCAGCAGCAGTGAGGTGACCATGGCCGCGCGTTCCAGCGTGCGCTGGTCGACGGGGTCGAGGCCGGGGTGGCCGCGCAGGACCAGCGCGCCGAGGAGTTCGTCGCCGGCGGCCACCGCGGCGATCCAGTCGTCCCGGTGCCGTACCGCGTGGCCCTCCGCCCGTGAGGACTCCAGGGCCCGGTCGGGTGCCGCGGTGGCCTCGGTGAACTCGACCGTGCCGTCCAGGACCTGGGAGACTGCGGCGGCCACGTCGTGCACCCCGCCGCCGCGCAGGACCAGCTCGGCGAGCCGGTCGTGGACGTCCGAGGCGCGCTCGATGACCGCGCTGCGGTCCTTGATGATCTCGCTGGCGCGTTCCAGGCCGGCGAGGGCCGAGCGGGTCTCGGCGAGCAGGTTGGCGGTGTCGATGGCGGCCGCGGCGAGGGCGGCGAAGGAACCGAGCAGGGCGATCTGCTCCCGCTCGAAGACCCTGGCCCGCCGGTCTGCGGCGAACAGGACGCCGATGACGTGGTGCCCGAGCGTCAACGGCACGCCGAGGATGGCGACGAGCCCCTCGTCCCGCACGCCGGTGTCGATGCTGTGGGTGTGCTGGAAGCGGTCGTCGCGGAAGTAGTCGTCGGTGACGTAGGGGCGGGCGGTCTGGGCGACGAGGCCGCCGAGCCCCTCCCCCATGCCGAGGCGCAGTTGCTGGAAGCGGGCGGCGACCGAGCCCTCGGTGACCCGCATGTAGGTGTCGCCCCTGGCCGGGTCGTTCAGGCTGAGGTAGGCGACGTCGGTGCCGAGCAGGGAGCGGGCGCGCTGCACGATCGCCCGGAGCACGGCGTCCAGGTCGCGCAGTCCGGCGAGGTCGTGGGCGGTCTCGAAGAGGGCGGACAGCTCGGCCTCCCGGCGGCGGCGTCCCTCCAGCTCCGCGCGCACCCGCAGGGCGAGCACCTTGGCCTGCTGGAGGGCGGCGATCCGCTCGGCGGGCAGTCCCTCGGCGCGGGCGAGCAGCACCGGCTGCTCGTACGCCTCGGCGGAGGCGCCGCGGGCCAGCAGCTCCAGGAACGGCGTCTCGGCGCTGCCGGACGCGGGACGGGCGTCGGGGAACGCCCGGCCCGGCGCTCCGGCGGGGGCGGGACGCTCGGCGGACTGCACGTGATCGCGGGACATGCTCACAGGATTCCTCATCCCGCGGCCGCCCCGTCAGGCCTGTGGAGAACTCTGTCGGCCGACGGCCGGCCGCTGGTGGCCGATGCCTCAGTGCGCGGTCCAGCCGCCGTCCAGGACCAGTGAGGTGCCGGTCACGAAGGACGCCTGCGGGCCGCACAGATAGGCCATCGCCTCGGCGACCTCCTCCGGTTCGATGAGCCGCCGGACGGCGCTGTCCCGCAGCATCACCTCGGACAGGACACGTTCCTCGGGGATGCCGTGGGTCCGGGCCTGGTCGGCGATCTGCTTCTCGACCAGCGGTGTGCGCACATAGGCGGGGTTCACACAGTTGGAGGTGACGCCGTGGGGCGCGCCTTCGAGGGCGGTGGTCTTGGAGAGCCCTTCCAGGCCGTGTTTGGCGGCCACATAGGCGGACTTATAAGCAGAGGCGCGCAGCCCGTGGACCGAGGACACATTGACGATGCGGCCCCACCCTTGGCCGTACATATGGGGCAGCGCGCCCCGGATGAGCCGGAAGGGTGCCTCCAGCATCACGGTGAGCACCGTGTGGAAGACGTCGGGCGGGAACTCCTCGATGGGGCGGACCAGCTGCAGCCCGGCGTTGTTGACCAGCACATCGGTGCCGGCGGCGGCGAGTTCGGCGGCGTCCAGGTCGGTGAGGTCGAGGACGTGCGGCTCGACGGCGCCCCCGGCGTCCCGGGCCGCCTCGGCAAGCGCTTCCAGGCCCGCGGCGTCCCGGTCGACGGCTCTGACCTTGGCCCCGGCGGCCGCGAGCCGCAGCGCGCAGGCGCGGCCGATGCCGCCGGCGGCACCGGTGACGAGGGCGGTACGGCCACCGAGGTCGAGCGGGGTGGCGTGGGGGGCCGGAAGGGCACGGGGCGCGGTCATGTCTCGACCCTAGGCAGCACCCCCACGGCGCCCCATGTGGGCAAGCCCTACAGTTCAGCCAGTTCCAGTGGGGTCGAACCATGTGGGTGCGTCGGACATGGCTTGCTTGATCCGGAAGTGCGCGAACTCGTTCAGCTCCGGCAGCGCGTCCACGGCGAACCAGCCGACGTCCAGCGACTCGTCGTCGTTGACCCGTGCCTCGCCACCGAGGACACGGCAGCGGAAGGTGATGTCCATGTACTGGCAGACGTCGCCGTTGCCGTACGTCACCGGGTCCAGCGCCTGGACCAGTACGACCCGCTCGACGGCGCAGCGCACCGCGGTCTCCTCCTCGACCTCCCGCACGGCGCAGGCCGCGGGCTGCTCCCCGGGGTCGGGGATGCCACCGATCACCGACCACTTGCGGGTGTCGGTCCGGCGGTTCAGCAGGACTCTGCCCTCGTCGTCGAAGACGAGGGCGGTGACCCCGGGGAGCCAGAGGAGCTGATGACCGGCGGAGGCGCGCAGGGTGCGGATGAAGTCAGGAGTAGCCATGCCCCGACCCTAACCGGCCGGTCAGGGCCCTCCCCGGCGCTTCAGGGGGCGTGCGGCGGGCGTACTACCGCACGTCACCGGCGCGTCGCCCGCGCACCCCGGCGGCGACGGACCAGCCCAGTCCGCCCGCGGCGACCAGGACGAGGGCGATCTCCGGGAGGATGCCGAGGCGGGTGGCGGGGGTCCGGGAGGTGCGCAGCGGCACCTCCCGCACCAGCGAGTCGGCGACGAACATGCCGGTCCTCTGCGTGATCTCCCCGTCGGGCATGATGATCGCGCTGACCCCGCTGGTCACCGGCACGGTGACGGCGCGGCTGTGCTCCACGGCGCGGACCCGGGACATGGCGAGCTGCTGGTAGGTCATCTCGCTGCGGCCGAACGTGGCGTTGTTGCTGGGCACCGAGATCATCTGGGCGCCGGCGGTGACCGTGTCGCGCACCGCCCAGTCGAAGGCGGCCTCGTAGCAGGTGACCAGGCCGACGCCGGCACCGTTCATGGTGAAGACGCCCGGCTCGCCGCCCCGGCTGAAGTCCCGGCTGACCATCGACGTCCAGTTCTCGTTGATCGCCCCCACCAGCGAGCGCAGGGGGAGGTACTCGCCGAACGGCTGGATCTGCCGTTTGTCGTAGGTGTCGACGGGGCCCTTCTCCGGGTCCCAGAGGATCTGCTCGTTGAGCAGCTCACCGTCCCTGTCGACCACGCCGCCGACCGAGACGGGCGCGTCGATGGCCTTGGCCGCCTTGTCGATGACGGTGCGCGCGTCGGGGTTGGTGAAGGGGTCGATGTCGGAGGAGTTCTCCGGCCACAGCACGATGTCGGGGTGCTCGGCCTTGCCGGCCGCGACGTCGGCGGCCAGGCGCTCCGTCTCCCGCGCGTGGTAGTCGAGGACCGCGCGCCGCTGGGAGTTGAAGTCCAGACCGAGGCGGGGCACGTTCCCCTGGATGACGGCGACGGTCACGGTGCCGGCCTCCGCCTCGTCGCTGACCAGCGACCGGGCGGCGAGGGCGGCCACCAGCGGTACGGCGACGCTCAGCGCGCCGACGACCGCCGCGGCCCGCCGTACGGTTCCGGTGCGCCGGGCCCGCAGGGCCAGCCGGACGATCTCGTACAGGCCGAAGCCGCACAGCACCACGGCGAAGCCCAGTACCGGGGTGCCGCCGAGCGCGGCGAGCGGCAGGAAGACGCCGTCCGCCTGACCGAACGCGATCTTGCCCCAGGGGAAGCCGCTGAACGGTGCGCGTGCGCGTACCGCCTCGCCGGCGATCCACAGCGCCGCCGCCCACACCGGCCACCCGGGGAGTTTCGACACCGCGGCGACGCCCGCGCCGACCAGCGCGACGAAGACCGCCTCGATCACCACGAGGGCGATCCACGGGCCGGGCCCGACCTCCACACCGGTCCACACCAGCAGCGGCAGCAGGAAGCCGAGGCCGAAGAGGTAGCCGAGGCCGAGCGCCGCCTTCCAGCTCCGGCCGCGCAGCACCCAGCCGAAGACGGCGAAGGCGGGCAGGGCCAGCCACCACAGGGTGCGCGGCGGGAAGCTGACGTAGAGGAGCAGGCCCGAGAGCGCGGCTGCGGCGGCCGGGAGGAGGCGCACCAGCCGCCCGCCCCGCGCCGGGGGCGCGGTCTGCGGCGGCATCGGGTCCGACTCGTCGACGGAGGTTGCGGTGACGGTCACTCCGGGAGTCTACGGCGCGTGACCTGGCGGCCGACAGCACGGGCGGCGGCACCGCTGCCCGCGGCTACGCGGTCAGTGTTTGTGGGGGCGGAGGCGGTTTCGGATCACTGTTACCGCTGCTTCCGCGTCGTCCACCGTCACCGTGAAGGTGTGGCCGTCCCACAGGCGCAGGATGATGCCCTCACCGCGACGTACGACGACCGCCGTGCCCTTCTCGGGGCGCCAGCGGTATCCCCAGCCGCCCCAGTGCCGCGGGGTGACGTGCGGGGCGAACTCCGCGCCCGCGACGTGCGAGAGCGGGATGCGGCGGCGGGGCACGCCGATGTGGCCGCAGCGCACCTCCAGGTGGTCCTCGTCGACCCGCAGCGCGACATGCACGAAGGCGAGGGTGCCGAACAGGACCAGCAGCCCGGCGGCGATGCAGCCGACGACGGCCATGGCCAGCGGCGCGATGCCGGACGTCCACTGGGAGTCGACGGCCAGCGTGATGCCGAGCGCCAGGCAGGCGGCGCCGATCAGCGCCAGGAACCACTGGAAGCGGTTGGTCGCGCGACCGGTCCAGACCTCGGAGTACGGGGCGTGCTCGCCGTGGCGGTGGTCCCTCATGAAATCGAGGTTACTCAGAATTCGCTCCGCGGGTACCGCGTGGCGCAGCGTTACTGGGCCGTCCGGGCGGCTGCGGCATGCCGCAGCAGTCGGCCCTCCGCGTAGGTGAGGGCGGCCGTGGGCAGCGCGCCCTCGCGTCCGCTCAGCAGCACCGTCAGGGTGCCGCTCGCCGGCGCCCGGGGGGCGGGCCGCTCACCGAGGCGGCGCAGGGCCTGGGCGGCCACCGCTCCGGCGGAGCCGTGCAGGGCGAGCGGCGGGCGGCCGGGGCCCTGCACGGCGGCCCGGATGCGCTCGGCGACCAGTTCGTAATGGGTGCAGCCCAGGACGACGGTCGTCACATCGTCCGGGGTCAGCTCGGCGGCGGCGGCGACGGCGGCGTCGATCGCCGTCTCGTCCGCGCGCTCCACGGCCTCGGCGAGCCCCCAGCACGGCACCTCGGTGACGTCGACGCCGTCGGCGAAGTTCTCGATCAGGTCCCGCTGGTAGGGGCTGCCGGTCGTGGCCGGTGTGGCCCAGATCGCCAGCGGTCCGCCGCCGGCCGCGGCCGGTTTGATCGCCGGGACGGTGCCGATGACCGGCAGGCCGGGCTCGAGGCGGGCGCGCAGGGCGGTGAGGGCGTGCACCGTGGCGGTGTTGCAGCCGACGATCAGCGCGTCGGGCCGGTGCGCGGCCGCCGCCTCGGCGACGGCGAGGGCGCGCCCGGTGAGGTCCTCCGGGGTCCTGGGTCCCCAGGGCATGCCGTCGGGGTCGAGGGAGAGGACGAGATCGGCGTCGGGGCGCAGGCGCCGCACCGCGGCGGTGGCCGCCAGCAGGCCGATTCCGGAGTCCATGAGCGCGATCTTCACCCGGCCACGATAGACGATGAGCCGCTTCGGGCCCCTGCCGTGGGGCAGACTGCGGCAGGTGAGCGCCATTGTGTGGAGTGCCGCCGGATCACTCGCCGCCTGGGGGTGGCTGCTGTTCTGCCAGGGCTTCTTCTGGCGCACGGATGTGCGACTCCCGCCGTCCCGCGACCCGGAGACCTGGCCGCCGGTGTGTGTCGTGGTCCCCGCGCGTGACGAGGCGGCGGTGCTGCCCGCGAGCCTGCCCTCGCTGCTCGCCCAGGACTATCCGGGCCGGGCCGAGGTCTTCCTCGTCGACGACGGCAGCACGGACGGTACCGGGGAGCTCGCGCGGGAGCTCGCGGACCGGCACGGCGGGCTGCCGCTCACGGTGGGCTCTCCGGGTGAGCCGCCCGCCGGCTGGACCGGCAAGCTGTGGGCGGTGCGGCACGGCATGGGACTGGCACGCGCGCGTGACCCCGAGTACCTGCTGCTGACGGACGCCGACATCGCGCACGCCCCGGACAGTCTGCGCCGGCTGGTGGCGGCGGCCCGTACCGGAGGGTTCGACATCGTGTCGCAGATGGCCCGGCTGCGGGTGGCGAGCCTCTGGGAACGCCTGGTCGTACCGGCGTTCGTCTACTTCTTCGCCCAGCTGTACCCGTTCCGCCGGATCGGACTGGAGGGGACGCGTACGGCCGCCGCGGCGGGCGGCTGTGTGCTGCTGCGCACCGAGGCGGCCGAGCGGGCGCGGGTCCCGGACGCGATCCGGCAGGCCGTCATCGACGACGTGGCGCTCGCCCGCGCGGTGAAGCGGAGCGGCGGGCGGGTCTGGCTGGGGCTCGCGGACCGGGTGGACAGCGTGCGCCCGTATCCGCGGCTGCGCGATCTGTGGCGCATGGTGTCGCGGAGCGCGTACGCGCAGCTGCGGCACAGCCCGGTGCTGCTGGCCGGCACGGTCGCCGGGCTGGCGCTGGTGTACCTGGTGCCGCCCGTCGCGGTGATCGCTGGCGCGGTGACGGGGAGCGGGGTGGCGGCGGTCCTCGGCGCGGCGGCCTGGCTGGTGATGTCGGGGACGTACGTGCCGATGCTCCGGTACTGCCGGCAGCCGCTGTGGCTCGCTCCCCTGCTGCCGTTCACCGCGGCGCTGTACCTGCTGATGACGGTGGACTCGGCGGTGCAGCATCACCGGGGGCGCGGTGCGGCCTGGAAGGGCCGCACCTACGCGCGTCCGGACGCCGTGCCCGACGAGGGCTGACCGCGCGTCACCTCACTTGCGGCCGGGGGTCCAGTTCATGCCCCACCCGTAGGCGTGGTCGACGGTGCGCTGGGGGCTCACTCCGCGTTCGGGGACCAGGTAGCGGGCCTCGCGCCGGACGACGAGTTCGCCGCCGCCGGCGTTGGTGATCAGAGCGAGCGCGCACACCGTCGAGGGGACGGTGCACTCGTCGAGGGAGAAGTCGATCGGCGCGCCGTGCTGCGGCCGGAGCGTGACCGTGGCGTGCAGGTCGGCGAAGGAGCGGGCGCCCTCGTAGATGGTGACGAAGACGAGGACGCGTCGGAGGAGGTGCTTGTGGTCGAGGTTGACGGTGAGGTTCTCGCCGCCGGCCACGGCACCGGTGCGGTCGTCGCCGTCCAGGTGGATGAAGGGGGGCTGGTGCAGTGCCCCGAAGGCGTTGCCGAGGGCCTGGACGACGCCCTTGCGTCCGTCGGTGAGTTCGTACAGGGCGCACAGGTCGAGGTCGAGGTCGGAGTGCATGGCGACCGGGCGGCCCAGCTTGCCGGCCCAGCCCGAGAACTGCTTGCGGACCTCCCAGTTGAGGTTCACGTGCAGGGCGCCCGACGTGCCGCCCTGCTTGGTCAGGGAGACGGAGGGGGCCGCCTTGGTGAGCGTCACCTTCGTCAGCCGGACCGGCGCGGGGGGCGCGGACGGCGGCGGGGGCGGTGCGACCGGAGGGGGCACGGTGACCGGGGGCGCGACGGGCCGCGCCGGGGCCGCGGGGGCGGCGGGCGCCGCGGGGGCGGCGGGCGCCGCGGGGACGTGCTGCGGCTCGTCCACCGTGATGCCGTAGTCGGTGGCGAGGCCCTCGAGTCCGCTGCTGTACCCCTGGCCGACGGCGCGGAACTTCCAGGCGCCCTGGCGCCGGTAGAACTCGCCGAGGACGAACGCCGTCTCGGTGGTCGCGCCCGTGCTGTCGAAGCGGGCCGCCACGGCGCCGTTCGCTGCGTCCTTGACCTCGATGTACAGGTCCTGGACCTGTCCGAACGTGCCGCCGTCGCAGGAGGCGGCCAGGATCACCGTCCCGATGCCGGGCTCCACGCGCGTGAGGTCGACGAGCAGGGTGTCGGTGACCCGCCCTCCCGCGTCCCGCTTGCCCTCGTGGCGCACGGCGCCGGAGGCGTGGGCGGGCTGGTTGTAGAAGACGAAGTCGTCGTCGGAGCGGACCTTCCCACCGGCCAGTAGGAGGGCCGAGGCGTCCGCGTCGGGTACGCCGGGGCCGGAGCGCCGGCCCACGTCCACCCGCAGCGCCGTCGTCGGCACCGGTGTGTTCGATCCCTTCGGCATTGACATGTCCGCCCCCATCACGGGTCGCCGCGCCGGGCCGGGACCCGGCATCCGTCGGTGTTCGTGCGCACAACTTATTCCCCCGCGCGGGGAACTCCCACGGGGAGGGCGCGGGAACCGGTGGCCAACCGCCGGTAACCCGCCCGGAACTCGGCCTTTACACGAAATACGCCCGCCGATGTGCCCGTTTTCCGTAAGTTCGCTCGTATTGGGGATCCCCAGTCACGCCGGGCACGGAAAACAACCCTCTTATCGGTCTCCCCAACCAGCACATCGTGGGCTTAACTTATGTGCCATGACCTCCCCCCGCTCCACTTATGGCGGCGGCTACTACTCCGCTGCCTTCCCGGACACCCCGATCTACGACTCGCTCGTGGCCGAGCGGGGTACCCCGCAGATCGCCCCGATCCGGGTCCCCGCCGCGTACGAGGCGCCGGCCAGTCATCTGCCCGCCCTCCCCTCGGCGTTGCCCGCCCTCCCGGCGGCCCCGTCCCAGCCCTCCTACGGCTACCCGCAGGTGCCGCAGCCCGCCCCGCTCCAGCAGGCGCCCGCGGCGTACATCCCGCAGCAGGCGACCGCGCCGCGCGGCTACCCCGGCCCTCAGCCGCAGCCACCGCGTCCGGTTCCGCCCGCGGGCTACGAGGCGATGCGCCCCGCGGCTCCGCGGCCGGGTCCCGCTCCCTACCAGGACCCGTACAACAGTCAGCAGTACCGCGGGTACTGAGCCTGCCCGGGGCTGTCGGTGCCGTACGGCACGACGGCCCCGCGGGCATGCCCGTCCGCACCCGATTCGCCGGAGGCCCCGAGGCCGCTTCCGGCTGTCCCTGGGGAGGGAATCGGACTTCTGCCCTGCCGGGCAGGAAACGCAGTTCCGCCTCGGACAGCGCCGACCGCCGCGCTTCGTACGGGACGCCGCCGGGCTTCTGACCGGCGGCGTCCCGCTGTCCGCGGCGGGAACGCGGGCATCGGCGCCGTCGTGGAGGTCCGCGACCGCGCGGTTCCCGTCGCGAGCGCGGGAACCGGGCCCCTGGCTCGCGCGTTGGCCTTTCATGAGAGATCCGTGAAAGGACCCGCGGGGGGAAGGGGGCGCGGACCGTGCGAGCGATCAGCGGACTCTGGCGCTGGCGGCACAACCCGTTGCGCCGCGGGACCGATCTGGCCGAGGCATGGGTGGCGTTCACGGCACTGCTGCTCGTCCTCGTCGCCGCCCCGGTGGCCGGCGTCCTCGTCGGAGGCGCCGCCCAGGACACCCTTCAGCGTTCCGTCCGCGCACAGCACCAGTCCCGGCACCTGGTGACGGCCACGGTGGTGCGCGAGCTCGATCCGTCTCCGTCGGCCGGCGACCCGGAGATGTCCGCCGGCGGGGATCCGCGCCACCGCGTCCTCGCCCACTGGACCGCGCCGGACGGCACCGAGCGGAGCGGGCCGGTGCCGACACGCCTGAAGGACCCCCGGCCGGACGACCGCTTCCGGATATGGACCGACAGGCACGGGAGAACGGTGGCCCGCCCCCTGGACACCGCGACGGCCACGACGCACGCCGTGCTCGCCGGCATCGGCGCCGCCCTGGTGACCGCGGCCCTCGTCGAGGGCTTCAGACGGCTGACCGTCCGGCGCATGGTCCGCCGCCGGTACGCGCGTTGGGACCGGGCATGGGAGAAGGCGGGCCCGGACTGGGGCAGGACCGGAACCGGCAGCTAGGGCCGCGAGTCCGGCCCGGCCCGAACGCGCGGCCCTCGACGACGTTCCGGCTCTGGTCAACCCGGTGCCCGCGCGCACGCTACGGTGGTCCGGCCGAACCGATCGGCGGCAACACGCGCGCGAACGAGCCACGTACGACAAGGTGGGGGCACAGCTACGCCATGGCACAGGGCACGGTCCAGGTGACGCACACCGGCACATCGAGGTGGCGGCGCCGCACGGGTGAGTACGCATCGCTCGCCGCCGCCCTGGAGGCCGCGGCCGAGGGCGACGTCCTCACCGTCGCCCCCGGGACCTACCGGGAGAACCTCGTCGTGCAGCGGGCGGTGACCCTGCGCGGCCCCGAGGGCTCACCCGGCTCGGTACGCATCGCGCCCCCGGACGGCGTTCCGCTGACCGTGCGCGCCTCGGCGGTGGTCCAGGACCTGCACGTGGAGGGGCAGGACGCCACCGCACCGGCCGTGCTGGTCGAGGGGGGCACCCCGGAGCTGCGCGACATACGCGTGGTCACCCGGTCCGCGGCCGGCATCGAGGTGCGCGGCGGCGCCCGGCCCACGGTGCGCCGCTGCACGGTCGACAACCCGGCGGGCGCCGGCATCGCCGTACTGGACGGCGGGGGCGGGGTGTTCGAGGAGTGCGAGGTGGTCGCCGCGGGGCAGGCGGGGGTCACCGTGCACGGCGGCGCCCACCCCCGCCTCGAGCGCTGCCGGGTGCACCACGCCTCAGGCTCGGGACTGACCGCGACCGGGGACAACTCGGCGCTGGAGGCGGTGGGTTGTGAGGTCTACGAGGTGCGGGGCAGCGGTGTCCAGGTCACCGGCCGGGCCACCGCGCACCTCACCGACTGCGATGTGCACCGGACGACCGGGGACGGCGTCACGCTCGACACGGACGCGGTGCTGACGCTGGCCGACTGCCGGATCCACGACATCCCGGAGAACGCGGTCGACCTGCGGTCCCGTTCGGTGCTCACCCTGACCCGCACCAGCGTGCGGCGGTTCGGCCGCAACGGTCTGTCGGTGTGGGACCCGGGCACGCGCGTGGACGCCAACCAGTGCGAGATCTTCGACAGCACCGGTGACTACCCCGCGGTGTGGGTGAGCGACGGCGCCACCGCCGTACTGGACTCCTGCCGGGTGCACGACGTGCCGGACGCCCTGTTCGTGCTCGACCGCGGTTCCCGCGCGGACGTCGTCGACAGCGATCTGACGCAGGTGCGCAACACGGCCGTGTCGGTGAGCGACGGCGCCACCGCGCAGCTCGACGACTGCCGGATCCGGGAGGCGGCGACGGGCGCCTGGTTCCGCGACCACGGCAGCGGCGGCACCCTCGACAACTGCTCCCTGGACGGCGTGCAGACCGGCGTGATCGTCACCAAGGGTGCCGACCCGACCGTCGAGCGCTGCACCGTCGACTCCCCCGCCGAGGCCGGTGTCTACGTCTCGGCCGGCGGCCGCGGCACCTTCGTGAACTGCCGGGTCACGGGCAGCGGCGGCTACGGCTTCCATGTGATCGACGGCAGCCGCACGACGCTGCGGAAGTGCCGTACGGAGCGCTGCGCGCGCGGTGGGTACGAGTTCGCCGAGGGCGACGCGGCGTCCGGTTCGGGCGGTCCCGTCGTGGAGGACTGCACCAGCGACGAGAGCGGGAGCCTGAAGCCGGCGGCGGCACCGGAGCCGGCCGCCGTGCGGACGGTGAGCCACACCACCGGCCTGCTGAGCTCCGTTCCCGCCGCCCGCACGGCCGAGCCGGCACCGCCCGCCCCCGAGCCGGAGCGGGAGGCCCGCACCTCCAAGGCCGTGCTCGGGGAACTCGACGCGCTGGTGGGCCTGGAGAGCGTCAAGCGCGAGGTGCGCGCCCTCACCGACATGATCGAGGTGGGCCGGCGCCGGCAGCGGGCGGGCCTGAAGGCGGCGTCGGTCAAGCGGCATCTGGTGTTCACCGGCTCCCCCGGCACCGGCAAGACCACCGTGGCCCGTCTGTACGGCGAGATCCTCGCCTCGCTCGGGGTGCTGGAGCAGGGGCATCTGGTCGAGGTGTCCCGGGTCGACCTGGTCGGCGAGCACATCGGCTCCACGGCCATCCGCACCCAGGAGGCGTTCGAGAAGGCGCGCGGCGGTGTGCTGTTCATCGACGAGGCGTACGCGCTCTCCCCGGAGGACGCCGGGCGCGACTTCGGCAAGGAGGCCATCGACACGCTGGTGAAGCTGATGGAGGACCAGCGGGACGCGGTGGTGGTGATCGTGGCCGGCTACACGGCCGAGATGGAGCGGTTCCTGTCGGTCAACCCTGGTGTGGCGTCCCGTTTCTCGCGGACGATCACCTTCGGCGACTACGGCCCCGAGGAGCTGCTGCGGATCGTGCGGCAGCAGGCCGAGGAGCACGAGTACCGGCTGGCGCCGGGCGCCGACGAGGCGGTGCTCGCGTACTTCGCCGACATACCCAAGGGGCCCGCGTTCGGCAACGGGCGCACCGCGCGGCAGACCTTCGAGGCGATGGTCGAGCGGCACGCGAGCCGGGTGGCCCAGCTCGCCGAGCCGACCACCGACGACCTGACGCTGCTCTACGCCGAGGACCTGCCCACGCTGCCCTGATCGTCGCCGGGTTCCCCCACCCGCCGGGGTGCCGGGACGTCCGGCCGCAGGCGGGCGAGCAGCCGGTGCCGTTCCTCGGCGAACGCCGGGTCGGCCTGGTAGCCGGAGTGGCCGAGGATCGGCGAGGGCAGGGGGTGGGCCTCGGTGCGGCCGTAGGCGAGGGGGTCCTGGAGCGCGGGGCGGTCCACGGCGGGGCCGCAGTCGCCGGGCAGCCGCATCGGGCCGCCGATGGGGTCGGTGCGCCGGTGGAGGTTGCGCCAGCAGTCGACCTCCCGGTGCAGGGAGCCGAGCGCGTCCGGGCCGAAGTGGGCGGGGAACCAGCGGCCGTACAGCCGCTCCAGCGGGGAGCCGTAGGTCAGCAGCGCGACGCGTCTGCGGGTGGACGGCGCGAGCTGCCAGGCCGTGGCGGCGGCGAGGACGCTGCCCTGGGAGTGGCCGGAGATCACCAGCCGGCCGCCGGTGGTCCGGGTCCAGGTGGCGATCCGCCAGGTCAGGTCGGGCACCGCGCGCTCGGCGTAGCAGGGCGGCGCGAAGGGGTGCGCGGCGCGCGGCCAGAAGGTGCCGACATCCCACAGGATGCCGATGGTGCGCCGCGCGGAGGCGTCCTTGTAGGCGCGGCGGCCCGAGGCGACGAGGAGTACGAAACCGAGTCCGATCAGCCAGGAGCCCAGCGCCTGCGCGGTCTCGGCGGCGCCGTGGACGACGGCGTACGAGCCCCGTGCCGCCTCGCCGGGTGTCTTGTCGGTGGTCAGGGCGCCGACGAGGGCGCCGGCGCCCAGCAGCAGGGTCGCGGCGGAGGTGGCGGCGAGGACGCGCGGCGCGCGGTCGGTGAGGGCGGCCATGGCGCGCACGGAGGCGATACGACGGGTGCGGCCGGGGTCGCCCGCCTCTCCGGGGTACTCGCGTTCCACGGCGGCACGCTCCGCGCGCGCCGTCCGCCAGGCGCGCCGGGCGAGCCGGCCGCACAGCAGCAGCACCAGGACGAGCAGCGGCGGGATCACGGACGCCTGCCAGGTGAGCAGCACCGGCGGGCCGGGGATCGAGGTCCCGGTGCCGTCCAGCCAGTCGGAGACCCGCTGGGAGACGCCGCCGGACATGACGCCGCCCAGCGCGCAGGCGAGCATGGCGACCGCCGGTCCGGCCAGGCCCCGTATCGCGGCGCGCCGGTCGGGGTCGGTGCGGTGCAGGCTGTGGGCGACCCCGGCGAGCACGATCACCAGCAGGCCCTGGGCGAGGGCGAGGGCGCCGAAGGCGGCGTCGCCCGGCAGCCTGCCCGCCGACTCCCAGCCGGGGCGCTCCCACCCGGCGTGGAGCAGGGTGAGGGCGAGCAGGACGAGGGCGGCGAGCGGCAGGTACCGCACCAGGTGCCGGTCGAGTCCGGCGTCCAGTCGGCGTTCGGTGCGGCCCCGGCGGCACACCACCCACACCACGGCGCACGCCCCGGCGGCCAGCGCCGCCTCCAGGAGGACGCCCAGGACACCCAGGGCGGCCGGCCCGCCCGGCTCGCGGTCGTGGCGGGCGGCGGCGGAGCCGACCGCGGCGGCGACGGTGAGCAGTCCGGCGGCGGTGTGCGCGGCGCGCAGCCGGGCGACCAGTCGTCGGCCGTACCAGAAGCCGGGCCTGCTCAGTGCGGTGCGCCCGCCGTCCTCCTCGGGCTCGGGGTCGTGGGTCATCGGCTGCTGGGACTCGTACGCGCTCCAGGTGCGCAGGGACAGGAACCACAGCAGGCCGGTGAGGGCGGCCGGCACCAGGGCGGCCAGCGCCAGCCTGCGGCCCGGCGTGCTCCACCAGCCGCCGTCGGACGTCCCGGGCGAGAGGAAGCCGAGCCAGGAGTGCCGTTCGGCGCACGCGCGCGTGCCCGCGCACTGCCATGCGGCCAGGTCGAGGGCGACCTCGCAGGCGGCCGCGACGAGCAGCACCGTCAGGCTGAGTCCGGCCAGCCGCACCAGCAGCCCGTACAGCCGGACCGCGCGCCGGCGGCCGTGGGCGGTGGGGCGCATCCAGTGGGCGAGGTTGACCACCATGAAGGGGAGCAGCAGCAGCCACAGGGCGCGGGTGCCGTTCCCGGAGGTGAGGTTGCACCAGACGTAGGCCTCGGGGACGGGCCCCTCGCGCCGTCCGGCGGGCCGGTGCTCCGCGTCGGCGTCGTCGGCGCGGCGGAACACGGCGGCTATGTCGTCACCGGTGATCCGCACCGTGCGCGGGTCGTCGAGCATCTCCTCGGGGGTGGTGCCTCCCACCCCGTGGACCAGGAGTTCCAGGGCGGTCCCCTCGGTGCCCTCGGCCGGTCCGTGTCGCTGCGCGCTCTCCACTGATTCGCACTTCCCCCGTGACGCCCCGTCGGATCCGTCCGTGCGGGCACAGGATCTCCCGTGGCGGAACGGCTCACACCTCTCGTCACGTAATCTCCCCGATCCGTGTGACAGGCAAGCGACACGCGGAACATCAATGACATGTGCGCGACGAACCACCGGTGACGCCGCGCGGGGCACGGCATGCGAGGATGGGACGTCCGCGCACCGATGACGGTCGGAAACCTGCTCGTCGCGGAGGGTGCGGGCGTGTCGGACGGTTTGCGGCGAAAGGACCGGAGCGTACGTGAGCGAGAATCAGAACCTGCTCGCGGAGCAGCGGCGCACCCTGATCCTCGACGAGGTCCGGCGCCGGGGCGGGGTCCGGGTCAACGAGCTGACCCGCAAGCTCGGCGTGTCGGACATGACGGTCCGCCGCGACCTCGACGCGCTGGCCCGGCAGGGCGTGCTGGAGAAGGTGCACGGCGGCGCGGTCCCGGTGGTGGAGGCGAGCACGCACGAGCCCGGCTTCGAGGCCAAGTCGGGCCTGGAGCCGACCGCCAAGGAGGACATCGCGCGGGCGGCGGCCGAACTGGTCTCCCCCGGCGCGGCGATCGCGCTCTCGGGCGGTACGACGACCTTCGCGCTGGCGCACCGACTGCTCGACGTTCCCGACCTCACGGTGGTCACCAACTCGGTGCGGGTGGCCGATGTGTTCCACGCGGCGCAGCGCACGTCGGGGACCCGGCAGGGCGCGGCCACGGTCGTCCTGACCGGCGGGGTGCGCACGCCGTCCGACTCGCTGGTGGGGCCGGTGGCCGACCAGGCGATCGCGGCGCTCCACTTCGATCTGCTGTTCCTCGGGGTGCACGGCATATCGGTGGAGGCGGGGCTGTCGACGCCGAACCTCGCGGAGGCGGAGACCAACCGGCGTCTGGTGCAGTCGGCCCGGCGGGTGGTCGTGGTCGCCGACCACACCAAGTGGGGCACGGTGGGGCTGAGTTCGTTCGCGTCCCTGGAGCAGGTCGACACCCTGGTGACGGATTCCGGGCTGCCCGCGGGGGCGCGCGCGGAGGTGTCCGAGCATCTGCGGCGGCTGGTCGTGGCGGGTGAACCCGCGGAGGACGCGGAGACCTCGGAGGCCGCGGACATCTGATGGCCCGACAGCCGGCCGCCGGGGCCGGATAACTCGTCGAAGGGGACACGCCCATGGCTCACCGTCTGCGCCCCGTGGGGCACGAGTTCGTCCGGGCGGCGCCCGTACGTCTGGTCTTCGGGCGGGAGATCGCCGCCGCGCCGGAGCGGGTGTACCGCGCGCTCGCCGAGGACGTGACCGGCTGGACGGAGTGGTTCGGGGCGGTCACGCTCTCACGCCCCTCGACGACGGCGCGGGGCGTGAGATCCGGCTCCGGGGCGGCACCCGGTTCCGCGAGACGGTCCTCGTGGCCGAGGAGCCCGGGGTGTACGCCTACCGCGTCGACGTGACGAACGCGCCGGGCGCCCGTGCCATGGCCGAGGAGTGGCGGCTCGCTCCCGCCGGGACGGGCACGCGGGTGCGGTGGACGTTCGCGGCCGACGGCACCGTACCCTTCCGGCTCGCGCTGAAGGCCGCCCGGCCGGGGCTGGGGCGGGCGTTCCGCTCCGCGGTGACCTCGCTGGACCGCAGGCTCGCGGGATAGCTCTCAGTCGGGCCAGACGCCGGTCCGCAGCAGGGACTCGATCGCCGCCGTGTACGGCGCGATGTCCAGGCCCTGCCCGTCCAGCCAGGCGTCCGAGTAGTACTTGTCCAGGTACCGGTCCCCCGGGTCGCACAGCAGCGTCACCACGCTTCCCCGCCGCCCGTCCGCCACCATCTCCGCGACGATCTTGAGCGCGCTCCACAGCCCTGTGCCGGTGGAGCCGCCCGCCTTGCGGCCGATGACCCGCTCCAGGGCCCGCACCGCGGCGACACTGGCCGCGTCGGGCACCTTCATCATCCGGTCGATCGCGCCGGGCACGAAGCTCGGCTCCATACGGGGCCGGCCGATGCCCTCGATACGGGAGCCGCGGTCGCAGGCGACGCCCGGATCGCCGGTGGTCCAGCCCTGGAAGAAACACGAGTTCTCCGGGTCGGCGACACAGACGCGGGTGTCGTACTGCATGTAGTGGACGTAGCGCGCGAGGGTCGCCGAGGTGCCGCCGGTGCCGGCCGTGGCGACGATCCACGCGGGTTCCGGGAACCGCTCCGACCCCATCTGGCGGAAGATCGATTCGGCGATGTTGTTGTTGCCCCGCCAGTCGGTGGCCCGCTCGGCGTAGGTGAACTGGTCCATGTAGTGGCCGCCGGTCTCCGCCGCGAGGGCGGCGGACGCCTCGTACATCGTGCGGGGGTCGTCCACGAAGTGGCACCGACCGCCGTGGAACTCGATCAGGCGGCACTTCTCGGCGCTCGTCGTGCGCGGCATGACGGCGATGAAGGGCACGCCGATCAGCTTCGCGAAGTACGCCTCCGACACGGCCGTGGAGCCACTGGACGCCTCGATCACCGGGCGGCCCGGACGGATCCAGCCATTGCACAGCCCGTAGAGGAAGAGCGAACGGGCCAGCCGGTGCTTGAGGCTGCCGGTCGGGTGGGTCGACTCGTCCTTCAGGTAGAGGTCGATGCCCCACCGCTCGGGCAGCGGAAAGCGCAGCAGATGGGTGTCGGCCGAGCGGTTGGCGTCGGCCTGCACCCTGCGCACGGCCTCTTTCAGCCAGGCCCGGTAGGCGGCGTCGCTGTGGTCGACGTCGAGGGTGGCACCGGTCAGGGTCTGTCGGGGAGTGCTCACGGCAGGGCTCCTTACGCTGAGCGCCGACGGCGTCTCACGCGGCCGGCACTCCGATCATAAGCACCATCCGCACCACCTCCCACCTGCATAAACACTCCTTTGAGCCACTCAAAGGCACCCCTGGGGCGCGCAGCGTGGCGACAGGGGGGCGCATTGGCGCGAGTGCACCCCGAGCCCCGGGGAACGGTGGTGCGCGCACTGGTGCTCGGCGGCGGGTGCGGGCAGACTGCACCGGCGTGAGCAGGGCCCCGTACGGGGGCACACTGGAGCTGGGCAGGAGCCGGCCCGTGGAGCACGGTCCGGCACACCGACGCGCACAAGGGGGCGGGTGGCATGGCGGAGCCGGAGTTCACGGCCACGGGCGTGCGGATCGGCAAGCGGCTGCGTTCGCTCACCCGGGCCGGCCAGGTCCGGATCAGCGAGGGCCGGCTGGAGCTGCTCACCAGCTACGGCAGCGAGATCGACAGCGCGCCGGTGCAGGCGGTACGGGCGTCCAGGCCCTGGTTCGCGCCCGAGGACCGGGCGCTCGCGGACCTCAACGGCAACCGGTACTCGCTGACCCTGGGCGATCACGACCCCGCGCCGGGTGAACCCGGCCCGCCCGCCGCCAGCCGTTTCATCGAGGCCGTGCGCCGGGCGTCGGGGCGTGGCGCCTGAGATGTCCGTGACTTGCGTCACTTCGCCTCGTACGTCACGCTGGTCTCACGTCACTCTGGGTTTACCGGCGATAACGCTGCGAACCAGCCCGCCGGCCACGACAGCAGGCGGCAGTGTCACGCAGGCGCCCTGCTGGATCCGCCTTCCGTGTTCTTCCGGACCTCACGTCGGGGAGTCGCAGCCGTGATCACTCACCCAAGCAGGCACTGCGCGGTGGAGCTCCAAGCCCTGCCGTCGCGGATCGGCCAAGTCCGCAGAATCGTATCTGCACAGTTGCGCTACTGGCATATGGACTCATTGATAGACCGGGCATCGCTCGGTGTGACGGAGTTGTTGTCCAACGTCCACCGGCACGCCCAGCCCGACAAGACGTGCACCGTCGAGATCGAGCTGCTGCTCGACCGGCTCAAGGTGTCGGTGCACGACCACGACCCGCGCCTGCCGGTCATGGCGGACGCGAGCCCGCTCGCCACGTGCGGGCGCGGGCTGGCGATGGTCGCCGCGATGAGTGAGAGCTGGGGCGCGGTGCCGGACGGCGAGTCCGGCAAGGTCGTGTGGTTCACCCTGCCGACACCGTCCGCGACCGCCGCGCCCGCCTGGGACCGGCAACCGCGGATCACGGCCGGCGAGCCCGCCGACCACCGCTTCGCGGAGGTCGCCCTCGTGGAGCACACCACCGGGGACCACCACACCGAACGGGCCCCCGCCCGCTCCACCGTCCCCGGCTGACACGGGCGACCGGCGGGCCGGGTGGGGAGCCGGTGGCGGAGCCACCGGCTCCCCACCCGGCGCACCTCACCGAGGACATCGCCACCGGGGCGTGAGCCGCTTCCGTGCCCGGAACGGAGCGGGGGCGAGGCGTCTCGGAACGTCATCGCGCACCGCCCTTGCCGTGCCGGCCGAACTGCTCGTCCAGGACGGACAGCCGCCGCCAGTACTCGTCCTCGTCGATCTCGCCGGAGGCGAAGCGGTGGCCGAGCACCGCGATGGGCGAGGTGTCCTCCACCGTGGGCCGCCCGGGGCCGGGCCCGCGGCGTCCGCGCCACACCGCGCGGCGCAGCAGGGCGATGCCGCCGCCGATGACCAGGGCCCAGATCACGGGGAGGAACAGGATCCACGGGCCGGGCCCGCCGTCGCCGAAGTGCGCCAGGGTCTGCATGATCGTCCATCTCCTCGGATGCGCTGTCTCGTCGCTCCTTGTGCGACATCTCCGAGCGTCGTCCCACGAGGGGGGCCGGGGCGTCGTACGGCCGGCGGCACTGTGCGTACCTCGCGGGGAGTACGCGGACGGCCGCGTCCCGCCGAGGATCACTCGACTTCTGTAACTACTGGTATGTACAGTGCGGGCATGAGCACCTCGGAGCGGCTGATCGAGTCCACCCGCGAGCTGCTGTGGGAGCGCGGCTACGTGGGCACCAGCCCGAAGGCGATCCTGGAGCGGTCGGGCGCGGGCCAGGGCAGCATGTACCACCACTTCAGGGGCAAGCCCGACCTCGCGCTGGCCGCGATCCGGCGGACCGCCGAGGAGATGCGGACCACCGCCGAAGCGGTCCTCGCCGGGCCGGGCACGCCGTACGAGCGCATCGAGGCGTATCTGCTGCGCGAGCGCGACGTCCTGCGCGGCTGTCCGGTCGGGCGGCTCACCATGGACCCGGACGTCATCGCCGACGACGCGCTGCGCGCCCCGGTCGACGAGACCCTGGACTGGCTGCGCACGCGGCTCACCGGGATCGTCGAAGAGGGCAGGGAGCGGGGCGAGTTCGCGTCCGTGCTCGACAGCGCGGAGATCGCCGCGGCCGTCGTCGCGACCGTCCAGGGCGGCTATGTACTGGCCCGTGCCTCCGGCTCCCCCGCCGCCTTCGACGCGGGGGTGCGCGGTCTGCTCGCGCTGCTCGCGCCGCGAGAGCGCTGACCCCGTCAACTTCCGTCGAGGAGAACTCCGTTGCACGCCCTGCAGTACGAACTCACCCTGCCCGCCGACTACGACATGGGGATCGTCCGGGACCGGGTGGCCCGGCGCGGGCACCTGCTCGACGCGTGGCCGGGCCTCGGCGTCAAGGCGTACCTGGTGCGTGAGCGCGGGGTGCACGGCTCGCCGGTCAACCAGTACGCGCCGTTCTACCTCTGGAACACCGTGGAGGGCATGAACGCCTTCCTCTGGGGCGGCGGCTTCCAGGGCATCGCCGACGACTTCGGGCGTCCCCCGGTGCGGCAGTGGACCGGCCTGGCGTACGAGGAGGGGGTGGCCGCGGATGCTCCGGCCGCCGTCGCCGTACGGCACCGGCGTCCCGTGCCGGACGGGGTGCGGGTGGGTGAGGCGGCCGAGGAGGCGGTGGAGGAGTGCGGGCGGCTGGCCGGCCGGGACGGCGCGGTGCTCGCGGCGGTCGCCGTGGACACCGCCCGCTGGGAACTGGTGCACTTCTCGCTCTGGGCGCGGGACACGCCCGGGGCGGACGGCGAGGTCTTCCAGGTGCTGCACCTGTCGGCGCCGGAGCGGGACGCACTGTCCCGGGGACGCCGGTGGTGAGCTCGGTCCGCACCGCCCCCACCGGGCATCCCGGCCGGTCCTTCGCCGTCGGCCGGCGCTGAGGCCGGCCGGGCACCGGTGGTCAGCCGCCTGCCTGGTCGCTGTCCTTCATCGCGCCCCAGCCGTGCCAGCGGTCGACCTCGAGCCAGCCGCTGACCCTCGCCCGCTCCCGGTCCGGGTACGGGTTGCCGGTGTAGTGGCGGGAGAGGCGGTCGATGTCGGCCAGGTCCTCGTCGTCGTAGATCTCGGTCACCCGGCCGATCAGGGTGACGTGGGTGTACCAGCCGTCGCCGTCCAGGACCGTGAGGGTGACGCGGGGGTCGCGGCGGACGTGCTTCAGACGCACCCGGCCCTCGTCGAAGTTGATCAGCGCGCGGCCGTCCTCCCACAGGTACCAGGTGGGGGTGGACACGGGCGCGCCGTCGGAGCGCAGCGTGGCCATGACGCAGGGGTTGGCCTTGCGCAGCAGGTCTTGTGCCTCGGGGGGAAGCGGGGGCTTGGACACTACGGACTCCTTCGTGCTCGCGGCTCGGCCGATCAGGTGGTGGGGTCGTCGTCGAAGCTGGCGTAGTAGGCGGCGGCCATGTCCTCGTCGCCGTGGCCCCGGGCGTCGGCCCGCTCGAACCGTTCGGCGCTCGCGACGGCCACGTCCAGGCGGACGCCGTGCTGCTCACCGGCCCGCACGATCAGTCTGGCGTCCTTCGCCGCGGTCGTCACGGCGAACTGGGCCGGGGTCAGCCGCCCGTCGAGGATCATCCCGGCCTTGGCGTGCAGGTAACCCATGTCGAGCGGGCCGCCGGCGATGAGGTCGAAGAAGCCGTCCGGTGCGACGTCGAGGGCCTTGGCCAGGGCGAGGGCCTCACCGGCGGCGGTGGTCGCGGCGAGCACCCAGCTGTTGGCGACCAGCTTCAGGCGGGTCGCGCCGGCCGTGGCCCCGTCCTCCCCGGCCCACACGGTGCGGGCGCCCACCGCGTCGAACACCGGTGCCACCCTGTCCCGGCCCTCGGCCGGTCCGGCGGCGAGGACGGTGAGCTGTCCGGCCTCGGCGGGCTGACGGGTGCCGAGGACCGGTGCGTCGTAGAAGAGCAGGCCGTGCTCGCGGGCGAAGCCGGCCAGTTCGGCGACGCCCTCGATGCCCGCGGTGGTGGACTGCGCCCAGACGGTTCCGCCGCGCAGGGCGAGGGCGGCCCGGCGCATCGTCTCCAGGGTGGCCGGGCCGTCGTACAGCATGGTCAGCACGACATCGGCGGACTCGACCGCCTCGGCGGGGGTGCCGGCGATGTGCGCGCCGTCGGCGGCGAGCGGTTCGGCCTTCGCTCGGGTGCGGTTCCAGGCCCGTACGGTGTGCCCCGCGCGGAGGAGGCTGCGGGCCATCGCCGCGCCCATGATGCCGGTACCCAGGACGCTGACGGTGAGCTTGTCGGTCATGACTCCGCTTTCTGTCTGGCGGGCTGCCTCATCGCACCAGTGCACCGAGAGGATCGTCCAGCACCGGCTGCCAGGCCAGTTCCGCCGCGCCGACCAGGCTGTTGTGGTCCAGGGTGCAGGGGAGGATGGGGACGCCGCCACTGCGGCCCCACAGGCTGCGGTCGGCGACGACGGCGCGGAGCCGGTCCGGGTCGGCCTCCAGCAGGGTGCGGTGCAGTCCGCCGAGGATGATCCGGTCCGGGTTGAGGATGTTCACCAGTCCGGCGAGGCCGAGGCCGAGGCGGTCGATGAGGGACTCGGTGGCGGTGCGCACGTCCGGGTCGTCGTACTGGCCGTGGATCAGGTCGTCGGCCTGCCTCAGCAGGGACATCTCGGGGCCCGGCGCGCGGCCCGCCGCGGTGAGCAGGGCCAGTGGGTCCGCCTCGACGTCGAGACAGCCGCGGCTGCCGCAGTGGCAGGGACGGCCCTCGGGGTTGACGGCGAGGTGCCCGACCTCCAGGGCGAGACCCGAACTGCCCGAGTGCAGGCGCCCGTCGAGCACCAGCGCGCCGCCCACCCCGCGGTGGCCGGTGGCCACGCACAGCAGGTCGCGGGAGCCGCGCCCGGCGCCGTGCCGGTGTTCGGCGAGGGCGGCGAGGTTGACGTCGTTGGCCGCGAAGGCGGGCCCGTCCAGGCCGGCCGCGCGCACCTGCTCGGCGAAGATCTCCCGCACCGGGGCGCCCGCCGGCCAGGCCAGGTGCAGGGGGTTGAGGGCCAGCCCCTCCGGTTCGGCCACCGCCGACGGCACGGCGAGCCCGGCGCCCACGCACCGCCGTCCGGTCTCCTCCAGCAGTTCGGCGCCGGCCGCGACGACGGAGCCGAGCACCTTCGCCGGGTCGGCGTCGACGACCTCGCAGCCGGGCGCCGTGGCGACGATACGGCCGCCGAGCCCGACCAGGGCCGCCCGGAAACCGTCGGCGTGCACCTGCGCGGCGAGCGCCACGGGCCCGTCCTCGGCGACCGAGAGCCGGTGCGAGGGGCGCCCCTGGGAACCTGCCGCCGCGCCGGGCCGGGCGTCCACCCGGATCAGCCCGAGCGCCTCCAGTTCGGCGGCGACCGCGCCGGCCGTCGCGCGGGTCACGCCGAGTTCGGCGGTGAGCACCGCGCGGGTCGGCGCGCGTCCGGTGTGCACGAGCTCCAGCGCGGGTCCGAGCGCGCCGCGCCCCCGGTCCAGCCGCGCCCTCGAGGTGGTCCCTTCCCCCGCCGGCCGGGGGTCCGCCTTCCCGCTCATGAGGGCGAGTCTCCCATGATCCGCAACCGGAGGCGGACTACAGACCACTGACCCGCAGCGTGATGTTCAGTCTTCCGGCCAGTCCCAATTCGGGCGGTGCCGTGCCCGCGTGCACCCGGGGGACGCCGTGGTACGCGAGCCGGGAGCGCCCGCCGAAGACGAACAGGTCGCCGCTGCGCAGCTCCACGTCCGTCCAGGGGCGGTTCCGCGTCACCGTGTTGCCGAAGCGGAAGACGCAGGTGTCGCCGAGGCTCAGCGACACCACGGGCGCGTCCGACTCCTCGTCGCCGTCACGGTGCATGCCCATACGGGCGTCGCCGTCGTAGAAGTTGACGAGCGCGATGTCGTACGCGGCACCGCGCGCGGCGTCCGCGCCCAGCGCGTCGGTCACCGCGCGGCGGCCCAGCTCCCCGAGCCGGCCGGGGAAGGGTTTCACCGGTGAGCCGTCACCGTCGACGACGGTACGGGCGTAGCCGTACGGGTACCAGTGCCACCCGAGGCACACCTGCCGGGCGGTCATGATGCCGCCGCCGGGCGTGCGGACCGTACGGAGTCCGGCGGGCGGCCGGGCCCACTCCCGGCACGCTTCCAGCAGCTCGCGCTGCTCCCGCGCGTCCAGCCAGTCCGGCACGCGCACCGCGCCGGGCGCGATCTCGCCGCGTTCCCTGGGGAACAGCCCGGCGTCCATGCCTCCCATGCCTCCCATGCCTCCCATCCTGCCGGACGCGCCCTGAGCTGCGGCTGGGCTAGCCTGGTCGGACGATGAACGACCGTATGACGACTGCGTGGGGCGAGCCGGTGCTGGCCAGGTTCCCCGAGGATCCGCGGGACAGGCTGCGGGCCTGGGACGCGTCCGACGAATATCTCCTCGGGCATCTCGCCGACCGGCAGGTCCCGCTGTCCGGCGCGGTCGTGGTCGTCGGCGACCGCTGGGGCGCGCTGGTGACGGCGCTCGCCGCGCACCGGCCGACGCAGATCACCGACTCCTGGCTCGGGCAGGAGGCGACCCGCGCGAACCTGGCCCGCAACGGCGTCGAGCCGGGCGCGGTCCGGCTGCTCACCACGCAGGATCCCCCGCCGGCCCGGATCGACGTGCTGCTCGTCCGGGTGCCGAAGAGCCTGGCGCTGCTGGAGGACCAGCTGCTGCGGCTGGCGCCGGCGGTGCACGCGGGCACGGTCGTCGTCGGCACCGGCATGGTGAAGGAGATCCACACCTCGACGCTGGACCTCTTCGAGCGGATCCTCGGCCCGACCAGAACCTCGCTCGCCGAGAAGAAGGCCCGGCTGATCCTCTGCACGCCTGACCCCGCGCGGGAGCGTCCCGCGAACCCCTGGCCGTACCGCTACACGCTGCCCGACGGCATCGGCCCGGTGTCGGGCGCGACGGTCGTCAACCACGCCGGTGTCTTCTGCGCCGACCGCCTCGACATCGGCACCCGGTTCTTCCTGAAGCACCTGCCCGCCGGCAGGGACGGCGGACGGGTGGTGGACCTGGGCTGCGGCAACGGCGTCGTCGGTACGGCGATGGCGCTGGCGGATCCGCGCGCCGAGGTGCTGTTCGTGGACGAGTCGTTCCAGGCGGTGGCGTCCGCGCAGGCCACGTACCGGGAGAACGACGTGCCCGGACACGCCGAGTTCCGGGTCGGCGACGGCCTGTCGGGCATACCGGCCGACAGCGTCGACCTGGTCCTGAACAACCCGCCCTTCCACTCCCACCAGGCGACCACCGACGCCACGGCCCGGCGCATGTTCACCGGCGCCCGGCGCACCCTGCGCCGGGGCGGCGAACTGTGGGTGATCGGCAACCGCCACCTGGGGTACCACGTGAGGCTGCGGCGGCTGTTCGGCAACAGTGAAGTGGTGGCGTCGGACCCGAAGTTCGTGGTCCTGAAAGCCGTGAAGCGGTAGCTCAGGACTCCGCGGGGGCCGGTTCCAGCACCTCGATGATCGCCGTCACCGCCCGTGTCATCGCCTCCCGGCCCACCGTGAGGTAACCGCGGGAGTCGACCGCCCCGGGGTGGGCGGTGAGGAACTCCCTGATCGCGCCGGTCATGGCGATGTTCAGGGCCGTTCCCACATTGACCTTGGCGATGCCGCCCGTGACCGCCGCGGCGAGTTCGTCGTCGGGGAGGCCGGAGGAGCCGTGCAGGACGAGGGGGACGTCCAGGGTGGTGACCAGCCGTTCGAGGAGGGTGTGGTCGAGGGCGGCGGTGCGGGTGGTCATGGCGTGGGTGGTGCCGATGGCGACGGCCAGCGCGTCCACGCCCGAGTCGGCGACGAAGGCGCGGGCCCGGCCGGGGTCGGTACGGGCGCCCGGGGCGTGGGCATCCGGCGCGGCCTGCCCGTCCTTGCCGCCGATCTCGCCCAACTCGGCCTCGATCCACAGCCCTTGGGCGTGGGCCCAGTCGACGGCGGCCCGGGTCGCGGCGAGGTTGTCGGCGTAGGGCAGCCGGGCCGCGTCGTACATCACGGAGCCGAATCCGGCGTCCGGGGCCTGGCGCAGCAGGGTGTCGCTCTGTACGTGGTCGAGGTGCAGGGCGACGGGGACGGTGGCGCGTTCGGCCGCGGCGACGGCGGCGCGGGCGAGCGGGAGCAGCCGGCCGTGGCGGAACTTCACGGCGTTCTCGCTGACCTGGAGGACGACGGGGGCGTTCGCCGACTCGGCGCCGGCGATGACGGCCTCGACGTGTTCGAGGGTGATGATGTTGAACGAGGCGACCGCCGAGCGGTGGGCGGCGGCGCGGGTGACGAGCTCGCCGGTGGTGGTGAGGGGCACGGTCCGTCCTTTCCTGCGGGGTTCCGTACTTTCCGACGGGTCAGGGTGCGAGGACGACCGAGCGGGTGAGGTGGCGGGGCCGGTCGGGGTCCAGGCCGCGGGCCGCGGCGACGGCGACCGCGAGCCGCTGGACGCGGACGAGTTCGGCGAGCGGGTCGAGGGTGCCCTCGATCCACAGCCCGCCGGTGTCCCGCACCTGCCGGGCCAGCCCCTCAGGGGCGTCACCGAACATCCAGGTCGCGGTGGTGGAGGTGGTGATGCTGATGGGTCCGTGCCGGTACTCCATCGCCGGGTAGGACTCCGTCCAGGCGAGGGCCGCCTCGCGCATCTTCAGTGCGGCCTCGTTGGCCGGACCGACGCTCCAGCCGCGGCCGAGGAAGGTGAACTGGTCGCGGTCCACGAGCCCTTCGGGCAGCGGGTCGGCCAGCGCCGTACGCCCGTCCTCGACGACCGCGTCGGAGTGCAGGCCCAGATGGGCGCGGAGCAGGGTGAGGGCCGTGGTGGCGAACCGGGTCTGGACGACGGAGCGTTCGTCCGCGTAGTCGAGGACGACCGTCTCGTCGGCGAGTGACATCACGGGGGTGGCCGGATCGGCGGTGACCGCGGTGGTACGGGTGCCGCCCTTCAACCGGCCCAGCAGGTCGAGGACTTCGGTGGTGGTCCCGGAGCGGGTGAGGGCGACGACACGGTCGTAGGCCCGGTGGTGCGGGAACTCCGAGGCGGCGAAGGCGTCGGTCTCGCCCTGGCCCGCGTCCTCGCGCAGGGCCGCGACCGCCTGCGCCATGAAGTACGACGTCCCGCAGCCGACCACCGCGACCCGCTCCCCCGTTGCCGGCAGCACCGGGGCGTGGGAGGAGGCCTGCGCGGCGGCGCGGCTCCAGCACTCGGGCTGACTGCTCAGTTCGTCCTCGACATGGGTCATGCCGCACCCCCGAAGGCTTGATGATTGTTCTTGCAACATTGAGCGAGGTTTCGAGCAAAATCAAGCATCCGGCCGAAGGTCGGGTGCGTTAGGGTCGCCGAAGACCAAGAGGGACCAAGGGGACGACGGGAGGGCGGATGTCGCGGGACGCCCGCTGGAAGACGCTGCTGGAGCTGCTCGTCGAGCGCGGCCGGCTGGACGTCGAGGAGGCGGCCGGCGAACTGGCGGTGTCGGCCGCGACGATCCGGCGCGACTTCGACCAGCTCGCCGAACAGCAGATGCTGGTGCGCACCCGTGGCGGCGCGGTGGTGCACGGGGTGTCGTACGAACTGCCGCTGCGCTACAAGACCGCGCGGCACGCCTCCGAGAAGCAGCGCGTCGCGAAGGCGGTGGCGGATCTCGTCGCGCCGGGCGAGGCGGTCGGGCTGACCGGCGGTACGACCACCACGGAGGTGGCGCGGGCACTGGCCGTACGCGGAGACCTCGCCTCGGGCTCGCCCGCGCTGACCGTGGTGACGAACGCGCTCAACATCGCCAACGAGCTGGCCGTGCGCCCCCAGTTCAAGATCGTGCTGACCGGCGGGGTGGCGCGGGCCCAGTCGTACGAGCTGGTCGGGCCGCTCGCGGACGGAGTGCTGGGGCAGATCACCCTCGATGCGGCGGTGCTCGGTGTCGTCGCCTTCGACGCCGTGCACGGGGCGGCGGCCCACGACGAGGCGGAGGCGGCGATCAACCGGCTGCTGTGCGAGCGGGCCGAGCGGGTGATCGTGGCCGCCGACTCCAGCAAACTGGGCCGGCGGGCGTTCGCCCGGATCTGTGCCGCCGAGCAGGTGGACACCCTGGTCACGGACACGGGCGCGAACCCGGAGACGGTACGCCGCTTCGAGGAGGCGGGACTACGGGTCGTGGTGACCTGAGCCGGTCCGGCCGAAGCTGCCTAAGCTGGCACATGAGCACGGCGTGCCGGCCCAGGGAGGCTGCGATGGACGGGACGACCAGGGAACGGGACGAGTCCCGCACGCGCCGGTACGTGCCGATCGCCGACCACGGGCTGATCGGTGATCTGCGCAGCGTGGCGCTGGTGGGCACCGACGGCACCATCGACTGGTACTGCTGCCCGTCCTTCGACGCGCCGAGCGTGTTCGGCGCGATCCTGGACACCGAGCGGGGCGGCTGCTTCGAACTGGCGGCGTCCGTGCCGGCCCGCACCAAGCAGTTCTACTTCCCCGACACCAATGTCCTGATCACCCGGTTCTTCGCCGAGGACGGGGTCGGTGAGGTGCAGGACTTCATGCCGGTCGGCGGCACGTCGGCCGACGAGGCCCGGCACCGGCTGATCCGGCGGGTGCTGTGCGTACGCGGCTCCGTGCCGTTCCGGACGCTGGTGGCGCCGCGGTTCGATTACGGCTCCCGCCCGCACACCGTACGGCTGACCGAGGGCATCGCGGTCTTCGACTCCGAGGAACTGTCCCTGGCGCTCACCGCGACCGTCCCGCTGGAGACCGCCGGGCCGGACGTACGGGCCGAGTTCAAGCTGGCCGAGGGGGAGACGGCGGTGTTCGCCCTGGACCAGGTCGGCCCGGAGGTGACGCCGAGCCGCTGCGAGTGCGGGGAGGCGGAGCGGCAGTTCGCCGCGACGGTGGCGTACTGGAGGCGATGGCTGTCCTCCTCGCGGTACCGGGGCCGCTGGCGGGAGATGGTGCACCGCTCCGCCCTCACCCTGAAGCTGCTCACCTACGCGCCGACCGGGGCGATCGTGGCGGCGCCGACGACCAGCCTGCCCGAGGAGCTCGGCGGGGAACGCAACTGGGACTACCGGTACGTATGGGTGCGCGACGCGGCGTTCTGCGTGTACGCGCTGCTGCGGCTGGGCTTCACCGAGGAGGCCGAGGCGTTCATGGGGTTCGTCTCCCGGCACATCAGTCCGGGAGACTGCAAGGCCTCCGGCCCGCTGCAGATCATGTACGGCATCGACGGCCGCACCGACCTCCCCGAACGTGAACTCGGCCATCTGGAGGGCCACCACGGCTCGGCACCGGTCCGCGTCGGCAACGCGGCGGCCGACCAGCTCCAACTGGACGTCTACGGAGCGCTGATCGACTCCATCTACCTCTACGACAAGTGGGCCGAGCCCGTCTCCAGCGAGCAGTGGGACCATGTGACGGCGCTGGTGAACTGGGTGTGCGCGCACTGGGACCAGCCCGACGAGGGCATCTGGGAGACACGCGGCGGACGGAAGAACTTCCTGTACTCGCGCCTGATGTGCTGGGTGGCGATCGAGCGCGCCATCCGCATGGCCAACCGGCGGGGCCTGCCCGCCGATCTCCCCCGCTGGCAGTCGAGCCGCGACACCATCTACCGGCGGATCATGAGCCATGGCTGGTCGGCGTCGCGCCGGGCCTTCGTGCAGCACGAGGACGGGGACGTGCTGGACGCGGCGATCCTGATGATGCCGCTGTCGAAGTTCATCGCGCCGACCGACCCGAAGTGGCTGTCGACGCTCGACTCCCTCACCGAGGACCTGGTGTCCGACTCGCTGGTCTACCGCTACGACCCGCTGGTGAGCCCCGACGGACTGCACGGCGACGAAGGCACGTTCTCCATCTGCTCGTTCTGGTACGTCGAGGCGCTGACCCGCGCCGGGCGCCTCGACGAGGCGTCCCTCGCCTTCGAGAAGATGCTGACCTACGGCAACCATCTCGGCCTGTACGCCGAGGAGATCAGTCACACCGGGGAGCAACAGGGGAACTTCCCACAGGCGTTCACCCACCTCGCCCTGATCAGCGCCGCGTTCAACCTGGACCGCGCCCTGGGCTGAGGCGCCGCGGACACGCAGGCGGGCGAGGTCCTGGACAGGACCGGCACGGTGGCCACGGGCCGGCCGGCCGGGGTGGGCGAGTGCATGCGGATGGATCATGCGTACCGTGGGCACCTGGTGATTCGTCGACGATGCCACCGCGGGAGAGACAGATGAGCGAGCCGCCCACCACCGACCACCAGGACGTCACCCGTCCGCTCACCAAGCCCGTACCGCCCGCCGACGGACTGCGCAGGGTCGTCTCCGCGGTCCTCGGCGACCTCAGGGCCGTGGACGGCGCCCTGTACGCGGCGGTCGCCGCCACGCCGACGCCGACGCTCGACCGGGCGCTGCGCAGGCTGTCCCACACGGCCGACCACTCCAAGATCTCGTTCGCCATCGCCGGGGTCCTCGCACTGAGCGGGGCGCGGCCGCGGCGGGCGGCGCTGGCCGGGGTCGGCGCCATAGCCGTGGCGTCGGCGTCGGCGAACCTGCTGGGCAAGCGGCTGGTCCGCAGGGCCCGGCCGGACCGGGAGGCGGCACGGGTGACCGTGGACCGGCACGTGCCGATGCCGACGTCGGCATCGTTCCCCTCGGGGCACACGGCGTCGGCGGTCGCGTTCGCGACGGCGGTGGGCACGGTGCTGCCCGCGGCGTCGGTCCCGTTGGGGGCGCTGGCGTGTGCGGTGGGGTACTCGCGGGTGCACACGGGTGTGCACTATCCGGGTGACGTGGCCGCCGGGGCGATTCTGGGCATCGCCAGTGCGGCCACCGCTCTGGCCGTGGGGACGGCCCATCTTCCCGCGTCGTACGCCCCTGGCCGGAGGCGGATCACCTGGCGGCGGTGAGGGCGGGGTTCCGCAGCCCGACGGCTTTACGGGGTGCCCCGCGTTGGTGTGGGCCGGGGGTGGGTCTGCGTGACCCGGCGCTCTGCGGGGTGCCCCGGCGTGAGTGTGAGCCGGGAGTGGGTTGCGCAGCCCGACGCTTACGGGGTGCCTCCCCCACTCTCGGCTTCGCTCGAGCGGGAGGTACCCCCACCGCCCACCCGTGCCGCCCCAGCGGCACGACTGCCCGCGGGAACGCGGGGAGCGGCAGCACGACTGCCCGCGGATAGCGGAAGACGGCGGGGCGGCGCTAGACAGTCGCGTACGGCGGGAAGGGGACGGGGCGGGGGTGGCCGCCCGCAGCGGCTGGCGCGTCCGCGCCCCGCACCCCCTCCGAGTGACGTGATCCGCGCCAGTCCGAGGACGGACACCCCCGACCCCGGCCCCGCCCCCCCCCCCCCCCCCCCGCCCCCCCCACCCCCCCCCCCCCC